>CAYVOZ010000270.1:0-2525 GCA_964453325.1 uncultured Christensenellaceae bacterium | reverse complement strand
GTAAAGCAGCTCAAAAAATTAGGCAGCTCCTGCGACTGGGAGCGCGAGCGCTTCACTATGGACGAGGGCTGCTCCAAGGCCGTTCAAGAGGTGTTTATTTCCTTATATAATAAGGGGCTTATATACAGGGGCAACCGCATCATAAACTGGTGCCCGGACTGCAAGACCGCGCTTTCGGACGCAGAGGTGGAGTATACCGAGGAGGCGTCGCATCTTTGGCATATACGCTATCCAGCAGAGGACGGCGGAGAGGGCATAATCGTTGCCACTACGCGCCCGGAGACGATGCTCGGAGATACCGCCGTCGCAGTGCATCCCGACGACGAGCGCTATAAGGAGCTCGTGGGCAAGAACCTCATACTGCCCATCATGAACAAGCCCATACCCATAGTAGCGGACGAGTATGTCGAGCGCGAATTCGGCACGGGCGCGGTGAAGATCACCCCCGCGCACGACCCCAACGACTATGAGGTGGCGCTGCGTCACGATCTGCCCATGATATGCGTGCTGACCGACGACGGACACATGAACGGGAATGCCGGAAAATACGAAGGCATGGAGGCGCTCGCCGCGCGCGAGGAGATAGTTAAAGAGCTTGAGCGCATAGGCGCGCTCGTAAAGGTCGAGGACTATACGCATAACGTGGGAAAATGCTACCGCTGCCATACTACCGTGGAGCCAATGATATCGCGTCAGTGGTTCGTGTCCATGAAGGAGCTCGCAAAGCCCGCCATAGATGCTGTGAAGAACGGCGATATAAAGTTCGTGCCGGAGCGCTTTGACAAGATATATTTCAACTGGATGGAGAACATCCGCGACTGGTGCATATCCCGTCAGCTTTGGTGGGGACACCGCATACCCGCGTATTACTGCGAGAAGTGCGGCGAAATGGTCGTGGCAAAGGAAGCGCCGTCGCGCTGCGAAAAGTGCGGCTGCGAGAGCTTCCGTCAGGACGAGGACGTGCTCGATACCTGGTTCTCCTCCGGACTGTGGCCCTTCTCAACCTTAGGATGGCCGGAGAGCAACAAGGACCTCGAGTACTTCTATCCCACGAACGTGCTCGTGACCGGATACGATATAATATTCTTCTGGGTCGCGCGCATGATAGTGTTCGGCATGGAGTTTATGAAGAAGCCGCCGTTCAAGTACGTGAACATACACGGCATAGTGAGGGACGATCAGGGACGCAAGATGTCAAAGTCGCTCAACAATGGCATCGACCCATTAGAGGTCATAGAGAAGCACGGCGCGGACGCTCTGCGTTTCAGCCTCGCGGTGGGCAACAGCCCGGGCGGAGATATGCGCTTCTATTGGGAGAAGGTCGAGGCAGCCGGAAACTTTGCGAACAAGATATGGAACGCGTCGCGCTTTGTGTGCATGAACCTGCCTGACAGCGTACCGGAGCTTGACCTTAAGAAGACCGACACGGCGGATAAGTGGATACTCTCGCGCCTCAACACGGTCGTTAAGGAAGTGACCGAGAACATGGAGAAATTTGAGCTCGGCATCTCCGCGCAGAAGATATACGACTTCATATGGAGCGAGTTCTGCGACTGGTATATAGAGATGGCAAAGCCCAGGCTCTACGGCGACGACGGGGACGATAAGAAATGCGTCTGCGCGGTACTCATGAGAGTGCTCACGGATTCGCTCAAGCTGCTGCATCCGTTCATGCCGTTCATAACCGAAAAGATATATGCGGATATGCTCGGTGCGGGCGAGAGCATAATGATATCAGAATATCCGGAGTACGAAGGAGAGCTCGATTTCCCGTCCGAGGAAGCCGAGATGGTCGGAGCGATGGAGATAATAAGGAGCGTGAGAAACATACGCGCACAGATGAACGTGCCGCCCTCCAAAAAGGCTGCTCTTATCATCCGCACAGAGGCTGCCGAAAAGATAGACGCTATACGCACATACCTCGAGCGTCTTGCCTCCGCGTCGGAGATAAAGACCATAGCTCCGTCCGATCCCGCTCCCGAGAACGCCGCGAGCTGCGTGACGCCCATGGGCGAAGCGTATCTGCCGCTCGGCGATCTCATAGACGTCGAAAAGGAGACAGAGCGTCTGACCAAGGAGCGCGATAATTTGAAAGGCGAGATAGCCCGAGCCAACGGAAAGCTCACCAACGAGCGCTTCATGCAGAAGGCGCCGGAGAAGGTGGTCGAGGAGGAAAGAGCAAAGCTCGAAAAGTACACCGGCATGCTCGAGAAGATAGAAGAAAGACTCGAGAGTCTTAAAAAGCTGTAAAAAGGACAGATATTTAGCAATAAGCCGCCGCCCGGTTTTTTAAGGACATTGATTCCGGGTAGCGGCCGTAATGCGTATACGCATAAGAAAGCGGAAACGGAGGCGGACGCCATCAATATAGTTAAAAGCTCAATACTTGCGGCAAAGAGCATGAAAGCCTTTGCGGAAAAGCTGCGGAACGGGGAATTGCCTGTTTCGCTGGAACTCGTTGCAGAGGGTACAAGAGGGTATATTGCCGAGATCGTCTCCGAGCTTACCGGCAAAAGCGTGTTCTA
>CAYVOZ010000269.1:0-2534 GCA_964453325.1 uncultured Christensenellaceae bacterium | reverse complement strand
ATTATATCCGCGTACTTTTTTAGTATCATTAGTGTCGCCACTCCCACCTGCTCGCCGTGGAGCGCGCTTGACTCCGAGCCGAAAAGCCCCATATCCCACGAATGGGATATATAGTGCTCCGCGCCGGAGGCTGGACGCGAATCCCCGAACATCTGCATGGCCAGTCCGGAGAGTATCAGAGAATACATGAGTCTTTCATATACCTCCGTGCCTCCCGAGACGAGCCCCGGGACGGCGGATATCATGCGCGAAAGCGCCTCCTGCTGCATGCCGGCAATCGTCGGGCAGAACTCATCCGTGCCTAAAAGCGTGCCAAGCCGCCAGTCGGCGATAGCGATGCACTTTCCTATAACGTCGCCGAAGCCGGACAGCGAAAGCCGCATGGGCGCATTTTTAAGTATGTTCGTATCCGCAATACAGGCTATAGGCGCTTGAGTTTTTACGGTTATTTTTTTGCCCTCGAGCGTGGCTGCGGAGGTGGCGCTGACAAAGCCGTCCATGCTGCACGCCGTAGCGACGCATATATACGGAACGCCGTCCTCGCACGAAACGTACTTTACTATGTCGTTCACCGTGCCGGTGCCTACCGCGACATAAAGAGAGGCGGGAACTGTCGCGGAGCGCAGCGCGCCGATACCGTGCTCGTCGGTGTGAAGGCCGTCGGGCTCGAGTATGACCTCCTTTTTGGCCTTGGGGTGCACCGGGCAGGCGTCATAGGTGTTTTTATCGTATACAAAGACGGCATCAGCGATATCGCAGCCGAGTCTTTTTGCGGCGTCGGCAATGCCGTAAGCAGCGTCGGGATAAAGCGCTATCTCCTTTACGGATATTGAGTGGTGCTTTTTACATACGCAGTCAAAATCGAATTTCGAGATATCTATATTCATTGAGCTGTCTCCGCAACAGGTATATTTTAAGGTCATCGATATACTATCATTTATCGCGCCAGCGTTCAAGGCGGACGGCCGGTATATTCGTGTTTTTATGTCGGAACGGTACAGGACTCGAAACGGTATTAAAAAATCCTGCTTGAAAAAGACATAATATATGATATAAATAAAGCATACATGTTGACAAATAGTTTGCAAGCAAAGTATAATATGAGCGTTGGAAGTGCAAGAACGTATATAACAGTAAAATAAAGCGATATGCTTTAATAAAAGGAGATATAATATGGCAACAGTCGTAAAGCTGCCCAAACTGGGCGTAAACATGGAAGAGGGACAGATCGTTGAGTGGAGAAAGGCAGAGGGCGAGCCTATAGAAAAGGGCGAGATACTCTTTGAGATGACCACGGACAAGACCACGATAGAGATAGAATCCACCGTGACCGGTACGCTTTTAAAGATACTGGTAGAGTGCGACGAGGATTATGACTGCGGCACGCCCATATGCGTGATCGGAGAGCCCGGAGAGGATATAACCGGACTGGTCTGACGCCTGCTCGCAAGAAAGCAGCCGCCGACGGGAACGACCCGGCGTGCGGACTGCTTTTGGGTATCGATTTTTTAGGAGAATAAAATGAATATAAAAGAAACAATACCCTATAAGGGCATTCGTAAGGTAGTCGGTCAGCGCATGGTTGAGAGCTTCTCCAACCCGCACCATTATCAGATGGTGTCTGTGGACATGTCAAAGACCATGGCAAAGCGCAAGGAGCTGATCGCGGCGGGAGAGAAGCACTCTCTCAACGACTTTGTGGTACTGGCTGCGGCAAAGGCGCTCGCAAAGCAGCCCATAATGAACTCCGCAATGGGCGAGAAGGAGATAACCGTTTTTGAGGACGTGAACATCGCCGTCGTCGCGGCGACAGATAAGGGCCTGCTCGCGCCCGTGCTGAGAAACGCGGATAAAAAGGACCTGAATCAGATAAGCGCAGAGCTCTCCGAGCTTTATGAAAAGGCGAGGGAAGGCAAGCTCATGCCGGACGATTATGCAGGGAGCACATTTACTATATCCAATGTAGGCATGCTTAAAAACGAGCTGTTCATGCCCATCATGTTCCCGAATCAGGCGGCAATTCTTGGCGTATCCGCTATAATCAAGAAGCCCGTAGTGATAGAACAGGACGGCGAGGACGTTATAGTGGTTCGTCCCGTGATGAACATCACCACAGCGGCGGATCACCGCATCGTGGACGGAGTGCCGCTCGCGGCGTTCAATCAGGATATAAAGTATTTTCTGGAGAATCCGGACGAGCTGGTATAAGAAGAGCATAAAGCAAAAGGGAAGACATAGAAGGAAAGAAAAGAGAGGACGGCACAATGCTGTCCTCTTTTCCGTTTTCGGGTATGAATTAGTATAGTCTGATTTGCGGGAAGCTAAGTTAAATTAATTGCAATTGATTTCCGCACAAAACCTTTATGAAACATTAAGTAATAAAATGTACATACATACAAAAAGTGTACAAAAATGGGATGTCTGCGTACTTCGGACATAGAAAAAACCGCACTGTTGTGCGGTTTTCTTTGGTGCGCCTCCAGGGATTCGAACCCTGGACACCCTGATTAAGAGTCAGGTGCTCTAGCCAACTG
>CAYVOZ010000268.1:0-2569 GCA_964453325.1 uncultured Christensenellaceae bacterium | reverse complement strand
GCCTTGGTCAAAGTTCTGCTCACTTCGTTTTCTCCAAAACCCCAGAACTATTTTATACTAACTGCGAATAAATAAAAGTATTTACAAAAAACAGTTGAAATTATATCGAATGTCTGCCATAATAGTCAGGTAAATGTATGTAACTTTTAGGGCCGTTAAAGACCCGGAGTATATCGGAGGATATTATGGACGTAAATGAGATCGTAAGAAAAGCAGTTGAAGAAGTCATGAGACAGATAAACAACGGCGAAGCCTGCGCTTCTGCAAGTGAGGATCTCGAGCCTGCTTCGCTCGCCAAGTATGTTGACCATACTCTGCTTAAGCAGGACGCCACAAAGGATCAGATAAAGAAGCTCTGCGACGAGGCAAAGGAGCACAGATTCGCAAGCATATGCATAAATACCGGTTATGTGGAATATGCCGCCGAGCAGCTCTCCGGCTCGGGCGTGACTCTCTGCGTGGTAGTGGGCTTCCCTCTGGGCGCCTGCACTACGGAAGCAAAGGTCTTTGAGACCCTCGACGCCATAAAGAAGGGCGCGAGAGAGATAGACATGGTCATAAATGTAGGCAAGCTCAAATCCGGGGATATCGACTATGTGCTTAACGACATAAAGGCCGTCGTAAAAGCTGCCAGCGGCTCCGCCATCGTAAAGGTCATAATAGAGTGTTGCCTGCTCACCGACGAGGAGAAGGTAAAGGCTTGCCAGCTTTCAAAGCAGGCGGGCGCGGCTTTTGTAAAGACCTCTACCGGTTTCTCAAAGGGCGGCGCGACCGTCGCGGACGTAAAGCTTATGCGTGAGACCGTAGGTCCCAACATGGGCGTAAAGGCAGCCGGCGGCGTGCGCACCTACGAGGACGCTGTCAACATGATAAAGGCAGGCGCAAACCGCCTCGGCACGAGCAACGGCGTAGCGATAGTGAATGGCCCCGCAGGGACCAAGGATCAGCATGTGTGCGTAAACTGCGGCAGATGCTCCGCGGTCTGCCCGAGCGGGAACGCAACGATAACCAAGACCTGCTATTGATCTGACGTTTACGACTTTTAAGGATATAAAAACCGGCGTACTGTCCCGCAGCGGAAGGTGCGCCGGTTTTTGAGTTTTCTCTAAGTTGAGCTCAGAACAGGAAGTCCACAGAGCACTTTACGGTCATCTCCGAGCCGTCCTTGCCGACTATGACGATATACTCCGCGTCGGCGCGCTTAATATCGGCAACGCCCTTATAGCTTGAGGGTACGGGTACAACGCCGGATATGAGCTTATATTCTCTCGGCGAGCCGTCAAAAGTGTGGAACATCTTAAAGCCCTTTTCGGTGAGAGGATCGTTGCCGTCCGCTCGGTCGAGACCGTAGAAGAAATAGTTTGTGCCTGCGCCGACCTCCAGGCAGCCGTTTACACGCGAGCTCCAGTGGGGAGCATTCCGACCGCAGTTCTCGCACCATATCATGGCATTGCTCAGTGTCTTGGGGTTCTTGAGCTGGAAGTACAGATATCCCTCTGAGGGTACGGTGATGGCCGCATAGTTGAAGGGCAGCGACTCGTCGTATACATACATGTATATATCGTCAAAGCCCTTTATATGAGGCAGACGCGTTAGATCCATATAGTTGCCGAACAGGTTTTTGACGTGCGTGGGATCAGCTATTTCAATTCCCTCGGGCAGGCAGGAATATCCGCCCTCCTCGGGCTTATCCATATGCGTGGGCGCGGAATAGCAGCCCTTGTTTGCGGAGACGTCGAGATATGCGTTTCCGAGCTCGTCGGGGACCTGCAAAGTGGGATGATAGCCTACGGGATAGTTTCCCTTTGCTCCGGATACGGTATCCGAAAGATACATCACAGTTTCGCCCTGCTTCAGAGTGACCTTTTTTTCAACATGGGCATTCTCCTCGGGGACGTCCATATAAAGCTTTACCGTGCTGCTGCCGTCCGCGTCGCAGGAGGATTCATACTGCCAGTCTCTGCCGGCGACAAAGCCGTGACACGGCCGCTCTATGCCGTCGCGCGGGGAGCTCGCGCCGAAAGGAAATGCGAAGAATACGCCTCTTAAAGGATACTCGCAGCTGCCGTGAAGCTCGTCGATGGAGTCGTTCCACCACGGCGCTATAAAGTACGGATTAACTTTTCTGCCTCCGATGTCAAATTCCGCTGTCACATGTCCGCCCGCGACGGATATCTGTGCCTCGGCCTTGTCGGATGCGACTGTGTAGCTGGTCTGTCCGTAATAATGCTTTATCTTCATATTCTTGCCTTTCTTTATAGTTGTTATCCTATAAGATCAATGATCTTTTGGTTCAGCCTGTCGGAGGCGTTGTAGCCGTGCGTCTTTAAGCGTTGGTTCATGGCGGCGACTTCAATGATTATGGCGATATTTCTGCCGGGTCTGACGGGTATTGTAACCTTGGGGATATCGATGCCGAGTATGGTTATTCTGTCGTCCTTTGCTCCGAGACGGTTTTCGTTGAGCGAGCCGCCCTGCTCGAGATATACGCAAAGGTCGATGTCCTTTTCGAGCATGACCGTACCCATGCCGTACATCACCGAGACGTCTATGAGACCTATGCCGCGTA
>CAYVOZ010000267.1:0-2591 GCA_964453325.1 uncultured Christensenellaceae bacterium | reverse complement strand
CTTTGTCTCGGGGTCGCTCACTCCCGCGAGCTTGTCAAGAAAGCGGTCCACCGCGTCCACATATATGAGCGTCGCGCCCATCTCCTCGCGGAACACGCGCACGACCTGCTCGGGCTCGCCCTTTCGCAGCAGCCCGTGGTTGACGTGCACGCACGTCAGCTTATCGCCTATCGCCTTAAACAGCAGCGCCGCCACTACAGAGCTGTCCACTCCGCCCGAAAGCGCGAGCAGCACCTTTTTATCGCCGACCTGCTTTTTTATAAGCTCGGTCTGATCGGCTATGAAATTCTCCATGCTCCAGTTCTTATCCGCACCGCATACGCCGAATACAAAGTCCTTAATGGCCTTCTCGCGTGGCTCGCCGTCCTCCGGCCAAACGATATCGCCCTTCTCGTTATCCACGGAAAGCACCGGCAGTCCGCTTTCAAGCACCGCGCTTGATGCCTTGACCGCCGCGCCGTCGACTATGCGGTTTTTGCCCCCGTTTAAAATTATGCCCTTTACGCCCGGCAGAGCCCTAAGCTCCTCTGCCGAAATATCGTGAGCGTGTATCTCGGTATATACGCCCATCGCGCGTATCTCGCGCGCCAGCCTTGCGTTCTCCTCGCTGCCGAGGTCGAGTATAAGTATCATATCCTGCTTCATTATTCTTTCTCCCACCCAAAAATTTCCGTCAAAACAACATAAAAAGTATATATCAGCCGTGATGAAATGTGAAGCGTTTTTGTCCCGCGTCCCGCGGTTGACTTTGCACCCTCGCGGCGGTATTGTTTATATATCGTAAATAAGCTGTCTAAAGGACATAACAACATCAAAAAAACGAGCAAGCTCACATGTCAAGCTTTCAGGATCTTCGCATCGTAGACAACTTCTATCAGACCTCGGCGTTTTTTCCCATGCCGACCGTCATAATAAGCACGCTCGCAGAGGACGGCAGCACGTCGCTCGGGCCGTATTCCCTCGTCGCGCCTTACTATATCGCGGGCCGGGATTATTATGCCATGCTGCTCTGCGCGCGCAATTCCTCCAACACCGCGCAGCATCTCTTAAGATACGGGAAGTGCGCGCTCAACTTCATACCCGACGATAAGAAATTCTTCAAGGAGGCCGTGCGTCTCGGCTTCCCCGGAGACAAGCCGGAGGAGAAGATGAAGGACTGCATATATGCATTAGAGGACGGGCTCATGTGCGCGGAGCACCCGGACGAGAGCTTTCCCAAGGTGCTTTCGGACGCGTTTCAGGTCATGGAGTGCACATGGATGCGTGAGCTCGACGGAGCGCAGGACGACAAGCCGGGCGAGCTCAACGGCTACCCCGCGCCGTATCACGATTTTAACGGCATAACCTCTCCGTTCGGCGCACACTTCATACTCCGCGTCGATAAGATACTCATGAAGGAAAAGTACCGCAACACGATAATAAACGGCGTGACCGCGGGCGGCTTCCCGCGCGTGCCTGTGGACTACGGCTACCGCGACAGCAAGAATTTCTGGTATTCCCGATTCCGCCGCCCTATTCCAGAGCTCCTGCCGATACGCGAGGCGAGCCTCGAATCCGTAAAGTATGCCGCAAAGCGCGCGGACGACGTAGTAAAATTCACGGACGAGGCGTGCATGGCGCTCATAAAGGTGCCGCGCATATTCCTGCCGACAGTGCTGAAGGCATGCGTTGCCTGGGCAAAGGAGAACGGAGTCGAGCTCGTCACAGAGGAGCACATGAAGATAATAAACGACAAGCGAAGCAAGGAGAAGGGAAAATAGCCGAACCCGATAATCCTCCTTTGATCATTTCCCCGTTGATGCACACCGGGAACCGTCCTTATCGATCGGCTCCCTTTTTCATGTCTTCCGTCGCCGCCTGTCGAAATTTGTCCTTTAAATTTCATACTGTTTCATATATAATTTTTATATAGGAGCATAGGGAGGCATAAATGACACTAAAGGAATTACCAAT
The DNA here is from genome assembly GCA_964453325.1 of uncultured Christensenellaceae bacterium. Taxonomy (GTDB): domain Bacteria; phylum Bacillota; class Clostridia; order Christensenellales; family Christensenellaceae; genus JAZRGP01. Next base: position 638 of record CAYVOZ010000267.1, on the reverse strand, counting down.
CGGCAAGGAAGCCACAATAACCTCGGTCGGCGGTGAGGGCGCTTTAAGACAGCATTTTTTGGACATGGGCGTTATACCGAACGAGAGCATAAGGCTCATAAAGTTTGCCCCCATGGGCGACCCCATGGAGTTCATGCTCCATGGCTACGAGCTCACGCTAAGGCTGGCGGACGCCGAAAAAATAGATATAAGGGATGTAAGGGAGCCGCAGAGCGAGACCGCGGCGGCGGGCAGACGCACACCGAGAAAAGCTACGGACCACCCCGGTCTCGGCGAGACCGGCAAATACCACGTTAAGGCGTCGGAGAATCCCCTGCCGGAGGGTACGACGCTGACCTTCGCCCTCGCGGGCAACCAAAACTGCGGAAAGACCACGCTTTTCAATCAGCTCACAGGCTCAAATCAACACGTCGGCAACTTCCCCGGAGTCACCGTAGACCGCAAGGACGGCGTGATAAAGGGTCACAGCGATACGCTTATAACCGACCTGCCCGGAATATACTCGATGTCCCCGTATTCAAGTGAGGAGCTGGTCACGAGACAGTTCGTGCTCGGCGAGCACCCGAAGGGCATCATAAACATAATCGACGCCTCTAACATAGAGCGCAATCTTTATCTCACTATGCAGCTCATTGAGC
>CAYVOZ010000266.1:0-2645 GCA_964453325.1 uncultured Christensenellaceae bacterium | reverse complement strand
TTTATCTGATATTTAACGGACAAATATCATATAGACCGTTTTTATTTGTTAAAAAAATACATTGTGTCAGATTGAACAAAATCATCGGGCATGGTAGCATTAAATCCATAAGAACGTACAAACACCACATATGGTAGATGAAACGAATTATTTACATAATTCGACACAATATATGCGTATTCGCAAACAAAGGAGGTATTATGCAAAAAAATCTGAAGGTAGTCATCGCGGATGACAATGCGGAGCTGGCGGGAGAGATAAAGAGCTATCTCGACTCGCAAAGCGGGTGCACGGTGCAGGGCATTGCCGAGAATGCCCGGGAAGCTGCGGAGATGGTGAGACTCTTCGAGCCGGATGCGGTCATACTCGATCTTATCATGCCCGGATCGGACGGCTTCTCGCTGCTTGAGAGAATGTCCACGGGCGAATTCGGCAAGATGCCGGTGACGATAGTGCTTTCCGCTTTAAGACAGGAGAGCATCATATCGCGCGTGCTGTCGATGGGAGCGCACTATTACATGGTAAAGCCTGTGGATACCGAGCTTTTATACAAAAGGCTCATCGATCTTACTGAGCTGAAGACTCCGCTCTCCGGCGGCATGATACCTGCGGCGAGGACGCGCTCTCTCGACGAGAGGATAACGAGCATATTCCTCTCGGTAGGCATACCGGCGCATATAAAGGGCTATCAGTTCCTGCGCGAGGGCATAAGAATGGTCATAGCGCGGCCGGAATGTATAGGAAGCATTACAAAGGTGCTCTATCCGGGGATAGCCGAGCGCTTCGATACCTCGGCGAGCAAGGTCGAGCGAGCCATACGTCATGCTATAGAGGTCGCCTGGACGCGGGGCAGGATAGAGAACATAAACGATATTTTCGGTTATAATATTTATTCCAAGAACGACAAGCCCACGAACGGCGAATTTATAGCGCTCATTGCGGACAGGCTGCTTATGGAGGAGCAGTCGCGCGAGCAGGCGGTTTGATAAAAGAGCGATGAATAGCCCCCTCCCTAAAGGACGGCGTCCTTAAGGGAGGATCTTTTTTATAAAAAATTCGGAGATGAGTGTATTTCCAAAGCGACAATGTGTGCGTTATGTAATGAACGCGGGTATATGAGAACGGTTCGGCAGACTTGCCGGTGAATAATATACATTTACAGCACACTTGCCAAAAGGATTATTCGTTATTATTCGCATCAAGATGTGGATAAAGTGGATAAATCCCGCAGGTTATCCTTATATCAGGTGCATAAAATGGCCGATTTCCTGCTCGATATGTGGATAATGTGGATAAAATTGTGGATTTCTCGAAATGGAAATATTCATGGATTCATATAAAACCGGACTGTATATACGGTATTTTTGCGAATAATCCATACCCTTATGCAGCTTTTATGACGTCCTTGGTTTGTCCGCTCGGGGTATAATTGCACTTTGTAAAACCGGAGTTTGCGGGGGTATTTAAACCGTCCGTATATATTGCCGCAGAGAGGAGCACAATACCCAAAAGGAGGAAGAGCATGGACTATAGAGCGGGTACGGCGGAGATATACAGGGCGATATATGGATTTAAGGGCAAAAACGTGAGACTGCGCGCGGTCAGCGACCGCAACCGTGTGCTCAATGTTGTGGGCAGACTCGACGGAGTATATCCGAGAATGTTTACGGTCTTTGTAAAAAAGGACGGATATACCCAGCGGTATTCTTATACATACAGCGAGGTCATAACCGGACACGTAACCGTGGCTCCGCTGTAAAATGTATAGCGTTACTTGTTGTATTCATTTTTTACAAGACTTATAATGGATGCAACAAGGAGGTCTCATTATGGCAAGATTATTCAAGGTAAAGTGTGAAGGCTGCGGTACGGTTTCGGATATCGCCGCACCGGGCGCATGCCCGGGCTGCGGAAAGCCTATCGGCATAGGCGGCGAGGGCATGCTCCGCATATACCGCATGGGCTCGCCGATAGGAATGGCGGTCGGCTTCGGCATATATCTCGACGGTCAGCCCTTCGGTCATATAGCCAACAAAGGCACGGCGTGCATACCCGTAAGGTTCGGTACGCACAAGCTGCATATAACGTGCGGCGCGACTCGCAGATGCAACGACCTCGATTTTACCGTCACTCCGGATTCTCCCATGGTATGCTGTAAAGCGAGCATGAAGACGGGAATGTGGTCCAATACTATAAACATAGTCCCTGCGCAGCCCTCGGAGATGCCCGCGGACTGACCGACATGATTATACTCCGGGAAGCCGGGCGGATAACGGCCTGTGCCGTAAAGGAAACTTACGCGCCGTAAAAGCGCGCGTATGCTTTTCTCACGCGGCACAGGTCTTTGCTTACTCTAAAAAAAGCTTCTTATTCGGATATGGTTATGCTATACTGTCTTTTTAGAAGGCGCGGGAGACCACGCCATATTATGATACGGAGATGACGAGAAGTGAATTTACCGGAGATCGAAAAGAAATGGCAGAAGAAGTGGGAGGAGACCCACCTTTACAGCTTCGACCCAAAATCGGACAAGCCCAAGCACTATGTGCTGGAGATGTTCTCATACCCCTCGGGCGCGAATCTGCATGTCGGGCATTGGTATAACTACTCGCTGTCGGATACATATGCGCGCTATAAGCTCATGA
>CAYVOZ010000265.1:0-2666 GCA_964453325.1 uncultured Christensenellaceae bacterium | reverse complement strand
ATATAGTCGCAGGTGCTCCTGTCGTCGTCCACGATAAGCGCATTGACGCCGGAAAAGTCGTACAGCCCGGCTTCATGCGGCTGAGCGACGCGGCCGACCGTCAGCTCCACGCGGAACACGGAGCCCGCTCCCGGCTCGCTTGTGACGGAGATATCGCCGCCCATTATGTCCACAAGACTCTTGGTGATGGCAAGGCCGAGCCCCGTACCGCCGAAGCGGCGGGAAATAGAGGAGTCCGCCTGCTCAAAGGGCTGCCACAGCCGTTCCAAAAACTCCCTGCTCATGCCAATGCCGGTGTCGGATATCTCAAAGCAGAAACGCATGAGGGCGTCGTCCACAGCCTCCGGGATAATGGAAAGCTTCACGCTGCCACCCTCCGGCGTGAACTTTACTGCGTTGCTCAGTATGTTGGTCAACACCTGATTGATACGCATGGCGTCTCCGGAGAACCACTCCTCCGTGGGCGAATCGAACAGCACGTCGAAACGGACGCCCTTTGCCTTGGCCTGAGAATAGAACAGCACGGTGAGAGAGCTTATCAGGTTTCTGAAGTCGAAACGCTCGTTTGCGAGCCTGATCTTGCCGCTTTCAATTGCCGACATATCCAGTACGTCGTTTATCACAGTCAGCAGATGTCTGGAAGCAAGCTCGCTCTTGGTGAGGCAGTCCATTGCGCCCATGGCGGCCTGCCTGCGCTCCTCGTCGGTCTTCGCCTCCGCTATGGAGCTTTTGGCGAGTGTATTGTAGCCTATGATGGCGTTTAAGGGCGTGCGGATCTCGTGGGACATCTGCGACATAAAGCTGCTCTTGGCCTTATTCGCCGAATGCGCGGACTCTACGGCGGCCCGCAGCTCCTCGTTCTGCCGCGCCTCGCGGCACTGCGACGCAAAACCCTTTATCCGGGCCTTCGAGGTATACAGACCCACGATGATGCCCATACCCGTGCTGAAAACGGAATTGATGGCGTCTGCCAGCACGAGAGCGGGAGACTTGACCAGTATCTCCACGACGAGAAAGCATACCGTGGAGACTATCGGCCCTAATATTGCGGTACGGGGCTTGAAGACAAAGAGCGCCATAGTGTACAGCAGCAAGGCGTGATAGATGGTCGACATGCGCGTGGGCGCGGAAAGGCAGCCTATATACAGCTGTCCGGCAAACATCACCACCACTGCTACCCAAAGCACGGCGTTCGCCTGCCTTTCGGTACAGTTCGCCTTGCCTGCCACATGACGTGCGGCCAGATAGACGGCAAAGCACACGACTGCAAAGGCCAGGAATATAACTGCCTTCAGGGGGTCCTTCTCATAGAACAGAGGAGAAAGGGCACATAAAACCAGCCCCACAGCACCTGTTAACAGAAAGAAGTTTGTGCTGCGCAGATTTTCCCTCCATACGGCTTGCCTTACGTCCTCGCGGATATCGGCGTCCGGTTCATATGAGGCGAAAGACTTTTTATTGGTACAGTGTTTCATGTACGTCCTCCTCATACTATTCTTTTTTCTCTGTATTTTTACTCTGCTGTTTTTTCGTTGTTCGGGTGATCCCGCCCGATGCAGCGTATGATCCCCGCGTTTTTTATGCCCCGGCAGGCGGCCTTTTACGGGACAATATCCCTGCGGATATTGAGCGAGTCTGCAAAAAAGATAGCATGCGCCCCGCTTATGGGTGAAAAGCTGCATCACGGGTTATTAAAACTGTTTTTTCTTTCAAATTATACCTCCGGAGCTGAAAATTATCAACTATAAGGACGAATCTTCGTAAACAACCTGTGCTATAATGCTGTATGCGGAATAATACTGCAACATGGTGAGACGGTATGAGAATTATTAAAAGAGTTATTGTTATATTAGTTACAGCGGTTTTGCTCGCGGCGTCTGCGTGTGCGCGCCCGGCCTGCGAGCCGCCGCAGACCGAGCCGGTAACGCCTGCTGCGCCGGTAAATACGCCGGAGCCGGAAAAGCCCGTTATGGGCGAGCCGGTCCCGGGTGCGGGCGGCCTTACGGACATAAGCGCGCCGCTCTCGGAGGCTGTGGGAGAGGACTTTGCGATACAGAGCAGCGCGTTTATCGCGGAGAATACGCTTTTGGTGCTGGCCACGGGCGAGAGCGCGGACCGTATCGTTAAATACGATATCGCGAGCGGAGAGGCGCTGTCGTATTACGAGCTGCCCTTTATGTACTATGACGCAACGGTAAGCTGCTCTCTCGGCATTATACAGCCGCTAAGGGACGGCGGAGTGCTCGTGATCGATACCGTCAACAACGGAATAATTCGCCTTGACGCGTCGCTGAAGGAGATATCGCGGAAAAGCGGCATACTGCCGGTCTTTCCCGAGGGCGGCTACGGCTGTCTGTGCATAAAATACTGCGAGGACGAGGACGTGTTTTTCTATGCTCCGCGATACTCGGAGGACGCAGTGATATACAGGCTCTCCATGGACGGCGGCGTTACGGAGCTCTTTTCTAAGCACGGCTCGGGCGAATGCGTGAGCGATATGTCCTTTACGGAGGACTGCCGTTATATAAACATAGAGACGCAGCTTCAGACGTCCGGGGAAGCAATGCAGCCGGATACAATGAGGCACAGCTATACCGTCGATGCGAAAACGGGAGAGACGGTCGGCTCCACGTGGCTCAAAGGCACAGCCTATTCCGACGGCGGCG
>CAYVOZ010000264.1:0-2742 GCA_964453325.1 uncultured Christensenellaceae bacterium | reverse complement strand
ACGAGTCCTTAAAGCTGTATAAAGAGGGGAATAAGCTCATAGGCGAGCTTACCGCCAAGCTGGACGAGGCGGAGAGGAGCATAGCGGAGGATAAGGAAAATGCAAAAGACTGAGATATTCGGCCTCGGCGAGCTGCTCATAGACTTTTCTCCCGTGGGAGTGAAGACAAATCCGGTCTTTGAAATGAATCCCGGCGGTTCTGCGGCAAACTGCATGGCCTCCTGCGCAGCGCTCGGAGCGCGCGCCGAGTTTGCGGGAGCTGTGGGACTGGACAGCTTCGGCGATTTCCTCGGAGAGAGCCTCAACAAATACGGCATAGGCACGCGAAGCCTCATAAAACGGGCAAACGAGCATACGACGCTGGCCTTCGTATCCCTCGACGCCAATGCCGTACCCTCGTATACTTTTATAAAGAGCCCGGGAGCAGTCACGTTCCGCGAGGGCGAAATAGACAGACAGCTCATTGAGGAAACAGGTATAGTCTTTTTCAGCCTCGTGGCGCTTTCTTCGGAAAGCTCGAGGGAAGAAGCTCTTAGTGCGGTAAGATACGCCAAAAAGCTCGGAAAACGCATCGGCTTCGACGCGAACTACAGAGAGAGGCAATGGCCGGACGCGAATGCAGCGATAGAGTGCATGAACGAGGCGGCGGCGCTTGCGGATATGATAAAGGCGTCGGACAACGAGGCAGAGCTTATGACGGGCATTACCGGCGACTATGAAGGCGCTGCCAAGGCCATAGCAAACGGTACGGATGCTCTTGTATGCGTGACGCTCGGAGCCGACGGCACAGTCTATTATAAGAACGGCGAATGCGGAAGGATCGGCGCATATGCGGTAGAAGCGAGAGACACTACGGGCTGCGGCGATGCTTTTATGGGTGCGCTGCTGTTTGAGGAGACGAGGCAGCCCGAAAAACCGATATCGGAGAAAATGCGCTTCTGCTGCGCTGCGGCGGCTATTTGCGCTACGAGATACGGCGGATTTCCGTCCATGCCGTCATATGACGAGGTAATTGCGTTCATGTCGGAGCGCGCATGAGGTGCCGTGAGTGTCCCAGACGCTGCGGAGCGGAGCGCGGCGCAGATACGCAGGGCTATTGCTCGTCGCCCCAGGAGATGAGGATAGCTCGGGCAGAGCTGCATTTTTGGGAGGAGCCCGCGATAAGCGGAACGCGCGGCTCGGGTGCGATATTCTTCTCCGGCTGTCCTCTAAAGTGCTCTTACTGTCAGAATATAGGGATAAGCAGGGGAGGCAGAGGCTTTTTCGCAACTCCGAAGGAGCTCTCGGAAATAATAAGACGGCTCGAGGACGAGGGTGCGCACAATATCAACCTTGTGACGCCAACGCACTATATGCATGCCATAATACCCGCCCTGAGGCTTTATAAGCCTAAAATACCCGTTATCTACAACTGCTCCGGCTATGAGAGCATCAGCTCCGTGAGGGCTTTAAAGGGGCTTGTGGACGTTTTTCTGCCGGATATGAAATACTCCGACGCCGCTCTTGCCGCGGAGCTTTCCGACGCCCCGGATTATCCGGCGGTCGCAGCCGCAGCTGTAAAAGCTATGTATGAACAGACCGGTCGCGCCGTCTTTGACGGCGACGGCATGATATTAAGCGGCACGGTAGTAAGACATCTCATATTACCGGGGCATGTCAGGAACACCTTGGGTGTGCTGAGATGGCTGAAAAACGAGCTTCCGGACGCGACAGTGAGCATTATGTCTCAATACTTTCCCGCTGCGGAAACAAAGGGTCATCCCGAGCTTTCGCGGGGGATCACGCGTGCGGAGCAGCAGCGGGTATTTGACTATATGGAGAAGCTCGGGATGGAAAACGGGTGGGTGCAGAGCCGCGAGGCCGAAGAACGAAAGTACGTTCCGCAGTTCTATGACGAAAAGCCCGTATGAGTATCAAAAAGCCCGTCGCCTTTGAACTGACAAAGCGGCGGGCAATTATTTTCTTTATTTAGAATATTCCTTTATAATTCCGCTCCTGTATGCCTGCAGAAGCTGCGTAAGATCCGTGATGCGTTCGGAAAGCGCGATGCCTATGTCCGTATCGGCGACGCGTTTTCTATGTCCGGGCTTATATATGACCTCCTGAGTGGAGTGTATATCCACCTCGGAGTTTATGGCCTCGCTCACGGTCACAAAGGGATCGTGGCAGGAAAGCATCATACGGTTGGAGTTGTATATAAGGGTATAGCCGGCTATGCCGGTCTGTGACTGATACGCCTTACTCATGCCGCCGTCTATCACGATTATTCGTCCGTCGGCTTTTATGGGCGATTCACCCTTCTTTATCTTCACCGGGACGTGTCCGTTGATTATGTGCGAGTCGGGATCGTCGATGCCGAATTCATGCAAAAGCTTTATCGCAAAGGACTCATTTTCTGCACATGTAAAATACGGATTTTTATGCTCGGTATGAGTCTCCTTATCGGCTATGAAATAGCGCTCGAACGTCGTCATTTTGTCCTTGCCGAAAAGAGGCGAGCCCGCGCCGCACCACAGGTACCATATAAAGTCCATGCCCTTTATGCGCTCCGGCGTATCAGGACCGGAAAAATAGCCCTGTCTGACTATTTCGTCGGCTTTATCGAACAGCGCTTTTCCGCAGTATTTGACGCCGTTTATAGTGACGGGCGTGAAGTTGCCCTCCGGGTCGGACGGAACGCAGCCGTGGAAAAGCAGATTTCCGTTGCAGCACAGATACATGCTCCCGCGCGAGAACAGAAAG
>CAYVOZ010000263.1:0-2745 GCA_964453325.1 uncultured Christensenellaceae bacterium | reverse complement strand
GCTCAATATGTTCGACGAGGACTTTTTGGAGTTCCTGTCCGGCCTGCACTTCACAGGCGAGATATACGCCATGAAGGAGGGCTCGGTGGTGTTCCCGTATGAGCCGCTCGTCAGGGTAAAGGCGAATATCTGCGAGGCGCAGCTAATAGAGACCGCTATGCTGAATATAATCAACCATCAGACGCTTATCGCCACAAAGGCGAGCCGCGTCGTGAGGGCCGCGGGAGACGGAGCGGTGCTCGAGTTCGGACTGCGGCGCGCACAAGGCCCCGACGCGGGCAACTACGGAGCGCGCGCGGCGGTCATAGGCGGATGCGCCTCCACGTCCAACGTTATGGCGTGCCAGATGTTCGACCTGCCGCCCAAGGGTACCCATGCGCACAGCTGGGTCATGAGCTTCCCGGAGGAGATAGACGCCTTCCGCGCCTATGCCAATATTTTCCCGGACGCCTGCCTGCTGCTCGTGGACACATATGATACTTTGAAGAGCGGCGTTCCGAACGCCATAAAGGTCTTTGACGAGCTGCGCGCGGCGGGTCACGAGCCCATGGGCATAAGGCTGGACAGCGGAGACCTAGCGTATCTGAGCAAGGAGGCGCGCATAATGCTCGATGAGGCGGGCTACCCCAACGCGCAGATATGCGCGTCGAGCGACCTCGACGAGAATATCATAAAGGATCTGCTCATGCAGGGCGCAAGGATAGACACATGGGGCGTGGGTACAAAGCTCATAACCTGCGAGGATTATCCCGCGCTCGGCGGAGTGTATAAGCTGGCCGCACGCGAGGAGGACGGCGTGCTCGTACCCAAGATAAAGCTCTCGGACAACACGTATAAGATAACCAACCCCGGCTATAAGAAGGTAGTGAGATGCTATTCCAACAAGACGGGCAAGGCGCTTGCGGATATAATAATGCTCGATGAGGAGACCGTCGACGAGACGCAGCCTCTGACGATAACCCACCCGACCGATACGTGGAAGAAGATGACGCTCAGGGACTTCCATACAAGAGAGCTGCTTATACCAGTATTCAGAGACGGAAAGGTAGTATACCGCTCCCCGGAGGTAAAAGAGATAAAGCAGTACTGCAAGGACGAGCTTAACACGTTCTGGGACGAGTATAAGCGCTTCTCGCGTCCGCATATTTATAAGGTCGACCTCTCGGACAAGCTTATGAAGCTCAAGAACGATATGATAGGGCAGATAAGGAGCATGTCGGTATAAGGCGCAGCTGCGCTATAGACAACGCTTATTATCGGGACGGGACCTCCTAAAAAGCGGAGGCCCCGTCCCGAAGCTGTTTTTTACGGACGGAATTAGATATGAGTATGGATAAGAATAGAAAAAAACAGATGACGGGCGCGCTTTTGCTGCTTATAGCGGCGGTAATATGGGGCGGAGCGTTCGTGGTACAGGCCGTCGGCATGGAATATGTGCGGCCGTTTACGTTCAACGCGGTGCGCTTTCTGCTCGGGAGCGCGGTGCTGCTGCCGGTAGTGCTTGTACGGCGAAAGAGAAGGCCTGCGGGCGAGGAAAAGCCCAGGGGCGGGTGGTATCTCGCGCTTGCGGGCGTGCTCTGCGGTGCGGTATTGTGCGTCGCGGTGATGCTGCAGCAATTCGGCCTCGACGAGGGTACGGAGCCGGGCAAGGCGGGCTTTATAACGGCGCTGTATATACTGCTCGTGCCGCTTTTCGGGCTTTTTACGGGTAAGAAAATACGGCCTGTGATATGGCTGTGCATAGCCGCGGCGCTCGCCGGGCTCTATCTGCTCTGTGTGACGGACGGCTTTGCGCTGCAAAAGGGGGATATATACGTGCTCCTGTGCTCGCTCGGCTTTACGGCGCACATACTCGTCATAGACCGCTTTTCCCCGAGAGTGGACGGCGTGGCGCTGTCCTGCATACAGTTTTTTACGGCGGGCATACTCGCGGCGGCGCCCATGCTTATACTCGAGAGGCCTACGTTCGGCGAGATACTCTCGGCATGGCCGCTGATACTATACGCGGGCGTGCTGTCGAGCGGAGTCGCGTATACTTTGCAGATAATAGGCCAAAAGACGGTGCAGCCGACCATAGCCTCGCTCATGATGAGCACGGAGTCGGTGTTTGCCGTGCTTTCGGGCGTTATATTCCTTTCTCAGGTGCCGTCCGCAAAGGAATTTATAGGCTGCGGGCTGATGTTTGCCGCGATAATCGTGTCTCAGCTGCCCGAGCGCAGAAAAGCTGTGACGGCGGAAAAGGCGGAAACCGCGGATAAGCCGGTATAAAGCCCGTTATGGGACTTTGCAATCCCTCCGCGATATGATACAATGAGCGAAAAACGACGTGCCGTACCAGGCAGAGAGGCAAAAGAAATGCAATACGGTTTTGCGGACAGATTCGACGGACTTACAGGCAGCGCCATAAGGGCTATATTCTTACTGCTTGAGGATCCGCGCATAATATCCTTTGCGGGCGGAAACCCTTCCCCTGCGACCTTCCCGGCGGAGGAGCTTAAGGCGCTCTCCGACGAGATATTGGAGAAAAAGGGCGATGCGGTGCTGCAGTACGGCGGTACTGTCGGCAGAAAGGGCGCGCTCTCGGCGGTAAAGCAGCTGCTCTGCGAGGAGGGGCTTTCGCCGAAGGACAACGAGCTCATAATGCTCACGGGCTCGTCGCAGGGCATAGAGCTCATGACAAAGGTATTTATAAACCCGGGCGACGCGGTGCTCGTAGAGGCGCCGACCTTTTTGGGCGCGCTGCAG
>CAYVOZ010000262.1:0-2764 GCA_964453325.1 uncultured Christensenellaceae bacterium | reverse complement strand
GTCCTGAATGATTTCTTTATCTTCGATCGGTTTTTTTAAAAAGTGCATAGGTCTTACATCGAACAATTCTCTATAGTAGTTTTCTTTACCGGACACATATACTATTTGTGTTATTTGATTGTCCATTTCATCCCGAATTTTTCTACCTACTTCGATACCGTTTAGCATTTTCATTTCAATATCCAGGAATATCAGATCGAATCCATCTCCTATATCAAGAAATTTACATAGCTCTTCTCCGGAATAAAAAACTTGTGTCTCAATTTGTTCATTGATTTCTGTGGCATATTTTAAAACAACATTTTCAATTTTGGAACAAATCAATTGTTCATCATCGCATATTGCAACCCTATACATTTCATCACCTCCAATAGCAGATTCATGTAACACACACACATTCTATATCGATTTAAAGCGATATCATTATAAAATATACACTTTTTGTTATAATTAAACAAGGATTAATCGTCGAATTTAGTAAATATACCGAATATTTTGTATTATGAACTCTATTAACTCGAATACTAAATATAAATTTTTAAAGGCTCTATAATGAATGTTGGGGTATTTGAGAAAATCAAATGCTCCAACTTTTCTCGTTTTTGCAAAAAAAGATAGAGCATTAATAAAATCTCTTGTAAAATAGAGTCACCACAACAATATTTAAGGAGGTTTTATTATGCTCTATACTGATTATACTGAAGAATTACTCGGATTAAAAGATGTAATTGTGACAAAGGTGGAAAATGTTGAAGGATCGGTTCACATCTACCTTGAAATAAAGCTGGAGACTCAAGTGTGCCCACATTGTCGACACGAAACAAAAAGAACTCATGATTACCGGACTCAAATAGTGAAAGATTCAGCTATATTTGGAACTGCTGTATACCTGCATATACATAAAAGACGTTATTATTGCCCTCATTGCGGTAAAAGTTTCAATCAAAAAATCAGCTTTCTTCCAAAGTATCAGAGAATTACCACAAGAAAGCAGGCACAAATCATGGACGAGTTTAGAAAAGTATGCTCGATAAAAAGCGTAGCTGAACGTCATAATGTATCACAAACGGCTGCAGCTAGACTATTAGACTATATTTCCTACCCCAAGCCATCTTTACCAGAGGTTCTATCCATCGACGAATTCAAGGGAAATGCAGGTGGCCACAAATTTCAATGCATACTTACAAACCCTAAAAAGAAGCAGGTTCTTGACATCTTGGAGAGCCGTAAGGCTGAGGATCTATATAAATATTTTCTAGAGATAGATAAAGCTAAAAGAGATAATGTGAGATATTTTGTAATAGACATGAGTAATCATTTTCGCCAGATTGTGCACTCGCTATTCCCAAATGCACAGGTAGTCGCAGACAAATTCCACGTTTGCAGACAAGTGACGTGGGCTTTAGAAAGGGTTCGAAAGGAAGAGCAAAAGAAGTTTGGCAAAGACAGACGGATATATTTTAAAAAGAGTAGATGGATACTCCTTAAGCATAATGAAGACCTTACTCAGGATGAGCGTATACAACTTGAAGGAATGCTTCAAGTTTCAACTAATATTAGAGATGCCTATATGTTGAAGGAAAAATTTTATTCCTTTATGGCCAGTAAAGATATCCACCAAGCGAGATCACGTTTAAAGGAATGGTTTCTGCTGGTTGGAAGTGTGGATCTTCAAGATTTTAAAAGCTGTGTTGGTACCTTCAGCAGATGGGACAAGGAGATACTCGCTGCCTTCGATTGTGGATTCAGTAATGGATTTACCGAGGGGACAAACAACAAAATCAAGGTCATTAAGAGAATATCCTTTGGAGTTAAAAATTTTAAACGATTCAGGAATAGGATTCTTCATGCAACTGCAGCATAGATCATTATTTCAATTCTGATACGTTGACCACTTGTAGCCAATATCCTGGTTACATTAGTTTTGGTGTGATTTTATATGAGGGTTAGGGATGATTTGTTAGAACTTTAATGAGAAAAACTAGAGACGGTTTACACCGCCTCTAGAAAAATATTTTTATTCTGTTTTACAAGGCTCAACCCCAACATTTGACATAGAGCCAAAAAAAAGAAAAAACTGACAGGTAGATGGAATCTACCTGTCAGTAAAAATACGATTATTTTTTGGTTCAACTAATCTGCCATAACATTTGGCATAAAGCAAAAATGTTCAAACTAAGAACTATCGTGTTCAACTACGACAATTAATATTGAATTTGTGATTACTTATTTGACTCAAATGACCAAAAGTGGTGTTCGGAGTTCTTGATTAATCATCACCATATTCAGGGTCTGCGGTTGGGAATAGCTGCACTCCTCCTGCTGTTACAACTACATCACCGTCATCGCTAACTCCTAATTCGAAATCCTCATCAGGATCCAATTGAGTTTTCCCGTTAAAGCCTTCTGACATTAAATCCTTTACTTCTTGAAGGTCTATGTCTATAGCACTAGCAGATGCTGGATTATCAGCATATATACCTCTAGCTATAACATTATTATAATATCTGTCCATTTCACTAGTTTGGATAGCTTGATTACGTACTACATTACGTAAGTCAGAATTTTCTGACTGAAGAGTAGCTATTGTAAATAACAATGCCACAACTACTATCCCTAAAAGAATAGTAGAGATTACAAAGATATTATTTTTCATTTCTGTAAAGTTTTTATTTGGGATAGAGTTGATAACCCACTACCTTAATTAGTATTTTATTGCATAATACTACTAGTTGCCACATCGGGTGATACTGCAACCATATTT
>CAYVOZ010000261.1:0-2840 GCA_964453325.1 uncultured Christensenellaceae bacterium | reverse complement strand
CGACTCCGTAAAGCTCTCCCACCCGGAGTATACTGTCATAACCGGCAGTATGGAGACGCTTAATAAAATGGGCTTTGAGCTTGAGCCGTTCGGGCCGCTTACGCTTAAGATAAACGCCGTGCCGGCATACCTGACCGGATGTCAGCACGGAGCGCTCTTACACGACATTGCGGAGGAGCTTTCGGCTAACTCAAAGCTCGACGAGGTCATTATATCGGAAAAGGTCGCAAAGGCCGCCTGCAAGCGCGCTGTAAAGGCGACATGGGAGCTTCCTCCTGACGCCGTCGACGGACTCGTAAAGGAGTTCATATCGAGCGGAACCATCCCTAACTGTCCGCACGGACGGCCTGTGGCGATAGCTCTCACAAAGAACGCTCTCGAGAAGAGCTTTAAGCGGAGACTCTGATGAATAGGGAAGTGCTTGTCATTGTTGGGCCTACAGCTGCGGGAAAGAGCGCCGTTGCCGTAGAGGCCGCAAGGCTGCTCGGCGGAGAGATAGTTTCCTGCGACAGCATGCAGATATATAAGGATATGCGCATAGGTACGGCCGTCCCCGACGAGGACGAGAGGGGAGGAGTGCCGCATCATATGCTCGAGGTGATATCCCCGGCAGAGCCGTACTCCGTTGCAATGTATCAAAAGGACGCCTTCAGCGCCATAGAAGATATACTATCCCGCGGAAAGCTGCCCATAGTGGTCGGCGGCACGGGGCTTTATGTGAACTCATTGACCTACAGACTGGATTTTACCCGTACCTGTGCGGACGAGGAGATGAGAGCAAGGCTTTCCGGTGAGTACGACGCCGATCCCGACGGAGTGTATAACAGGCTCTTGCAGGCCGAGCCGGATTGCTCCGAAAGAATACATAAAAACGACAAAAAGCGCATAATCCGCCGCCTTGAGATAATAGAGCAGGGCGGGACGGATAAATATGACTTCATGCAAGAAAACGACGATTATAACTTTTATATCGCGGGCATAACCAAGGAAAGAAGCGTGCTTTATAAGGACATAGAGCGGCGAGTGGACGTCATGCTGTCGCGCGGACTTGCAGACGAGGTCCGTCGGATATATAATGAATACGGAAAGGACATAACCGCCTTTTCCGCGATAGGCTATAAGGAGTTTCTGCCGTACTTCAAGGGCTTGCAGAGTCTTGAGGAAACTGTTGCGGATATAAAGAAGAATACGCGTCACTTTGCAAAAAGACAAATGACGTGGTTTAAGCGCGATAAGAGAGTGATCTGGTATGATATTGCCGAGCACGGAGGCAGCCTTGGCACTGCAAAGCGCATAGCCGAAAATTTTCTTGAAAAAAGGAACGGATATTGATGACTGCTGAGAATATTTTCAGAGATAGGTACGGTATAAGCGACGCGGCGCTTGTGGAGGTCTCCGCGGCAGAAAAAGCGCTTGAGGATATTTTTAAGTATTACGACAATATTTGCGAGTACAATACACTCAAGGTCATGAGCGCTTTTTCAAGGGCAGAGGTACAGAGCCGTCACTTTTCGGGTACGACCGGCTACGGCTATTCCGACGACGGAAAAATAAAGCTTTGCGAGCTGTTCGCGGACATTTTCGGAGCCGAGGACGCTCTTGTAAGCCCGCATATCATGTCTGGCACACATGCTATATCCACGGCGCTTTTCGGGCTGCTAAGGCCGCTCGACGTCATGCTGTGCATCACAGGCACGCCGTATGACACTCTTTTGGGCGTTATAGGTATAAACGAGGGCAAGACCAACGGTAGCTCTCTTGCGGATTTTGCGATAAAGTATCAGCAGATAGACCTGCTCCCGACGGGCAATATCGATATACGCACGGCGGTCGACAATCTGCGTCTGAATAAAAGCATAAAGGTCGTCTATATTCAGCGCTCGCGCGGCTATTCTACGAGAAGAACGCTTTCCGTAACACAGATATCCGACGCCATAAAGGCCATAAGAGAGAAAAACAAGACCGTAAAAATAGTCGTGGACAACTGCTACGGAGAATTTTGCGAAAGGCTCGAGCCAACAGAGGTGGGCGCGGACCTTATAATAGGCTCGCTTATAAAGAACCCCGGCGCGGGCATTGCGCCCACAGGCGGGTATATCGCAGGGAAAAAGGAATGTGTTGCGCTCGCTGCGGAAAGACTGAGCTGCGCAGGCATAGGCTCGGAGATAGGCTCGTATGCGTACGGCTATCTGCCGTATTATCAGGGCATATATTTCGCTCCGACCGCCGTGAGAAACGCCCTTAAGGGCGCTGCGCTCATGGCTTATATATACGAGCACAGAGGTCATCTCGTGAGCCCGCGCTATGACGATATACGCAGTGATATTACGCAGACGATATCCTTCCCGGATGAGGAGGCGCTTTTGGCGTTTATGAGAGCGGTTCAAAAGGCGTCTCCTGTGGACTCGAACGCCGTGCCGTATCCGTGGGATATGCCTGGCTATAAGGATCCCGTCGTAATGGCAGCCGGGACGTTCATACAAGGAGCCTCCATAGAGCTCTCCGCCGACGCGCCTATGAGAAAGCCCTACACGGCGTATATGCAGGGCGGACTTTTATATGAAAGCGTAAAGCTTGCGCTGCTGTGCGCGCTGACAAACGAGAAGTAAAAGCTTATTTATCGGACGTATCCTCGTCCTCTATATCCCGTAGCTTTACCACCTTTGCCGCCATTTTTCGGTTTTCCTCCGACATGGCGGCATAATGCCGTCTGGTAGTGTTTATATCCTTATGTCCAAGAACGTCCGCTACGAGATAGATATCTCCCGTACCCTGATAGAGCATTGTACCGTATGTGCTCCTGAGCTTATGCGGAGTTATTTTTTTGAGCGGAGCGGCTA
>CAYVOZ010000260.1:0-2843 GCA_964453325.1 uncultured Christensenellaceae bacterium | reverse complement strand
TTCACAGGCTGGAGGCGCATGTCAATCTCGACAATCCTGCGTCAAAGCGCGTGCTCAAAAAGGCCGGCTATTCTTATGAGGGCATACGAAAGGCCTTTATACTCGAGGACGGCATCTGGACGGATAACGAGATATATTATGTCAATAACGAGCACTGGCAGCCGGAGGAGACGTAAACACAGCATACATATTTTAAAGAGCTTACCATGCACCGAACGGCTCAAAACCTGTATTTAACAATCATTTGACCATAATTATTATGGATTTCCGTATATGGTTGTGTTATTATATATAAGTATTATATTCCTTAAGGAGGTACGTTTAATGAAACCTTATTTCAGTATTGAAGACAATATGAAGGGCAAAGTCGCTTTCATGACCGGCGGCACGATGGGCATCGGCAGAGCTACCGTGACCACGTTTATACAGGCTGGCGTCAACGTCGTTTTCATTGGCAGAAGCGCCGATAAGGGCAAGGCCATCGAGGCCGAGCTCAACGCCTTAGGTAAAGGCGAAGCGACCTATATGCAGTGCGACGTTACCGATTTTGACCGTCTGGCAGCCTGCGTCAACGCAGCAGCCGAGAAGTACGGCAGACTCGACGTTCTTTTCAACTGTGCCGGAGTGTTCCCGCCCCAGAAGCCGTCCGATCAGTATTCGCTCGACGATTTCATGTGGATAATCAACACCAACCTTGTGGCGTACTTCATCACAATAAAGACCGCTCTGCCCCACTTAAGAAAGACCAAGGGCGTTATAATCAACACTGGCTCGGTGCTCGGTCAGCAGGGCGACGAGGGCGCATGCGCCTATACCGCTAC
Source organism: uncultured Christensenellaceae bacterium (assembly GCA_964453325.1). Taxonomy (GTDB): domain Bacteria; phylum Bacillota; class Clostridia; order Christensenellales; family Christensenellaceae; genus JAZRGP01. The sequence continues at coordinate 2,022 of CAYVOZ010000260.1, read as the reverse complement.
AAAGGGCGCTATCGAGACCATGACCAAGACCATCGCCATGGACGAGGCGCGCTACGGCGTTCGCTGCGTAGAGGTCAAGCCCGGACACATCAACACCGAGATGTTCTTTAAGACCACGTCCGAGCAGGCCGATCCCGACGGCTTTGTGAGCTACTCCGATTCGCTCCAGTGGATGAACCGCGGCGGCGAGCCCGAGGAGATAGCATACGCAGTGCTGTTCCTGGCCTCCGGCTGGGCAAGCTTCGTCACCGGTACAGACCTGTTCGTGACCGGCGGCTTTGAGATCGGCGAGGGTCCCAAGCCCATCAACCCCTTCATGGCCTCCAACAAGGACGCAAACGGAAACCCCCTGTTCCCGGATCAGCGCCCGATGGAAGACTGGATAAAGTCGCTCGACAAGTAAGCACTTCAGAAGTAAAGCGCGGGCTGATGCAAATGCATCAGCCCGTTTTGTTTGTGCTTTCGTATCCGTTTTTCGGCCTAATACAATACTCTCTTGCCGAATCTGAAATTCTTGTTCCAGTAGTTCTTTGACCAGATATTCGACGTTATCCTTATCTTGCCCTCGTCCGAGGACGCGTCCAGCATCTGCCCGTTGCCGAGATATATGCCCACATGTCCCTTAAAGCAGAGTATATCCCCTCTTTGCAGGTCGCCCTTTTCGACCGTCGGATACGAGCTGTTTGCCCAGCCTCCCGACGTCATATACGAGAGCTTCTTAACTCCGCTCATGTTGAGAGCATAGTATATAAAGCCGGAGCAGTCGAATTTGTCCGGGCCCTTGCCGCCCAGTACATACGGCTTGCCCATAAGCGTGCTCGCATAATTTATAAAGGTCTCTACCGCACCGCCGTTTGGCGCGGGGAGCGACGATGCAGGCTTCTCCGTCGGTGTTGCCGCCGGGTCCTGCTCCGCGGGCTCCCCTCCTGCGGTCGCAGTCGCCTCGCCTTTTGCAGCAGTAGCGGTCGCCCCGCCTGCTGCGGCGGTGGCAGTCGCCTTTGCGGACGGCTTTTTAGTCGCGGGGCTCTTTGCCTTTTTAGCGCTGCTCGAATAAAGCACCTCGCGCGTCTGATCCCCGACAGAGCCGTCGTCCTTAAGGCCGTTGTTCTTTTGGAAGGCCATAACAGCTTTCTTCGTATCGCTGCCGAAATATCCCGTTACCTTCACCTTGAGGTATCCGAGTTCCTTAAGGCGCTTCTGTATCTCCTCCACGTCCGTGCCGTTTATTCCCACGGAAACCACATATTTGGACGCGCTTTCCGAAAACAGCAGCTCAAGAGTCTCCTTGTCGGCCGCTCCCGTAGTCTCGAGCGCGTGCTCACGCTGAAAGAGCTGCACGGCGTATGCGGTCTGATCTCCGTAAAAATCCGACGGCTCGTCCGCCTCCATATACGAAAGCTCCATTAGCCTCGTCTTTATCTCTATCACCTGCGCATCGCGCACTCCGGGTACGAGGTCTCCCGTACCCTCTACGGTCTGCTCCTCGCCGGTCACATCCTCAAAGATAAAGCCCTGCGGCATTAGCGAGAGCCCGGTATCGTCGAGCTCCGAGCCGAGCGAAAGCGCCTCCTCGTCGGTGAGCTCCTCTGTCTCGCGGACGGGCGTGGCGGGCGCGGGCGACGCGGTCCTCGCGGTTAACTCGCGCGAAACGACAGCCGTAGCTCCGCTGCCGGAAAGCGCAGCGAACACCGCCGCAAACGCCGTCACCGACGCAAGAATGACCGTCACCGTCTTTAATATGACGCCTGTGCGTTTTTTGCCGTCCTGCCCGTTGTCCATATTTATTCAGTACCGTACTTCTTTTTGTACAGGAAGCCCGCCAACTCTATTAGGTCGTTTAGCCCGGCGAACTCCTCATCGGATATCTCTATATCGTACTGCTCCTCGAGCTTGGCTATCACGCCTATGAGCGTAAGGCTGTCTCCGCCGAGATCTGCCACAAACCTGTCCGTATCGCCTATATCCTCCGGCTTTAAGTAGAGCGCCTCCGCGAAGATGCCGCGGCACTCCTCCTTTATGGCT
>CAYVOZ010000259.1:0-2846 GCA_964453325.1 uncultured Christensenellaceae bacterium | reverse complement strand
CGTCTTGTAAAAAAGCGGGAGGATATGGAGAAAATCAAATCCGCGCTATCCGCCTTCGCGCCGCCCGACGAAGCGCTCACAGCGCTGCTCGCCACTCACGGGGAGCCCGCGCCGCGCACTGGAGTGCGGCTGTACGATCTATTGAAGCGGGGCGGCATACGCTATACGGAGCTTATTTCCCTCTACGGTCTGCCACGGCTCTCCCCGGACGCTATGGAGCAGGTGGAGATAGAGGCGCACTACGAGGGCTATATAGACAAGCAGAAAAAGCAGGTGGAGAAATTCCGCGCGCTCGAGAGCAAGCGGCTGCCTGCGGATACGGATTATGCCGCGATATCCGGACTGCGGCTGGAGGCGCGCACAAAGCTGGCAGCGGTGCGTCCGGAGAACGTCGGACAGGCCTCGCGTATATCCGGAGTTTCGCCGTCGGACATAGCGGTGCTGATGGTATATCTTGAAAAGCAGAGGCGGGGCTTATGAGCATAATAACGTCTGTACTTGAGGGCTGCGGCGTCGACGCCGGAAAATGCGTGAGCTTTGAGCGCTTTGCACAAATGCTCCGGGAGGCGAACGCGCAGTTCAACCTTACGCGCATAACCGACGATGAGGGCATGGCGCGCGCGCACTTTGCGGACAGTCTCGCGCCATCGCTTTTAGGGCTTTTAGCCGAAAACGCGAGCGTGATAGACGTCGGCACAGGCGCGGGCTTTCCCTCGATACCTTTAGCGATAGCAAGGCCGGATCTGAAAATAACGGCAGTGGAGGCGAGCGAGAAAAAGACGGGCTTTGTAAGAAAAGTGTCCGACGAGCTCGGCCTTGATATAACCTGCATATGCGGGCGAGCGGAGGAGCTTTCGCGCACGGAGCTCCGGGAGAGCTTCGATATATGCGTATCCCGCGCGGTCGCGCCTCTTGGCATACTGTTGGAGCTGTGCGCGCCGTTCGTGCGCGTCGGCGGCAGCGTGCTTGCGTATAAGGGCGAAAACGCGCAGTCGGAGCTGGATTCCGCGCGGCGCGCGGTGCGCGCTCTGCACCTCGGCGGGGTGAGAGTGATACCCTCGGGCACGGAGGGCTTCGCCCACAGCATTATCGCTTTTGAAAAGCTGTCGGCGTGTCCGGGAGAGTACCCCCGGCGTTTTTCCCGCATTAAGGCGGCTCCGCTCACGGACGACTGACCGCGATAATTGTCATAGATCACGGAAAACATGGAAAAACGGACGGCACGCAAATTTTTATGTTTGTGAAGTGTGATTTTGTGATATAATAACATATACTGTATAGTCAGTCCGACAGCATAATCTGAAGGGAGCATGTTAATTATGAAGAGAAGGCTTTCGTTGGTCATAGCGATACTGACGGCTGCGGCCTTTGCTTTCTCCGCGTGCGCAAGCGGCGGAGATACTGCAAAGCTCTCGGCGGATCAGGCGGATATACTTAAAAGCGGGGATTATACACTCACGCTGAAGACGGACGACGGGGCGACTGTTATCTGCACCGAGAAGGACGGCGTATACGCCATGCTCGAGGAATATGCGGATCACAGCGTACGCACAGTCGCTATAAACGGAGAGGTATATACCGTAAACAGCGCAGTCGGAGAGCCGGTGCTGATGAACTCCGGGAGCTTTGCGCTCCCCGATTATTCCACGTTGGCCTTTTCGGGCTCATACCGCGAGAGCGGCTCGGCTGTGGAGAGCTACGGCTATGAGACGACCTCCGCGGCTGGAAAAATAGAGTTCATATTCACCGGAGGCGCGCTTAAGAGACTGAGACTTCCCATAAACGGCACGGTATGCGACGCGGAGGTGGTGGATCTCAAATCAGGCGCGGATGCGGAGCTTTTGGACTTCACTCCGCCAAAGACCACGCTTGAGTATCACTCCGTAGCGGGCATAAAGGAACGCGGAGTTTTAAAGGTATATGCTCAGCAATTTTCCTTCGCGTGGTTCAAAGAGCCTCTCGAGCGCGATGCGGACGGCAACGTCACCAAATGGGGAGACAAGTGGTACGGCTGGGAATACGAGTATATGTATAAGCTCGCGCAGTCCCTGGGCGTGGATCTCGAGATCGTCGAGAGCGAGTTCGATCCCATGATGCAGTCCGTGGCGGACGGGGACGCGGACGCCGTAATGTGCGGCGTGCTGATAGAAAACTATGAGGACGGCCCCTACAGCGTGACAGCCTCCTATAACGACTTTGAATCGGTGTATTTTCCGCTGATAACGAAAAAGGACGCAAAGCTAGACAGCTATGAGGAGCTTAAGGACAAGACCGTGGCGGTATGGGACAGGACGGCGCACATGCAGTCCGCGGAGGCCGCACTGCCGGACGCGACGCTCACCGGCTTTGATAAGCTTGACGACGCAGTGGCGACGGTGCTTAACGGTCAGGCCGACGCCGCGCTTATCACGCTCTCCGCTCTCGATACGGTGCTCGACGCATACGACGGGCTTGAGAAGAGCGGGTATTCGGTAGAGGACATAGCCTCGGGCAAGGGCATTTTCATGATGAAGGACAATACCGAGATAGAGGAGTATTTCAACGAGAAGATCGCGGACTTCACAGAGAGCGGCGAGGCGCAGAAATGGTACGACGAGGCGCTTCTCAAGGCGAACGAGTGGGGGATATCGTAAAGCGGCATGATCTGAGTTCTGTATTATGCCGGAATATTCGTTAAAGGGCTGCGCACCGCATGATAAAGGGCGCAGCCCTTTTCAATCCCGTCAAAAAACTATGTTTTTTGATGGGATTGCCGGATTTTGACTGTGACCGCATAAGCGGTCACAGTCAAAACCCGAGATGAATAGGCCCCGGGCGTACACGCCGCCCTGCGCCTATGAATTAAA
>CAYVOZ010000258.1:0-2874 GCA_964453325.1 uncultured Christensenellaceae bacterium | reverse complement strand
CGGGCAGTGCAAACGGCGTACCCGCTATGGCTGTGCCGGCTGTCATGCTGCCCGTTCCGAGGTTTGCATTATAGGTGACGGTATAGAGAGGCACAATACGGAGGTATTTATAGTTTGCTATCTGAGCCGCAGCATAGCTCTCCGGAGAGCTGCCGTTCACGTTTCGGCTTGCGGTGACTTGGTGCGCCGCTGTATAGCCGTTTAGATCCGGAGCCTTGTTGACCGCTCCGTTCTCGCCTTTTAGCATGACCGTGCCGCCGGATATCGTTATCGCTCCGTCGGCCATAAGGCCTTTCTCGCCTGCGGTTGTGCCGCCGGTGGCGGTGAAAAAGGCGTTGCCCGAAACGTCTAGCGTATCGCAATCCACGCCGCGTTTGACGTCTGACGTGCCGGTGAATACGGCGTCGCCGGAGAGCGTGATCGCGCCGCAGTACACACCGATAGAGGCTTTTGACGTGCCTGTGAGGCTGCCGCCCGTGAGCGTGAACGCGTCGTGGTCTATGGACCATATTCCATAGCCGTCGCCTGTCGTCGCGTTGCTCTCGCACGTCACGCTGCCGCTGTCGCTGACCGTTATGCCACCCACCATCAGCCCGTAGCCGTCCGGTGCGGAGGTTGTGGCGGTAAACGCCGCGGTATCGGATACGCTGACGCTTCCGGGGCAATACACGCCGGTTCCTCCGATGGACGTACCGGTGCACGTCCCCGTAAGCTCGGCTGAGCCGGAAAGCGTGATCGCGCCGGCAGTGGTGCAAATACCGTAGCCGGTCTTTGACGTGCCGGAGAGGCTTGCGTTACTTACGGTGACATTCCCCGTGCAGCTCACTCCGAAGCCGGTGCCCGTCTCCGCATTGCTTGTGCCTGTCACGCTGCCGCCTGTAAGCTCTATCGCTCCGCCAACTTGCAGGCCGTGAAAGGAGCCGTCTGTGCCGCCGGTGGCGGTGAGCGCTGCTGTGTCGGATACGGTGAGCTTTCCGCTGCAAAGCACACCGAGATGTAAATCAGACGACCCCTCGAGCGTGGAGGAGCCCGAGAGCGTGAGCGCGCCGTTCGCGTTTATTCCGTTGTCTCTCTGTGACGACCCCGTAAGCGTGGCGGAGCCTGAGAGCGTGAGCGCGCCGGTATTTACGCCGTGAGCGGTCTTGGACGTGCCTATAAGGCTGCCGCCGTTTGCACTGACAGCTCCCGCGCATTTTATTCCTAAGCCGTCGCCAACCGTCGTCTTGCTTGTGCCCCTCACGCTGCCGCCCCGGAGCTCTATGCCTCCGCTGCCGACGTACAGGCCATGGGTGGAGGTGTTTGTGCCGCCGGTGGCGGTGAGCGATGCGGTGCCGGATACGGTGAGCTTGCCTGTGGCGCAATACACGCCGGTCCCCTTTGTGGACGTTCCCTCGAGCGTGGCGGAGCCGGAAAGCGTGAGCGCGCCGCCGTAATACATTCCGTAGGAGACCTCAGACGTGCCTATAAGGCTGCCTCCGCTTATCGTGGCAGCTCCCGCGCAGTTTATTCCGCGCCCTGAGCCTCCCGTCGCCTTGCTTGTGCCCCTCACGGTGCCGCCTGTGATCTCCATGCCCTCGGCGCCCACGTTCAGGCCGTGGATGTCGGTATCTGTGCCGCTGGTGGCGATGAGCTCTGCGGCGTCGGATACGGTGAGCTTTCCGCCGCAAGCTACGCCGACTCCTAAAGTAGACGACCCCGTAAGCTTGGAGGAGCCCGAAAGCGTGAGCGCGCCCAGCGCTTGTACGCCGTGGGATTCCTCAGCCGACCCCTCGAGCCTGGCGGAGCCGGAGAGCGTGAGCGCGCCGCCGACTCTCACGCCGCGGTCGCCCCCAGATGTGCCTTTAAGGAGGCCGCCGCTTACGGTGACAGCTCCTGTGCAGTCTACTCCGTATGCCAGAGTGCTTGTGCCCGTAATGCTGCCGCCTGTGAGCTCTATATCTGCGCCGTCGACGTGCAAGCCGTTGGCGGAGTCGCGTGTGCCGCCGGTGGCGGTGAGCGTCGCGGTATCGGATACGGTGAGCTTTCCGCCGCAGGCAACGCCGCTCCCCTTGTCGGACGTCCCCTCGAGCGTGGCTGAGCCGGAGAGCGTGAGCGTGCCGGCGCAGTACATGCCGTAGCCGGTTTTTGACGTGCCTTTAAGTCTGCCGCCGTTTACGGTGACAGCCCCGTTGCAGTGTACTCCGTAGCCGGAGCCTGCCGTCGTATTGCTTGTGCCCGTCACGCTGCTGTTTGTGAGCTCCATGCTGCCGCTGCTGATGGATAGGCCGTGGGCGGAGCTGTCCGTCCCGCCGGTGGCGGTGAGGGTCGAGCCCGTAACGGTGAGCTTTCCGACGCAAAACACGCCGTCTCCCTTGTCGGACGTCCCCCCGAGCGTGGCGGAGTTCGAGAGCGTGAGCGCACCTCCGGCATTCACACCGCAGCCGGTCTTTGACGTCCCTGTGAGGCTTCCGCCGCTTATGGTGATAGCCTGTGAACAGTATACTCCGTAGCCGGTACCTGCCGTGTTATTGCTCGTGCTCGTTACACTGCTGTCAGTGATCTCCAGTTCACCTTGGGTATAGATGCCGCTGGAAGAGCTGTCCGTGCCGCCTGCGGCGATAAGGCTGCCGGTGCCGGATAAAGTAAGCTCACCTGCGCAATATATCGCATCGCCGGCGGTCGAGGTCACGCTGTTGGTGCTGCCGTCGGTAAGCACGATGGCGAGGTCGCCATTGGCGTAAATGCAGGTGCCAACATGCGCTACGCCCGTATAGCGGAAGTTTTTCAGCGTAAGCGTGGGCGTGCCGGTATCCGTGCTGAAATGCGCATATCCGTCGGCGGGCAGAGCTGTGCTCGCCTCGTTTATGCCGTCCGTGGTGTATTCGCCGTTTGTCA
>CAYVOZ010000257.1:0-3049 GCA_964453325.1 uncultured Christensenellaceae bacterium | reverse complement strand
CCCGCGCCCGGGTGACCCAGATCATGATGCTCCTCCGCCTCGCGCCGGATATCCAGGAGCGGGTCCTGGCGCTCCCGGCCACGGCGGAACGCCCGATCCTCTCGGAGCGCATGCTGCGGCCGATCACATTCTTGGAGGACGCGGAGAGGCAGGAAGAGGCGCTTGCGGAACTCGTCCCGGAACTGCCATTGATTCGCTGACATTATTTTCCAGCCACATGAGCGACGATCAGTCGGAGACGGTGGCGGGTTGCGGTCGCTTCGTGGCTTCACGATCTGTGGTGCCCTGTATTTGCAGTGTCCTCGTCCCGTGATTTACTCACCTGTTCGGACGAACGGCTCTCTCTTCAAGTAATTGCTCGATCCGGTCTGCCGCCTGTGCACCCTCGAGGTATCCCGCATACGCAGAACGCGCCCTGCTTGCGAGCAAGTCATAGGACATGATGCGCGACCCAGGCGCAACGCTGTTCATGGCATCCTCGATGCGTTGCGACGGATCGGACGGGTTCACGCCAACAACGAATACAACTTCAAGATGCGCACGATCCCGCTCTTCCGGTGGGAGGATCGCCTTCATGGCGTCAACATACTTCGCGCCCTGCTCAGCCAGATCGTAGATTCCTGGACGGACAGATGCTCGCTTCAGTTCCACGATCACATGTTTGCCTGCGACGGTGCGATAACGGATGTCGATTCGCCCGTATCGCTCCTTCGTGCTGTCGTCGTCCCTGAAGGGCTCCTGCGTCTGTAAACGACGTTCCATTTCCTCGCTGCCTGTAGCCCGCTCCCATCCAGGGTCAAGAAGCCACAAGTGGTCGAACAGGTACGTCTGCAACACCCGCTCCCTGTGGTTCTGGTCCACCAGACGTTGAAGTTCTTCGATGACCTCCAAGCGGTTCTTCACGATATCCCTGTAAAGCGATGCCTCGAGCGAATCGCGGTCGGCCAGAAGGCGAAGCAGAGACTCAACCCCCTCCGCCAGGGCGCGCTCCAGCTCCTCGGCATCACCGCGAAGGCGCAAGCGTTCGAAGCCGAAGACGGCGTGCCGAAGAAGAGTGCGCTGGTTCTCCTCCTGGTCTTCTTCCTTGCCGACTTCCATTGTTGCGATGCGCTCCAGAAGTTTTTCGGCCTTGGTCTTCCATCCCTCCTGAAGACCGTCGAGCCAGCGTCCGACACCGGGGTACTGCAGCCGCAGCTCGCTCGTCTTATCGGTGGCTCGCAAGGCGCTCCACGCATCGGCAATCTCACGAAGCGCCCTCTTCAGAAACGCAACAACGGCGTTCACGCGGGCATCATCTTCGATCACACGCTGCCGATTGCTGGTTACGATGTCCGCCGCTGTGCTGGCATCGAGGAAGTCGGCTTCGACTTGACCGGTCAGATACTTGGTATAGACCTCAGCACCGGAGATGCGACCCAGTACGTCCTCGTCGACCAGGCGGCCGCGAGCGAGAACAACAATCGAATTGAGGTTCCCCTCAGTCGTCGCCAATCGACGGGGGCGGTCAACGGTTCCGATCCATCCACGGATTCTCCACGCAGGGTCCCATTCCGGGGCGCGCTCTGAAAGTTGCTGCGTCGACCTGACTCTGACGCATGGCGATGTGTCAACAGGCGTGTCGCCGAAGCTCCAAAGGTATTCCACGAACTTCAGGTCGTCACGATCCGAGGCCGTGACCGGTACGCCGTTCACGAGAACACGGAAGTCGTCGCTGCCGATCACCGAAAACCGTCTGGCCAACCGGCGTCTCAGTGATTCGGGTGCCATTTCCCGCAACCGATGTCGTTTCAGTGCCGTAACGGTTATGCGCGTACCATGGCCCAGAGAGAAGTCCGTAGCGGGAACATCCACTGGATCGGGATTGTATTCCGCGAGACCGGACTCCATCGCCGCGCGCAGGTTCCGCGATACGACCTTCAGTCCGGCCGGGGCATGATCAGCTGACTTTGTTCGGATTTCGATCAAGTCCGCTATCGAGAACAGCGAGAGCTTCCCGATGCCCTTGCGTCCCATGACCGGACGCCCGCGGAGTGTCGTATCCCCATTGGCTCGCCGTCTGTACCCGACTCGAAGATAGTGGTCATTCACGGCATCCGTATCCATCCCGATGCCGTTGTCCTCTATCATGATGCGGTCATTGGCGATGTCGAGCGAGATGGTCACCTCCGTGGCGTCGGCATCCCATGCATTGGCCACCGTTTCCGTGATCACTGCCGCGACGCTGCTGTACAGACCATCGGCCAGATGATCCAGAACGTTGAGATCGATTGTCATTCTATAGCGACGGTCGGTTGGCATCGTTGTCTCCCTTCATCGAATGTCTGGCGCGTCGGTTCGCGATCTGGATTCGTGTTTGGCTATGACTTTCGTTGTTACCAGGGCGGCGAGATGCTGCCGGAGTCGTTCAGGAACAGGGCCGCCACGGATCAGCATCCCGAGTTCCATGTTGCGCTCAAGCGCGGCCGTCGTCAGGTTCGCGCTGGTGATGAATGCCAACTTGCTGTCGGCCACCGCGCACTTCGCATGGACAGCAGCGGATATCGCGTCGCCTTCCGCATTCCTCGATCCAGCATCCCAGATGTAGATGGACGCTCCGGGAACGGCATCCCGCACAGCCGTGACGCTGTCGCCACGAACCGTGCCGCCATGCTCCGTCGAGGATTCCAACAAAATGCCAACGGTTACGCCGCGTGCAACCGCCGAAGTCAGAGCGGCCACAACGGTGGACGCCTTGTAGAACACATAGCTCACCAGGAAGAGATCGCTGCGGGCGGAATCGATGACCTCGATCATCACCTGTTCGGTCTGGCGTGTGGGAATCAGTCCTGTCTTTGGCCCGGTCCAGACCAGTTCGAGCGCCCCCCGTGTCTCCATCATTGAGACCACATGCGCCGACGCACGGAAAGCCGCCGAGACCGCCTGGGGCGTGACCTCGCGTGCCGATTGCCAGGAGGCGTGTAGACGATTGACCAGAGCCTGGTCGGCGTTGGGACCGAAAGCAGGCCGGAGTCTTTCAAATTGATCGACGGACGCAAGGGCGCCCACGGCA
>CAYVOZ010000256.1:0-3102 GCA_964453325.1 uncultured Christensenellaceae bacterium | reverse complement strand
TCAAAGTTCTGCTCACTTCGTTTTCTCCAAAACCCCAGAACTATTTTACACTAACTCTTTACGGAGCGGTTTCTTTTTGTCGGCTTGTACCTCGCTGTGCTTCGGCCTTATATCCGTATCCGCCGCAGACGCTGCGGCGGGGCTTGTTAAACCGGGGGTTTTACTGTATCATTGCATTAAACTGATCTATGGCGGTGTTGCTATGTATGATATAAAAGAGATGTTCGGTATGGACGGAAAAGTCATCGCCGTTACCGGCGGCACAAAGGGGATAGGTCTCGAGATAGCGCTTGCTCTCGCAGAGCTGGGCGCGTCCGTCACGGCTTACGGCTCTACCCAAAAGAGCGTAGCCGCAGCACCCTCCGCGCGCGGCTACGAGGCGAAAAAACTGGACGTAACGGACGAGGCGTCCGTTGCCGCCGCAGCAAGAGAGCTGAACGCGCGTTACGGCCACATAGACGGGCTCGTGAACTGCGCGGGCATTCAGAAGCTCTATGACTGCCTCGACTTTGATATGAACGACTTCGAGAGCATTTTGCGCGTAAACGTAACGGGCAGCATGATGTGCGCAAAGCATTTCGGCGGGTATATGGCGGCGCTCGGCTATGGGCGTATAGTGAACTGCTCCTCCGTGCGCGCCTTTCAGGGCAAGCCGGGCTACTCCGCATACGCCGCGTCCAAGGGCGCGGTAAACAATCTCACTCGCTCTCTGGCGGTGGACCTCGCGTCGCGGGGCGTCACGGTGAACGCGTTCGCCCCCTGCTTTGTGAGGACGGCTCTCGCGACCCAGTTAAGCGACTCCGACGCGTGCGCGCAGATAGTGAGCCGCATACCCATGGGCAGGCTCGGCGAGCCTCGCGATATGGTCGGCGCGGTCGTTTTTCTGCTCTCGGGCTGCTCGGGCTTTGTGACCGGCACGGTGCTCCCCGTGGACGGAGGATGGCTCGCGGGATGACGCAGAATAGGCCCCGGGCGTACAGGCCGCCCTGCGCCTATGGAATTTGAATTATTTAGGTCAAGGGCTTTCTAACAGCCTGAAATACTGAGATTTCACATTTTTTACATAAAAAATGCTATTGCTTTAACCGTTTTTTTCTATAAAATAGATATATAACTACTCAGAAGGTGAGCAACAGATGGATATAAAGCAGTTGAACTACTTCATACAGATAGCTATAGATGAAAGCTACTCGATAGCAGCGAAAAAGCTTTTTATCTCACAGCCCGCTCTCAGTAAGGTCGTAAAGAATCTCGAGCAGGAGCTCAATACAAAGCTCTTCTATTCCTCCGAGCGCAAGACAAAGCTGACCGACGAGGGCCGGGTTTTCTTTAAAAAGGCGCAGAAGCTTTGCGAGGACTTTGACTCGCTCGTAAGCTCTCCCTGCACGAGCGAAAGCGCAGAGGCGGGGCATATCGCGCTCGGCCTGCCTCCCATAGTCGGCTCGTGCTATCTCACCGAGCTCGTCATACGCTTTCAGCGGGAATATCCGAATATAGATATATCCATAACCGAGAAGGGCGCGAACAGCCTTCAGCAGGACGTTTTTATGGGGCTTCTCGATATAGGCTGCATCATAACGCCCATCTTCTCGAACCAGTTCGAGATAACGCCCATTGCCGGAGACGAAAACGTCGTGCTCGTCAACAGGGATCATCCGCTCTCCGAAAAGGAGAGGATACAGATATCCGACCTGCGCGACGAGAATCTGCTTATATTCAACGAGGACTTCACGCTGCATCATCAGATAATCGCCGCGTGCCGGGACAACGACTTTGAGCCCAATATCTCCGTCACCAGCTCCCAGTGGGATTTTCTCGCGGAGCTCGTCACTCATAACTTCGGCGTGGCGATACTTCCGCGTCCCATACTCGAGAAGTACGAGCAGCCCAACAGCGTTATGATACCCTTTGACGAGAACGAGCCGCTTCGGGAATGGAATCTTGCGCTCATACGCCGCAAAAACAGGTATCTTTCGACGGCCTGCAAGCATTTTATGCGGTTTTTGCAACAAAATCTGTCATAATCATTGACAAACGGCATATCGTATTGTACGATATCGACAATTGAATACGCGTTTATCGTATTATCGCGATAAAACGCAATGATAGAGGTGCGGATCTCATCAGTAGGCAGCGGTCTTTTTAAGGTGACCGACGCTGTCCGAAAGGGAGCTTCGCCGAAGTGCGGCAGTGAAATGCCTTATATCCTCCGCGCTGGGCCTTGGCAGAATATGTCACGGACTGTCACCACCGGTGGAGCGCTGTCATAGTTAACGAGACTTTTCGTTTTTTATACCGTGTACGCTCCGTCGGAGCACACGGTTTTTTAGCGTTTTGGGCTAAAAATAGATTTTTAAACACAAAAGGAGAGAAAAAAATGAAAAAGGTATTCGCTGTCATTCTCGCACTCATGCTCGTGCTCGCTTTCACGGCATGCGCAAAGAAGGCTGACAACACGCTCACCGTAGGTATGGAATGCGGCTATGCTCCGTATAACTGGACACAGTCCGACGACTCCAACGGCGCCGTCCCGATAAAGGACTCGAGCGACTATGCATACGGCTATGACGTTATGATGGCCAAGTATATCGCAGAGCAGACAGGCAAGGAATTAGAGATCGTAAAGCTCGACTGGGATTCCCTTCCCCTCGCCGTTCAGTCCGGCAGCATCGACTGCGCGATATGCGGTCAGTCCATAACCGCCGAGAGGCTCCAGACGCTCGACTTCTCCGACCCGTATTACTATGCGTCCATAGTCGTGCTCGTAAAGGCCGACGGCAAGTATGCAAACGCCGCGAGCATAACCGATCTCGCAGGTGCGAGCTGCACGAGCCAGATAAACACGGTATGGTATGACGTATGCCTGCCGCAGATACCCGACGCCAACATAATGACCGCACAGGAGTCCGCGCCCGCAATGCTCGTCGCTCTCGACTCCGGCGCATGCGAGGTCATAGTCACCGACCGCCCGACCGCGATGGCTGCATGCGTGGCATACTCCGATATGAAGATGCTCGAGTTCACCGGCACTGACGGCGATTTTGAGGTCTCCGAGGAGGAGATCAACATAGGCATTTCCATAAAGAAGGGCAACGACGAGCT
>CAYVOZ010000255.1:1824-3159 GCA_964453325.1 uncultured Christensenellaceae bacterium | reverse complement strand
AGAGGCGGAGACTATGAGTATCGCTATTATACCGAGGAACGAAACAATGGACAGGAAAGCTCCCAGTACAGCAGCTATTGTGAGCGGTGCGGTGGAAAAAGCTATTATGCCCTCTATAGAGTATTTGAAAAGCTTCCAGAAGGACCACTTGGTCTCTCCGGCAACACGGTTTATGTTTTCGTACTCCAGCCATTTCGTATCAAAGCCGATCCAGGAAAAAATGCCCTTTGAGAAGCGGTTGTATTCGTGCATCTTTAAAACGGCGTCCGTAAATCTGTGGGACATCAGCCGGTAATCTCTCGCTCCGTCCACGATCTCGGTATCGGATATTTTATTTATGAGCTTATAGAAGGCTCTTGCGAAAAAAGAGCGTATCTTGGGCTCGCCCTTGCGCGTCACGCGGCGCGTGGCTGCGCAGTCGTATTCTCCCTCTTCAAGCGTACTAAACATCTCCGGCAAAAGAGAGGGGGGATCCTGAAGATCTGCGTCCATGATAGCCGTATAGTCGCCTGTAGAGGCCTCAAGACCGGCATACATAGCGGCTTCCTTGCCGAAGTTTCTTGAAAAAGATATATATCTTACTCTGCTGTCCGACTTTGCAAGCTCGCGCAGCAGCTTAAGAGTGCCGTCTTTTGAGCCGTCGTTGACAAAAATAAACTCAAATCCGGCATAGTCCATTTCGGATGATGTTTTACTAATCTCATCGAAAAAGAAAGGTATTGCCTGTTCTTCGTTATAGCAGGGAATAATTATTGATATCTTTTTCAAAAAGCGTCCTCCTATCTGTAGAAAACAGGAATAATGGCAGGGCTTGCGTTCGGTCTGCTGCGGTAATAATCTGCCTATATCCGCATCAAAACACTATTGATTATTATACAGCTTTCAATGCTTATGTCAACCAAAACGGGCATACGAAGGACTCGTGAAAGGCATTTGAAATAAAGAAAACCGGGCGGTGGATAAAGGGCCGCCCGGCAGCGTGATTGAGTATAACGGAACTCGCACATACGCTCACATATCGGGATGCTCGATGAGCGTGCCGAGATCGTACGGAGTTTCCTGATACACATAATAGTTGAGCCAGTTGCAGAAGAGCAGATTTGCGTGACCGCGCCAGCGTACATAGGGCTCCTTTGAGGGGTCGTCTCCGGGATAGTAGTTTTTCGGCAGCGCGATATCCTTTCCGAGCCCGATATCGCGGTCGTATTCGCTCTTGAGCGTGAGCGGATCGTATTCGGAATGACCGGTCACGAATATTCGTCTGCCTTTTTTTGCGGATATTATGTATGCGCCCGCGTCGTCGGAGTAGCTGACGAGAGAGAGCTTGGGATTGCT
>CAYVOZ010000255.1:0-1814 GCA_964453325.1 uncultured Christensenellaceae bacterium | reverse complement strand
TTATGTCCACTGTGGAATATCGGGAGTGAGGCGCGTAAAACATGTCGTCAAAGCCGCGTGTGAGCATAAAGCGGTTCTCCGTGAGCTTATGCTCGAAAACGCCGAACATCTTCTTCTCCAAGGGCTTTTTCTCAATGCCGTAGTGATAGTATAGCCCGGCATAAGCGGCCCAGCAGATATAAAGCGTGGAGAAGACGTTCTTTTTACTCCATTCCATTATCTCTGTGAGCTCGTCCCAGTAGTCCACGTCCTTAAAATCCAGCTTTTCCACGGGCGCCCCGGTTATAATGAGCCCGTCAAAGCGACGGGAGCGTATCTCGTCAAACGTGGTATAAAACGCGGAAAGATGCTCCTCGGAGGTGTGAGCGGAGGTATGAGAGCTGGTGTGAAGAAGCGATACCTCTACCTGAAGAGGGGAGTTTCCTATGAGCCTTAAAAGCTGAGTCTCGGTGACTATCTTCGTAGGCATAAGGTTAAGTATGGCGATATGCAGCGGTCGAATGTCCTGAGACTGTGCGCGTGCGTCGGTCATAACGAATATGCCCTCGTCCGAAAGCGTTTTTACTGCGGGCAATCCTGATTTTACATTAATAGGCATGCTCTTATGACCTCCTGTTCATACTCGGTATAAAATTTCATTAGTGTGAATTATAATTCAAACGGGCTGTCAATGCAACTGTTAAAAAGCGGGGGAGCGGTCTTCGATATTCAAAGACCGCTCCCTGAAAATAAGCTTATATCACTGATCCCCGGTCTTTTTCGGCTTTTTTTTGGTAACAGCGTTAAGCAGCAATATTATCAGTATGGCTACTGCGGTCACTATGAATATGCCGAGCATTCCCTTCCACATAACGTCGAGAGACAGTAAAAAATTATCCATATTTAACATGATCTGTATACCTCCGTTTGTCAGCCCAACAGGCTGAGTATCAAGCCGCCGGCAATGACCGAGGCTATTTGTCCCGATACGTTTACGCCGACCGCATGCATGAGAAGGAAGTTCTGATTATCCTCCTTGAGACCCATTTTATGCACAACACGCGCCGACATCGGGAAAGCCGATATGCCCGATGCGCCTATCATGGGGTTGATCTTTTTCTTGAGGAAGAGGTTTAAGAACTTCGCAAAGAACACGCCTCCGATAGTGTCGAAAATAAACGCGAACAGTCCGAGTCCCAGTATCATGAGGGTCTGCAGATTCAGGAAAGCCTCGGCGTTCATCTTTGTCGCTATCGTTATTCCGAGGAACAGTGTGACCAGATTAGCGAGCACTCTCTGAGCGGTCTCGGAGAGAGAATTCAAAACGCCGCACTCGCGTATCAGGTTACCGAACATGAGAAAGCCTATGAGCGGCAGGCTCTTGGGGGAGACCAGACCCGCGATAAGCGTAATGACGATGGGGAAGAGTATGCGCGTCGTTTTGCTGACGTCCTTCTGCTCATAGGGCATGCGTATGAGCCGCTCCTTCTTTGTGGTGATGAGCTTTATCACGGGCGGCTGTATGATCGGCACGAGCGCCATATACGAATACGCAGCGACTATGATCGGCCCTATATAATTTGATTTAAAATAGTTCGCGACAAATATGGAGGTCGGGCCGTCCGCCGCGCCTATTATGGCTATGGACGCCGCGTCCTTGATGTCAAAGCCCAAAAGCGATGCGAGGCAGAGCGTAAAGAATATGCCGAACTGCGCAGCCGCGCCGAATAGCATAAGCTTCGGGTTGGAGAGCAGCGGGCCGAAGTCGATCATAGCGCCTATGCCTATAAACAGCACGAGCGGGAAGAGCTCGTTCGCAATGCCCGAGTCAAAGA
>CAYVOZ010000254.1:0-3160 GCA_964453325.1 uncultured Christensenellaceae bacterium | reverse complement strand
CCGCCGTCCCCAACGCCTTCTCCTCCTAATTTACCTGGAACAACTTGACACGGTCATGATTGTCTTCATCAATTGACACACAGGTAAATCAATGGTATAATTATGAAAAACACTGCCTTGACGGTGCCTTCGGGCAAAAAAATAACGCTATCATAAGGTGTACCTTTTGATAGTGTTTTTCTATTCAGTATTCGGATGTCATATCCGGTATTCGCGCAGTCTACGGTAGAAAGTTGCGGTACTCATACCGCACAATCGGGCGGCTTCGGGCAGCTTTAATTGCCCGGATTCCCACATTTTCACCGTTTTACCGAAATCACTTGGCATTTTGATAGCAGGACGACCGAATTTATAGCCGTTTGCTTTCGCTGCCGCGATTCCCTGTGCCTGTCGCTTGCGGATGTTCTCACGCTCGTTCTGAGCGACGAACGAAAGAACCTGTAATACAATGTCTGCAAGAAAAGTTCCCATGGTTATTTTCCTCGTTTTGTTCTGTTCATCCGCCCATATCTTGTTTTCCTCCATATTCGCTCCGAACTGTGGGAAGCGTTCAAGTTCTCCGTCACCGAAGCGGATACGGATACGCTCTCCGCTGAACGGAAGAACACCGACACAGCTCTCAGGAAGTCCCCGTTCCGCCGAGAAAGCCGCAAACAGCGGCTCTCTCATAAACCCGTGAAGAAAGAAAGCTTTTCTTTCGTTCCATGGCGTACAGAACAGATACCAGACATTGCACTCGGTCATTACCCGAAATGCCCAGCACTCGCAGTTGAAGTGATACGGGATATGGTCGTGCAAATGACTGTCGCAGTAGTTTTGCAAGCTCTGTTGACTTTTAAGAATATAACCCGCATCCTCGCTTTGCAAGAAGTCGATTACCTCGTTTAGCTCCTCCGAGTCCGAACATTCGGAACAAAAAGAAAGAGCATCGCCGGTGAAAAATCCGTATCCTTCACCGAGATACCCGTAATCCTTACTGTGCCTGTTTTCATAAAGGTCTGTTTCGTCCCACAGTGCAAGTCCTTCAACTCTCATCGTCATCACACTTTTCTGTCGGCGCGTTTTCATCAAGGAAAAACCCGATTATATCGTTTTTCTTGATTGCGTCCATAAGTTCACAGGTTGAAAGCATTTCGCCCTTGCTCAAATCAAGGTGCATAACCTTATACAGATTGAGTTCCAGAATATCTTTCTTGGTTGTCAGTCCCTTTGAGATAAGTTTTTTCAGAATGTGAATGTGTTTCGTATTTACCGCCGCCATTATCTCGCCCCCTTATCGCTGTCCTTAATTTTGTCCTTGATACTCTTGAGTCCCTTGCCCGGAGCGATGCTTGACAGCGTCAGCGGCATCCCATAGGTTTTTGTCTGTGACGCTGGTGCACCCGAGCCGCCGTTTGCGTTATACGATACCGTATAGGTGTCTGTTTTCCATACGGCATAAAGCGTTACCGACGAATTTGCCGTATAACTGGCGCCCGAAGCATAGCTTGCGTCCGTCGCTCCGCTGTCCGTTGACCAGCCGAGGAAGGTATGACCTTCTCTGTAAGGCTTTGACGATGAGAGCGTGAGCGTTACATCGTGTGTTTTTGTCTGATTTCCGGGAGCACCGCTGCCGCCGTTTGCATTATAGGATACTGTATAGGTTGTAGGCGGGATTTTTGTCCATACCGCATAAAGTGTAATTGATGCGTTTGCCGTATAATATTCGCTCGGAGCATAAACTGCCGCTACCGCTGTCGATGAAGTACCCCAAATGTCCCTGTGCTATCGGCTGTGAGTTGTCGATTATCATTCCCGAATCCTCACTGTCTATGGTTTCCACAAGGTCACGCATTTCTTCTTCCCGTAAGTATGAAAGGTCTACCGCCGGACGGAAGGCAATTCTTCCTTCATCAACCATTTCAAGCAGTTCCGGCGTTAGTTCTGTTAAGCGGATATAACGAAATACTTGTCGGCTACTGTCACCTGTGTCTTTTGACACTTCATCCGCTGCATAATAATTAGTGACCACTGGGCACTCATTTTCTTCGTACACTTCTTTTACCGGTCTTCCTGCTTTTTTTCGCATTGCATCCATCTTCATTTTATAAGCGAAAGCCTTTTCTGATGGTAAGATATGTTCTCTTTGCAGGTTAAGGTCAACCATTGATATAACAGCTTCTTCTCTCGTCATATTTCTCACGATTATTGGCAACTCGTCTATACCAAGCTTCTGACACGCAAACTTTCTCCTGTGACCGGAAATGAGTTCATATCGACCGTCCTCTTTGATACGTGCGACAACCGGCGTCATTACACCATAAAGCGACACACTTTCAATGAGCTTTGCCATTTCCTCATCATCCTTCACCTTGAAAGGATGCTCCGGGAAGTCATCAATATATCTGATAGGAATCACTCTGACCTTTTCTCGCTTTATTTCCGATTGTGTTGTAACCTCGGAATTCTCTTTTTCATCTGGCATCTTTCTCCTCCTCAATCTCAGTAGAAAAGAAAAAAGACCGTGCTTTCTTTTGACGGAAAACGCGGTCTTCATCAATTCTTATGTAAAAAGGCAAGTTGACTTGCCTTCGGAGGAAATGTCGCTCGTTCAAGTCTAACAGGTTCGCAAAAGGGTGCCCTAAAATATTTTGCTGTTTTTAAGCCCTAAAAACACGAAAAACCCTTGATATACAAGGGTTTTTCGCTTGGGGTGTCCTTTCGGACTATTAAGATGCCGCCTTGCGCAGGTCTCGACCTGTGAAACAGACCACTCCCCTGCGGCGTTTGGCTCCTTTCGAAACATACCCTCGCCCGAACACGGAGCATCCGCCAACACCGCGTCAAAATAGTTTTGAAAGCGTTTCGAAAGCGCGTCCGGGCGTTCGCAGCACACGACGGCGCAGGTAACGCCGAGGCGCTCCAAGTTGCCTGTAAGCACCTTGGCTCTCGAATATACCGGCTCGTTGGCGACCAAAATCCCGCGATTGCACATGCCGGCCGCAAGCTGTGTCGTCTTTCCGCCCGGCGCCGCGCAAAGGTCAAGCACGCGCATACCCGGTTTGACGTCAAGCAGCTTCGCGGGCAGCTGCGCCGACGCGTCCTGCATATAATAAAGCCCCATCGCGTGGGCTGCGCTGCGCTTGACGTCGAAATCGTTCGGAACCAAAAAGCCTTCATC
>CAYVOZ010000253.1:0-3202 GCA_964453325.1 uncultured Christensenellaceae bacterium | reverse complement strand
GTAAAGGCCATCTTCCAGGGCGGCGAAAAGAACGAAGTAGCAGACGTGTTCTTCCACGGCTATGCAAACTTCGACAAGGGCGTTGACGCCAACTACTTAAAGCTCACGAGCTGCAACACCACCGGTCTTATCCGTGCGGTGGACGCCGTAGATAAGCTCGTCGGCGTTGAGAAGGTCGCCATCACCATAATCAGAAGAGTTGCGGATCCCGGCGATTATCATCGCGGTCTGACCAACGCTCTGCAGGTCGAGAAGGCCCCGAACCATCAGGCAGTCGACCTCATGACCATCATGCCGCACATCGACGCCACCGGCATACTCGTACACACCCCCGTGACCCACGGTCATATAGTCACCGTAGTCGTCACCCCCAAGAAGGACGTCACCAAGGAAGAGCTCGTAGAGACCTTCAAGAAGCATCCGCGTATCCGCGTCATCAACACCGCCGTTTTCCAGGGCAACGCCGCGCTGTTCAGATATGCCCGCGACCTCGGAAATCCGAGAGGCGATATGTATGAGATCGGACTGTGGGAGGACACCATCGTTCACTCCGGCAAGGACATCATGTTTGCCATCAACATCCCGCAGGAGGCTGTCGTTATCCCCGAGAACATCGACGGTATCCGCGCTGCGCTGCACATGCACGCAAACCAGGCAGAGGCGCTTGCCGCTACCAACAAGTACCTCAACTTAAAGCCCAGAGGCTGATAATATGAAGTACGGCATAAAGACGCTTGACGACGTGCAGGTGACGGGTAAGACCGTCATCTGCCGCGTCGATATAAACGAGCCGATAGACAAGGAGAACGATTCCCTTAAGGATCTGACCCGTCTTATTGGCTGCCTGCCGACGCTTAATGAGCTCTCCGACAAGGGCGCAAGAGTAGTGCTGCTTGCACATCAGGGCAGTGATATAGAGTATAAGAACTACTATACCACCGCGCCGCACGCAAAGGCTCTCTCCGAGCTTTTGGGCAGAGAGGTCAAGTTTATAGACGACGTCTGCGGCCCTGCCGCAAGAGACGCCATAAAGAGCCTCAAAGACGGCGAGCTTTTGCTGCTCGACAACGTACGCTTTCTCTCCGAGGAGCAGACGCTCTTTGAAAAGAGCCTCAAGCTCTCGCACGAGGAGCAGGCCAAAACTCTGCTCGTGAGAAAGCTCGCACCGCTCGCAGACCTTTATGTCGGCGACGCGTTTGCCGCGTCTCACCGCGATCAGCCCAGTCTCTGCGGCTTTGAGCAGGTGCTTCCGTCCGCGATGGGCAGACTTTTCGAGAAGGAATACTGCGTTATATCCGATCTCATGGAGCAGCCCGAGCATCCGAGCGCATTCGTGCTCGGCGGCGCAAAGGTCGCAGACGCCTTCCTCATGATGGACGCCGTCCTTAAAAAGGGCGCGGCTGACAGCACGCTGACCGGCGGGCTCGTCGCCAACATCATGCTCTGGGCAAAGGGCGTAAAGATCGGCGAGGCGTCAGAGGGCTTTGTCAAAAAGCAGGGCTATGCCGACCTCGTGGACACGACCGCAAAATCGCTGCTCGACAGCTACGGCGATAAGATCGTGCTGCCTGTCGACCTTGCATACGTGGTCGACGGAGTACGCCATGAGCGCAGCATCGACGATTTAAGAGACGACGAGATGTATATCGACATCGGCTCGAAGACGGCCGCCATGTACCAGAAGATAATACGCGACGCAAAGACCGTGTTCGTGAACGGCCCGATGGGCGTATTTGAAAAGGAGCCGTCCGAGCTCGGCACAAAGGCCGTCTGGGACGCTTTAGGAGACACGGAGGGCTATACCGTTATAGGCGGCGGCGACAGCATAACCGCCACCAACAAGTACAACAAGCGGGACGCCATAAACTATATCTGCACGGGCGGCGGCGCACTCATACGCTTCCTCTCGGGCGAGGAGCTCCCTGTTGTAAAGGCGCTGCGTCACGGCTCAACGCTGTAAAATTTATAAGTACAGAATGCGCGGAGGAAACTCCGCGCATATATAGTTAACGCTATTGCATGAAGTAAGGAGATAAAAAATGAATTATTTTGAATGGCTTTGCAGCGAGACTCCTACCAGATTCTGGCATGACTCCGCTATCCCCTCCGAGATCGACGCAGCTGTTAAGCTGGGCGCTCTCGGCGTGACCACGAACCCCGTGCTCACATATAAGACTCTTCAGGCCGTACCCGAGTTCTGGCAGCCCGAGGTAGATAAAATACCTCAGGATCTCAAGCCCGAGGAACGCGCAGAGGCACTGTTAAAGATGGTCGCCACCTACGCCGCGCACAAATTCGATAAGGTATTCAAGGAGACCGACGGAGCGAACGGCTATGCGTTAGGTCAGCTCAATCCCTCGATATGCATGGACACCGAGCTCATGATAGCACAGGGCTTAAGATACGCGTCCTGGGCCGAGAACATTTCCGTAAAGACGCCCTCCATAATGAGCGCTCTGCCCCTCGTGGAGGAGCTTGCCTCCCGCGGCATCGCCGTATGCACAACGCTCAACTTCTCCGTATCGCAGGCTATGGCAGTCGGCGAGGCGTATATGCGCGGACGCGCCAAGGCCGAAAAGGCCGGCATCAAGCCGAAGCCCATATTCATCGTGCAGCAGGGCGGCAGACTTGACGAGTATCTTTTAGAGACCGCCAAGGACAACCACATCGACATCAACTACGATGATATCCTCAATGCCGGCAACGCCGTCTGCAAGAAGGTATACAGGCTCTTCAAAGAGAAGGGGATCCCCGCAAAGGTCATGCCCGCAGGCTTAAGAGGCGTGCATCATCTGACCTCCATGGCGGGCGCGGATATGACGTTCTCGCTGCAGGCAAGGATACAGCAGATGGTACTTGAGGCAGATCCCGAGCATGTATGCCATATCGACGAGGAGATCCCCGAGAGCATCATCAAGAACCTCTACAAGCTGCCCGAATTTGTTCGCGCATATGAAGAGGGCGGCCTCAAGCCCGAGGAGTTCGTGACCTTCGGCGTAACGCAGAAGACCGCGTCGCAGTTCCTGTGGACTGGCTGGGCTCCGCTCGAGACCTATCAGAGCAAGGAAAAATCCAAGCGCTGGTTCTAATAACCGGGAAAGCTAATGGGCTGCGTTCAAAATGCAGCCCATCAGAGTGTCAAAAACGACCTTGACCTTAATAAGCTTTAATTCATAGGCGCAGGGCGGCGTGTACGCCCGGG
>CAYVOZ010000252.1:0-3245 GCA_964453325.1 uncultured Christensenellaceae bacterium | reverse complement strand
CTCCACCGGCTGGCAGTCGGCAAACCAGGTGGTCAGCGCCGTGGGCGTCAGGCTTTCGCCCAAAACAGCCATCACGCTGTTCCAAACGTCGTTCAGAGAATCCAAGCGGTCCTCTCCCCTTCCTTTTGCGCGCATAGCAGGTCATAATACCCAGTTATTAGACCACTTTTTTGGCAATAAGTAAATAGAAATATATTATATAATGTAAAGAAAAGAGCCGATCCCGGAAATTTTTCCGAGATCGGCCCCATACGGCGTCTAAGCTTAGGGCTCCTCCTGCGGCTCAGGGGGAAGAGAATCGCCCTCCTCGTCGTCAGGGGGCTCCTCCTCCGGCAGCTCCACAGGGTATTTGCGGCTGTATACCTCGTAAATATCGATCTGCTGCTCCACCTCCCGGGCGGCGGCCTGGGCCTGGACGGCGGCCTCCTCGTTCAGGCGGCGGCGCAGCTCCAGCGCGGTGGGGCAGGTAACGCACAGCGGCGGGGCGCCGCGCCGGGTTTCGCCGGGGCGCTGGTGGGAATCGTACTCCAGCTTTTTGCGCACCTCCATGGCCACGCGGCAGGCGGCGACCGCCAGGGACACGGCGCTTTGTCCCACCGGACAGATCACGCTTTCCGGGGAGCCCAGCGCGCGCTGCGCCAGCCACGCCTCCGCTGCCAGCGCCTCCTGCGCGAAGGGGATGCTCCGCGCGGCGAACAGCGCGGCGGCGCTCTCCGACGGCGGCGCGCAGAACACCAGCCGACCGTAAAGCGCCAGCGCGTCCAGATCGGCCAGCTCGTCATGCAGCACGGGGATGATCACGGGGGTCAGCTCCGCCAGGGCGGCGGCGGCCAGGGCGGCGCTGGGCAGCAGCGCGAGAGTAAGTCGGCGGGCGACGGCGGCGGGCAGCTCGGCGCGGGAGCAGGCGGCGCCCTGACGCATCAGCGCGTCCTCGTCGGCGGGCGTGAGGCCCACCTTAAGCTTCCCGTTGACCAGCGCCAGATACGCGGGAATGCAGTTTTGCTGCCACACGGCCTGCTCCAGCGCCTGCATCCGCCGCAGATTTTCCGGGTACGGCCGGGAGCAGAAGCTACCGCTCTCCAGCGCCACCACGGTAATCCCGGCGTTGAGCGCCGCCGTTACCGGCGGCGAGATTTCCAGATATTTCCCGCTCATTCCAGTCCCCTCCCCGGTACGCATTTTTTCTTATCATAGCGGAAACGCCGGAAAATTGCAAGAGCGGGGAAAAAGCCGCCCGCCGCCCCAGCAGGTTTTAAATTTTTTCAGGGAATGTTCATGCAATTTTCATAAGTATAGGGTACGATACAGGCGATTACAAGGAAGCCGCAAAGGAGGTTTCACATAATGAATGAAAACGACAGGAATGACAGGGATATCCCCGGCGGCGAAACGCCGGAAGCGCCCGTGGGCGTCTTTTCCCCCGCGGCCCCAGACTCCCCCGCACCGGAGACGCCCGTAAGCCCCGAGGAGCCGACCCGGAGCGCGGAGGGCTTTACCGACGCCAGCTTCATCCCGCAAAGCCAGGCGCCCCGCACGCCGCGCTGCTACGCCTACGCCGGCTCGGAGATGCGCGAGAATCGCCAGCGCTGGGAGGAGGAGGAGCGCAAAAGCGAAAAGAAAAAGCGGCGCCGCGGCATGGGCGCGGGCGGCGTGATAGCCCTGTGCCTGGTATTTCTCCTGCTGGGCGCGGGCGGCGGCTGGTACCTCAGCGGCGGCTTCACCGCGCTGAGGGATCGGCTCTTTGCCCCCCAGCAGATTGTGGCGGCGACCCCCGCGCCCACGGCGCAGCCCGAGGCCGCAGAGCCCACGCCCACGGCGGAGCCGGAGCCCACCGCCGCCCCGGAGGAAACGGCCCCCGCGCGCACCGACAGCGGCAAGCCCATCCTGACGCCCAGCCAGGAAACCGGTGAGCTGCTGGCCGCCACGGAGATTTACCAGATGGCCTGCCGGCAGGTGGTGGGCATCTCCACGCAGGTGACCTATAACACGCAGTACGGCACCCAGTCCGGCACCGTCACCGGCAGCGGCTTTATCCTCTCAGAGGACGGCTACATCCTCACCAACTACCATGTGATCCAGTACGCCGCCGAGGGCGGCTACCCCATCACCGTCATGATGTACAACGGCGACAGCTACAGCGCCGAGATCGTGGGCTACGAGGACGACGACAGCGACGTGGCCGTGCTGAAGATCGAGGCGAGCGGGCTGGAGAGCGTGAAGCTGGGCGCCAGCGGGAACCTGCTGGTGGGCGAGACCATCTACGCCGTGGGCAATCCCCTGGGCGAGCTGGATTACACCATGACCAAGGGCATGGTGTCCGCCATGGACCGGGAGATCAGCACCACCGATTCCTCCGGCGTGAAAACCACCGTCAACATGTTCCAGATCGACGCCGCCGTAAACTCCGGCAACTCCGGCGGCCCGGTGTACAACAGCAGCGGCGAGGTCATCGGCATCGTCACGGCCAAGTATTCCGACAGCTACGCCGAGATGGGCATTGAGGGCCTGGGCTTTGCCATCCCCATCGACGATGCTGTCGACATCGCCAACGACCTCATTGAAAACGGCTATGTCCGCGGCAAGGCGTATCTGGGCATCAACACCAAGAGCGTCAGCAGCGCGGCTGCGCAGTACTACAACATGGTGGAGGGCGCGTACGTCTACGCCGTGGTGCAGGGAAGCTGCGCGGAAACCGCGGGGCTGCATATGGGCGATATCATCACGGCCCTTGACAAGATCCCCGTCAGCTCCTCCGCCGATTTGCAGGCGGCGCTGAAAAATTATGTGGCCGGCGACAGGGCAACCATCAGCGTCTATCGCAGCGGCGAAAGGCTGGAGCTCCCCGTGGTGTTCGACGAACGCCAGCCGGAAACCGAAACCGCCGCCGCGCCCAGCACCGGCAATAACGCCCCCGGCGCGAATTATGGCTACTCAGGGGGGCTGCCCTGGTAGGAGGGCTCCGCCCTCCGGGGGAGTGCCCTGCCGGGCAGGGACTCTCTTCGAGGACAAACCCCCATTTTTCTCTTGTCGTGGTGACAAGAGAAAAACGGCCGTTTGATCGGTCAAAAAGAGAAGCACCTAAGGGCCGGCGATGAGTGCCCGCCTGAATTTAAGCCGTACACGAATAGCCCGGTGTCCTAATACCGCTGCCGCTCCCGGAGTGTGATTTGCTACGTTGCAAACTGCACCCAGGGAGCGGCAGCGGTGTTAGAACACCAAGGTATTCAGCGAAGGCTCAATCGTAG
>CAYVOZ010000251.1:0-3296 GCA_964453325.1 uncultured Christensenellaceae bacterium | reverse complement strand
ACGCACGCCATGGCGCTCTTACAGTACGACGCGGTGACAGGCGCTCCCTCGGACTCTGCGGACGGACGCGGCGTCACTCTCGGCGTGCTCTCGGACGCGGCATATGAGATAACGGCCGGAGAAAAGATATCCTCCATAATGGCGTATCTCGTGGAGCATAAGGCCGAGCTCGGGCCGTATGACAGAAGACTCGTCACCTACTCCAACCGCGAGAACGAGTTTTTATCGAGCATCCCCAAGCAGGAATACGTCGACTATACCATGCTCATAAACAAGGCCGAGAGCGTATGGCACAAGGCCAAGCCGGAGAACGACTATGCGTCCTTCGCGCCGTATCTAAAGGACATCATCGACGCGAACCGCCGCTTTGCAAAATACTATCAGCCCGAAAGACCGGCCTATGACGTGCTCATGGACCAGTACGAATACGGGCTCACGACCGAGACGGCGGACGCCTTTTTCTCCGCTTTGAGAGAAAAGCTCGTACCGCTTTTAGCGCGCGTAGAGGCCGCGCCTCAGGTGGACGACAGCTTTTTACACGAGTCCTTCCCGATAGACAAGCAAAGAGAGCTGTCGGATTATCTCATGGACGTGATCGGCATAGACAAGAGCCACTGCATAATCGCGGAGACGGAGCATCCCTTTACGACGGACTTTAATAAAAAGGACGTGCGCATCACGACGCACTATTTCGAGAAGGATTTTACTAACTCCATGTTCTCCGTCATACACGAGGGCGGCCACGCCATATACGAGCTGCACGGCGGCGACGAATACGAATACACCGCGCTTTCCGGCGGCATCTCCATGGGCATACACGAGAGCCAGTCCCGGCTTTACGAGAACATCATCGGCAGAAGCCCGCAGTTTACCGCGCTCATACTGCCAAAGCTAAAGGAGCTCTCCCCCTCCGCGCTCGGCGGCGTCAGCGAGAGAGATTTTTACCGCGCGATAAACAAGGCCCAGCCCTCCCTCATACGCACGACGGCGGACGAGCTGACCTATTCCCTGCACGTCATGATACGCTACGAGCTCGAAAAGGCGCTCATAAACGGTACTGTCGACGTCGACGGCCTGCCGGAGGCATGGAACGCAAAGTATAAGGAATATCTGGGAGTTACGGTTCCCGACGATAAGCAGGGCGTTTTGCAGGATTCGCACTGGTCAAGCGGGCTGTTCGGCTATTTCCCGTCATACGCCCTCGGCAGCGCATACGGCGCGCAGATGATGGCGTGCATGAGGCGGGATATGGACGTGGACGCGCTCATAGCCGGCGGAAAGATAGACGTCATAACCGAATGGCTCACCGAGCGCATATACCGTCACAGCAGCTTCTATGACCCGAACGAGCTATTCGAGCGCTGCTGCGGCGCGAAGTTTGACCCGTCCTATTACGTCGACTATCTCGAGAAGAAGTATACCGACGTATACGGGCTGTAGGGAGCCTTCGTTATGCAAAAGGTACTGGACGCGCTTTTCGCGCTGAGGGACGAGGGCTATAGGGATTTTATAAGCAACCTCTCCCCCACCGTGGATAAGGAAAACATAATAGGCGTGCGCACGCCCGCCATGAGGAAATACGCAAAGCAGTTTTCCTCGGATCCGGACGCGCGCGCGTTCCTTAAGGAGCTCCCGCACAGGTATTATGAGGAAAACAACCTGCACGCCGCGCTCATAAATCTGCTCTTCCGCGATATAGACTCTCTTCTGGAGCAGATAGAACATTTTTTACCGTATGTGGATAACTGGGCGACGTGCGATACTTTGGGGCCTAAGCTCTTCAATAAACACCCGGAAAAGGTCTATGAGCGCATTGAAAAATGGATAAGGAGCGACAAGACCTATACCGTGCGCTTTGCGGTAGTAACGCTGTTGGACTTCTATCTCGACGGGAATTTTACCGAGGATTCTCTCCTTCTGGCGGCCTCCGTGCGCTCGGACGAATACTATATCAATATGGCGGTTGCATGGTACATGAGCTTTGCCCTCATTAAGCAGTACGACAGCGCCATAAAGCTATTTGAGACGCCCACGCTCGGCAAATGGGTGCACAACAAATCCATACAAAAGGCCATAGAAAGCTATCGCATAAGCGACGAGACAAAGGCATATCTGCGCACTCTTAAGATAAAGTAAACGCTGCGTCGGTTGACCCCGTTCTCCTGTTTGGCATATCATTTACCCGTGAGCGAAAACGCCCGCGGGAGGTAAGAAAAATGAACAGTGAAAACACAGGCAGCCTCATAAGGAGGCTGCGCACGGAAAAGAATATGACCCAAAAGCAGCTTTCGGAGCTCGTCGGCGTCAGCGATAAGGCGGTCTCGAAGTGGGAGCGCGGCATAGGCTGCCCGGACGTATCGCTGCTAAGCCCGCTTTCGGACGCCCTCGGCGTGGATATAAGCGGCATAATAAACGGAGACGTCTCCCAAAACCCGCCTGTCAGCGGCAATATGAAAAAGACGGTCTTTTTCTTCTGCCCGCGCTGCGGAAATATCGTCATGAGCACGGGCTCCGCCTCGGTGTCCTGCTGCGGCGCGCCGCTGTCCCCGCTGCACGCCGTTAAGGCCGACGACGCGCACACCTTATCGATAGAGCCGGTCGAGGACGAGTACTTTTTTACCGTCGGCCATGACATGATAAAGACGCACTATATATCCTTTATCGCTTATGTGACGGGCGACAGGCTCTTTTTCACAAAGCTTTATCCCGAGCAGAACGCTCAGGCACGCTTTAAAATGAGCGGTCACGGCCTCGTGCTGTATCACTGCGTACAGCACGGACTGTTTTACCGCCTCGTTTAAAAATCCACCCTTTCGCCGTAATAACAGCACCTGAGCAGACGTTCCATCTGCCCGGGTGTTATTTTTCTCGGGTTGGAGCCGGTGCATGCGTCGTCGACCGCCAGCCGCGCCACCTCCGGCAGCTTTTCCAAAAACTCGTTTTCGTCTATCGGGCCGCCCTCGTACTCCTTTATTGAGGCGGGTATACCGAGCGTTTTATTGAGCGTGCATATATAGTCAATGAGCGCCTCTGTCTTTTCCGCGTCCGTGCTGCCCGTAAGGCACATGGAAGCCGCTATCTCGGCATATCTCTTTCTCGCCTCCGGCTCCGCCGCGTTGAAGCGAATGACGTGCGGCAGATACATGGCGTTTGCGCAGCCGTGGACGATATGCCCGCCGGAGAACGCCGCGCCGGTCTTATGCGCCATGGAGTGCACTATCCCCAAAAGCGCGTTGGAAAACGCCATGCCCGCGAGGCACTGTGCGTTATGCACGCGCTCCCGGGCGGTTCTGTCG
>CAYVOZ010000250.1:0-3298 GCA_964453325.1 uncultured Christensenellaceae bacterium | reverse complement strand
ACTATCACGCCAAGAAGGACGGAGAGGTGGACCCGCGGAAATACAGATATCCCGGTCCGAAGCCCCAGACCAAGGAGGCGGGAGTGGTCATGCTTGCGGATACGGTGGAGGCCGCCTTAAGAGCGAACGCCGGTCAGCCGAACTGCGGCAGCGTGAACGACCAGATAGAAAAGCTCATAAAGGCAAAGTACGACGACGGACAGTTAGACGAATGCCCGCTCAACAGGCGGGACCTCATGAACATAAAGGAGGCGTTCCTGTCCGTATATACGATGGCAAATCACGAGAGGGTAGTTTACCCGGAGGAAGAATGACATGATATTCAGTGAAATTTTGCTTATGGAGGGCCTGCCCGAGCAGAAGGAGGCTCTGTATAATGCCGTGAAAAGCGCGGTGGAGTTTCCGATAAACGCAGAGGGGCTGAAATGCGACGCGGAGCTTTGCATAGCCTTTGCCTCGGACGAGCAGATACGTGAGCTCAACAGCGAGTATCGCGGTATAGACAAGCCTACGGACGTGCTGTCCTTTCCCGCTAACGACCTTTCCCGTCCGATGTCACATGCCATAGACGCCGGGCTTCAGCCCGAGACGTCCGAGACGGGCGCGTATTATCTCGGAGATATCGTTATATCCCTCGATACGGCGGCGCGGCAGGCGGAGGAATTAGGCAACACGTTCACGGAGGAGATGTGCTTTTTAGCCGTGCACGGTACGCTGCATCTTTTGGGCTATGACCATATCGACCCTGCCGACGAGGAAATAATGCTTAAAAAACAGCGTGAGGCGCGCAGCGCGCGAAACGGCGGACGCAATGACATATAGGTCCGGCTTTATCGCGATAATGGGCAGCCCGAACGTGGGCAAGTCCACGCTAATGAACGAGTTTATAGGCATGAAGGTCGCCATAGTATCCCCCAAGGCGCAGACCACGCGCAACAAGGTCGTGGGTGTGCTGACGACGGAGGAGTATCAGATGATATTTCTCGATACGCCGGGGCTGCACACGCCTAAAAACAAGCTCGGGAAATACATGGTCGATACCGCCTATGCCGCGCAGAGGGACGTGGACGTTACGCTCATGGTGACGGACGCGACGATGGGCATACGCGAGCGCGACGAGCAGATAATAACCTCGCTCGATTCGGACAGGTTCATATGCGCTATAAACAAGGCGGACGCCGTCAGCGAAAACACGGTGGCGCTTTTGAAAGAAAAGCTGCATTCGCTCGGTATACCCGACGTGCGCATTGCCGTTATATCCGCTCTTAAGGCCGAGGGTACCGAGGAGCTTAAAAGGCTCATAGCGGGCTTTCTCGAGGAGGGGCCGCAGTATTATCCCGACGATATGGTGACCGACAGGCCGGAGCGCTTCATAGCCGCGGAGCTGATACGCGAAAAGGTGCTCGTGAACATAGACGACGAGATACCCCACGGAATGGGCGTAGAGATAGAAAAGGTCGAGGAATTTGACGAGCTCACGAAGGTATTTGCAGTCATATACTGTGAGAGAGACTCGCACAAGGGAATAATAATAGGCGCTAAGGGCGCCATGCTTAAAAAGATAGGCTCCGAGGCGCGCAGAGATATGCAGCTGCTTTTCGGCACGAAGGTATATCTCGAGCTTTGGGTAAAGGTCAAAAAGGACTGGCGCAATTCTCCGACGGTCCTTAAGGAGTTAGGCTATACACGGGAGAAGCAATGACCGAAAACTGCCTCGCAATAGTCTTAAAGACCGCCGCATACCGTGACAACGACAAGATGCTGACGCTTCTGACCGCACAAAAAGGCAAGGTGTCCGCACTTGCGCGCGGAGCGAGAAAGCCTCTCGCCAGCCTTGCCGCCGTTACGGATGTTTTTTGCTGCGCGGAGTTTTCGCTTTATGAGAAAAACGGCAGATATACCGTTACGCAGGCTCTGTTAAAAAACAACTTCTACAACATACGCGGGGATATGAAGCGGCTGTCGGTGGCTTCTGCGGCAGTCGAAATGAGCGAGCTGGCCTCGAGCGAGGAGGAGGAGAACGCGCGGCTTTTCGCACTTTTGGCGAGTGCTCTTTATGCTCTTGATACAGGTACGGACGCAGAGACGGTGTTTTCTTTTTTTTCGGTAAAGCTGCTCGATATACTCGGACTGAGGCCGGTCACGGACCGCTGCGCGGCCTGTGGAGGACCCGCTGCGGACAGGATAAACGTACAGCTCGGAGGAGCGGTATGCGGGAGCTGCGCGGGCGAAAAGGCGCCTGAGGGCTGCTTTTCAAATATAGCAAAGGTGCTCGCAACGCCGTCCAAGAATATATGCGATATAACGCTCGAGTGCGGAGAAGGCTTTACCGGGCTCATGTGCAGATGGATGAGCTCCGCGCTGCTGCGAACGCCAAAGTCGCTCTGTTTTATGCGCGATATGCTTAAAAAACCATAAATTGATAATATATTATCAGAACCTTACAAAGAGCACATAAAGATTTCGGTAAATAAAGGGCTTATAATGACAAAAACTTAAATAAAATCCTTGTCTTGAGCGGTCATATAATATATAATATTTTTTTGGCGGGGCTTTGTCGCGCCAATATGAAAACGCATTAGTGAGTAATATATATTATCTTAGGAGGATACCACACATGAGCAAAAAGTACGTGTATCTTTTCAAAGAGGGCAACGCGGACATGCGCGAGCTCCTCGGCGGAAAGGGCGCAAACCTGGCGGAGATGACCAACATCGGACTGCCTGTACCCCAGGGCTTCACGATATCGACAGAGGCCTGCACGAGATACTATGAGGACGGCAAGACCATAGGTGAGGACATACTCGAGCAGATCTACGCAGCTATCGAGATATCCGAAAAGGTCGCGGGAAAGAAATTCGGGGACAGCGAGAATCCTTATCTGGTTTCTGTTCGCTCGGGCGCACGCGCATCCATGCCGGGCATGATGGACACGATACTTAACCTCGGTATGAACGATATAGCCGTAGAGGCGGTCGCAAAGCTGACGAACAATCCGCGCTTTGCATATGACAGCTATCGCCGCTTTATACAGATGTTCTCCGACGTCGTCATGGGCGTAGAGAAGTCCAAATTTGAAGAGATACTGACCGACGCCAAGAAGAAAAAGGGCGTTCAGCACGATACCGGTCTCGATGCGGCAGACCTTAAGCAGCTCGTCGCGGACTACAAGGCTCTCTATAAGAAGGAGCTCGGAGTTGACTTCCCGCAGGACGCCAAGGTACAGCTCATTGAGTCCGTCAAGGCCGTTTTCCGCAGCTGGGACAACCCCCGCGCCATCGTATACCGCCGCATGAAC
>CAYVOZ010000249.1:1002-3328 GCA_964453325.1 uncultured Christensenellaceae bacterium | reverse complement strand
GTCAACACTCTTCGTACCGACGGTAAAATGAAGCGCCAGGGCCGCACGCAGGGCAGAACGCCTGAGGTCAAGAAGGCGATCGTAACGCTGAAAGAGGACTCCAAGGGAATCGAGTTCTTCGACAGCATGGTGCAGTAGGAGGATAAAAGGCTATGGCAATCAAAAAGTTCAATCCGATAACTCCGGGCACGCGCGGCATGTCGGTTTCCACATATGAGGAGATCACCTGCACCACGCCCGAGAAAAGCCTGCTTGCTCCGCTCAGCAAAAGCGGCGGCAGAAACAAGCACGGCCACATCACCGTTCGTCATATAGGCGGCGGCGAGAAGAGAAAGTACAGAATAGTGGACTTCAAGCGCAATAAGGACGGCGTGCCCGCCAAGGTCGCTACGATCGAGTACGACCCCAACAGGACCGCAAACATAGCGCTGCTGTTCTACGCCGACGGCGAGAAGCGCTACATACTTGCTCCCTACGGCCTCAACGTGGGCGACACGGTAATGTCGGGCGAAGGCGCGGATATAAAGCCGGGCAACGCTCTTAAGATAAAGGACATCCCCGTCGGCACGCTCATCCACAACATCGAGCTCAAGCCGGGCAAGGGCGGCCAGTGCGTCAGGAGCGCGGGCAACAGCGCGCAGCTCATGGCAAAGGAAGGCGCCTATGCACAGGTAAGGCTCCCCTCGGGCGAGGTCCGCATGTTCCAGATGGAAGCCAAGGCGACCATCGGACAGCTCGGAAATCTCGATTACGAGAACATAAGCCTCGGCAAGGCCGGCAGAAAACGCCATATGGGCGTCAGACCTACGGTCAGAGGTTCGGCCATGAACCCGAACGACCATCCGCACGGCGGCGGCGAAGGCAAGGCTCCTATAGGCAGGCCCGGTCCTGTCACTCCGTGGGGCAAGCCCGCGCTTGGATATAAGACGAGAAAGAAGAAGAATGCTTCTGATAAGCTCATCGTCAAGCGCAGAAACAGCAAATAAGCGCTGTGCATAGGAAAGGAGAGCCAATAAATGAGCAGGTCAGTTAAAAAAGGACCTTTTGTAGATGAAAGGCTGCTGGCGAGAGTTTGCCAGATGAATGAGAAAAACGAGAAGAAAGTTCTCAAGACCTGGAGCCGCGCTTCCACGATATTCCCGCAGATGGTCACTCATACCATCGCGGTGCACGACGGCAGGAAGTTCGTCCCCGTATACGTGACAGAGGATATGGTCGGTCACAAGCTCGGTGAATTCGCTCCCACGCGTACCTTCAGAGGCCACGCGGGCGAGAAATCCACCAAGAAATAATAAAGAAGGAGGAAAGTTTAAAAAATGGCTACACGCGAAAGAGAAAAAGCTCTCAAGATACGCGAAGAAAAGGATAAAAGACCGCACGCGACTGCGAAGTATATCCGTATTTCCTCCAGCAAGGTGTCGACCGTTATCGACCTTATAAGAGGCAAAAAGGTAAACGAAGCCAAGGCTATTCTGGCAGCTACTCCCAAGTCGGCGAGCGAGCCTGTCGAAAAGGTGCTTGACAGCGCAATAGCTAATGCGGAAAACAATCAGGAGCTTTCCAGAGATAACCTCTTTGTTGCAGAGATCTATGCGAACCAGGGCCCGACCCTCAGACGTTACAGACCCCGCGCACAGGGCAGAGCTACAAGGATCCGCAAGAGAACGAGCCACATTACCATCATACTTGATGAGGTCAAATAAGGAGGGAACTATCAAATGGGTCAGAAAGTCAATCCGCATGGTTTCAGAGTAGGCGTCATCAAGGATTGGGACAGCCGTTGGATCGCAAAGAGCAAGCAGTTTGCGGATTTCATCGAAGAGGACGACAGGATCAGGAAGTTCATAAAGAAGAAGTACTATGAATCCGGAATTTCCAAGATCGAGATCGAAAGAGCCGTCAACAAAGCGTCTGTAAGCATATACACCGGCAAGCCGGGCGTGCTTATCGGCAAGGGCGGCACGGGCATCGACCAGATAAAGGCAGACCTTTTACAGCTCACCGGCAAGTCCATTGCCGTGAACGTGATAGAGGTCAGGAGACCTGATCTCGACGCACAGCTCGTCGCAGAGAACGTCGCAGCCCAGCTCGAAAGGCGTATATCCTTCCGCCGCGCAGTCAAGCAGGCCATAAGCCGCTCGATGAAGGCCGGTCTAAAGGGTATAAAGATAATGGTCTCCGGCCGTATCGGCGGCGCGGAAATAGCGCGTAAAGAGCACTACCATGAGGGCTCCATACCGCTGCAGACCATGAGAGCAGACATAGATTACGGCTTCGCAGAGGCCGCTACCACTTACGGCCGTCTCGGCGTAAAGGTCTGGGCATA
>CAYVOZ010000249.1:0-992 GCA_964453325.1 uncultured Christensenellaceae bacterium | reverse complement strand
GAACATCGACCAGCCCAAGAAGTCAAACGAAGGAGGCAGAAAAAATGTTAATGCCAAAAAGAGTCAAGCATAGAAGACAGCATCGCGGACGCATGAAGGGCAAAGCCACTAAGGGCAACTTCATCTCCTACGGCGATTACGGTCTTGTGGCGGCGGAGCCCGGCTGGATAAAGGCCAATCAGATAGAGGCCGCCCGTGTAGCGATGACGCGTTACATAAAGAGAGGCGGAAAAGTCTGGATAAAGATATTCCCGCACAAGTCTGTCACCGAGAAGCCGGCCGAGACCCGCATGGGCAGCGGCAAGGGTTCGCCGGAGTACTGGGTAGCGGTCGTAAAGCCCGGCAGAGTCATGTTCGAGATAGCCGGAGTCGACGAGGCTACGGCACGCGAGGCCTTGAGGCTCGCAATGCACAAGCTTCCCATAAAGTGTAAGTTCGTAAAGCGCGAGGAAGCAGTAAACACGGAAGGTGGTGTTCAGGTTGAAGGCTAACAAGCTGCACGAAATGCAGGACAACGAGCTGGAGCAGAAGCTTGAGGATCTCAAAACAGAGTACTTCAATCTGCGCTTCCAGAAGGCAACAGGACAGCTTGCCAATCCCGTATACCTCAAAGAGGTAAAGCACGATATAGCAAGGGTCAAGACGATAATGCGCGAGCGCGAGCTCAAAGCAGCGAATGCTGAGTAAGGAGGGTAACTAATGGAACAGAGAAATCTTCGCAAGACCAGAGTAGGCGAGGTCGTAAGCGATAAGATGGATAAGACGATAGTTGTTGCCGTTAAGACCAAGAAAAAGCATCCGCTGTACGGTAAGACGGTAAACTACACGCGCAAGTTCAAGGCACACGATGAGAACAACGAATGCGGTATAGGCGACACGGTAAAGATCATGGAGTGCCGTCACCTTTCAAAGGACAAGAACTTCCGCCTCGTAGAGATCATCGAAAAGGCGAAGTAAGAAAGGGAGGTTGGCATAATGATACAGCCACAGAC
>CAYVOZ010000248.1:0-3358 GCA_964453325.1 uncultured Christensenellaceae bacterium | reverse complement strand
CGGCGGTCATTACATACGAGGGAAACGGCTATGAAGGAAATACCGAGCGATCAGCTGATACTGTTCAAGAATGTTTTCAAGGAGTTCGAGGGGCAGGAGGTGCTCACGAACATCAACCTGTATATCAGAAAGAACGAGTTTCTGACTCTTTTAGGCCCGTCGGGCTGTGGCAAGACGACCATGTTAAGGCTGCTTGCGGGCTTTGAGATACCTACGGCGGGGGATATACTCTTTGAGGGCTCGTCTATAGTGCCGGTGCCGCCCTATCAGCGCAGACTGAATACGGTATTTCAGAGATACGCGCTGTTCCCGACGATGGACGTATACGAGAATATAGCCTTCGGGCTCAAGATAAAAAAGCTGCCCAAGGACGAGATAAAGAAGAAGGTAAGCGATATGCTGAGGCTGGTGGGCCTGTCGGGCTATGAGAAGCGCAGCATAGACAAGCTTTCGGGCGGACAGATGCAGAGGGTAGCCATTGCGCGCGCTCTCGTGAACGAGCCCGAGGTTCTGCTTTTAGACGAGCCGCTTGGCGCGCTCGACCTCAAATTCCGAAAGGAGATGCAGCTCGAGCTAAAGCGCATGCAAAAGCAGCTCGGCATAACCTTTATATACGTTACGCACGATCAGGAGGAGGCGCTGACGATGTCCGATACCATCGTGGTAATGGACAACGGCATGATACAGCAGATAGGCACGCCTCAGGATATATACAACGAGCCCAAGAACACGTTCGTTGCAAACTTCATAGGCGAGAGCAATATATTGCGCGGCAATATGGTACATGACTATCTCGTCAGCTTCTGCGGCAGACAGTTCGACTGCCTGGACAGAGGCTTCAACGAGAACGAGAACGTCATAGTCGTTATCCGCCCGGAGGACGTGGATATCATCCCGGAGCAGGAGGGCTGCATATCCGGTACGGTGACGTCCATACTCTTCCGCGGAGTGCATTACGAGATGCGTATACTGTCGGATGCGGGCATAGAGTGGCGCGTACACTCCACTGACGCCGTGGAGGTCGGCCGCAGAGTCAGCATAACGCTGACGCCGGACGATATACACGTTATGCACCGCTCGCAGTACGACACGCCCGTGGAGGCATAGCCATGAAAAAGAAGATTTTCGCTTTACCTTACATAATATGGATGTGTATTTTCACGGTGATACCGCTGCTGCTCATATTCGTCTACGCGCTTTTCACGACGTCGGACTCGGGCAGCGTGCTCCTTACGCTCGAATATTTAAGAGAAGCGTTCTCGGCAGAGAATATATCGGTGCTGCTGCGCTCTCTCGAATATGCGCTCATAACCACTGTGCTGTGTCTGCTCCTCGCATATCCCGCTGCGATGCTCTTGGCGCGGCTTAAGATAGCCTCTGCGGGCATGGTCAGCCTGCTTTTCGTGCTGCCTATGTGGATGAACTTTTTAGTGAGGACGTACGCATGGCGCGCGCTTTTAGACATGAACGGCATCATAAACCGCATCATAATGTCCGTGGGTCTGCCTGCGCAGCAGCTTCTATATACTGAAGGAGCCGTCATATTCGGCCTCGTGTATAACTTCCTGCCGTTCATGCTGCTCCCGATATACTCGGTTTTCGTGAAGATGGATATGTCGCTCGAGCAGGCGGCGCAGGATCTCGGAGCGAACCGCTTTCAGGTGCTGACGCGCATTACGATACCCATGACGCGCTCGGGCATAATGACGGGCATAACGATGGTGTTCATGCCCGCCGTATCCACGTTCGTGATATCCCGCCTGTTGGGCGGAGGCAGCTATATGATGTACGGAGACCTCATAGAGAACCAGTTCATGGCTTTAAAGGACTGGAACACGGGCAGCGCGCTCGCGGTCATAATGATGGTGCTGCTGGCTTTAAGCATGGCTGTGATGCGCAAATACGATAAGGACGAGGGGGCCGCGGGGATATGGTAAGGTTCAGAAGATTTTTAAAAAGCGCATATCTCGGGATACTGCTGCTGTTCTTATATCTGCCCATACTGATGATGATGGTGTTTTCGTTCAACGACGGAAAATCCATGGCAAAATGGTCGGGCTTTTCCTTTAAATGGTACGAGGAGCTGTTTACGGACCCGGTGCTGCTTGAAAGCCTCGGCGTAACGCTCTCAATAGCGCTGCTTTCCACGCTTATAGCCGTTTTGATAGGCGCGCTCGCCGCGATAGGCATAAGCAGCTATAAAAAAGTATCGAAGTCCATCGTCATAAACCTGACCTATGTGCCGATGATGAACGCGGATGTGGTCACCGGCATTTCAATGCTGCTGCTGTTCATATTCCTGCATATACCGCGCGGCTATCTGACGCTGCTAATAGCGCATGTGGCCTTTAACGTGCCTTATGTCATCTTTGCCGTGCTCCCGAAGCTCAAGCGCATGGATAAGAACATATACGAGGCGGCGCTCGACATGGGCGCAAAGCCTGCCTATGCGCTGCGAAAGGTGATAATACCCGAGGTCATGCCCGGCATAGTCTCCGGCGCGATAATGGCCTTTACGATGTCCTTCGACGATTTTGTGATAAGCTTCTTCTCGACGCAGGGCCTTGTCAATAATCTGTCGATATATATTTACTCCATGGCGCGGGTGGGCATCAACCCCAAGATAAACGCGCTGTCAACTATCATGTTTATTTGCATCGTCACGCTGCTTTTTGTGAGCAACGTACGTGCAGGAAAATTTACCAAGGCACAGCCAAGGAGGATATGAATGAAAAAGAGAATTGTAAGCATAGTTTTGGTCGCGGTCATGCTGATAGCGGTGCTCACCGTATCGGCCTGCGCGGGCAGCAAAAAGACCACCGTTTATCTTTTAAACTGGGGCGAGTACCTCGATCCGGAGCTTTTGCAGGAGTTCAATGACGCACAGGACGACATAGTCATAAAGCAGACGACCTCCACCTCAAACGAGGAGATGTATACCATATGCGCGACGGATGGAAGCGGAATAGACATGGTAATACCCTCCGACTATATGATAGAGCGCATGATAAGCGAGGATCTTTTGGCGGAGATAGATACGGCGCAAATACCCAACTACAAGTATGTCGCGGACGTCGCAAAGACCTGCTCCTTCGACCCGGAGTGCAAATACTCCGTTCCTTATATGATGGGTACGCTCGGTATAGTATATAACACTACCATGGTGGACGACGAGGTAAAGAGCTGGGATATACTGTGGGATGAAAAGTACGCGAAGAAAATAATGATGTATGACTCCATACGCGATTCTCTGGCAGTATCCCTTTCGAGGCTCGGCTATGATATAAACTCGACCGATCCCAAGGAGCTTGAGGAGGCGGGTCAGGCGCTTATCGATCAGAAGACGCTCGTGCTCGCA
>CAYVOZ010000247.1:0-3375 GCA_964453325.1 uncultured Christensenellaceae bacterium | reverse complement strand
CCTATAAGCGCTCTGCCCACGGGGGATTCGTTGGTTATGTTGTTTTTCTGTATGTCTGACTCCGTCGAGCCGAGTATCTGATATACCTCTTCCTCGTTAAATTCGATATCCAGAAGCTTGACTCTGGTTCCTATGCTGACCTTTTTAAGATCCACCTCATCGTCGTCCACTATGACGGCCTTTCTCAGCGTTTCCTCAAGGTCGCCTATCTTGCCCTCTATGCGCGACTGCTCGTTTCTCGCCTCGGTGTATTCCGCATTTTCGCTCAGGTCTCCAAAGGAACGGGCTACCTTTATCTGCTCGGCTATTTCGGTACGCTTTACAGACTTTAGGTATTCGAGCTCCTCCTCCATTTTCTTCTTTCCGGATTTAGTAAGCACATATTCCGTTGCCATATCAAGCGTTCTTCCTTTCATTAATGAGCGTATCAGCTCAGAATATTTGATCGTGCACATGCGTCTTTGACGCTCAATGTATTATATTTTAGCGGCGGTGCAATGTCAACTTTATTTGCCCCGCTTTTGCCTTTGATACCGCTGTATGAAAGTCATTCCGATACCGAGGCCACCTCGCGAAGCTTAAAATCCGTATAGTCGCAGGAGGTCTCCATGTATCTTACGCCGTCTATCTCTATGTCCGAATAATCCGACTGATACAGCGCCTTGCCGTGAACATGCCCGTATACGACGGTTTCCGCGCCGTATTCGCTGAAAAGCCGCGTGAACTCGGTCGCCTCGCGCTGCGCGGAAAACGGCGGAAAATGCATGAGCCCTATGAGCCGCTTCCCCTTTTCCGCGGACTTCAGCGACGCCTCGAGCCTCATGAGCTCATGCGCGTATATCTTTGCGTCGTCGGCAGAAAAGTCCGAGTCTGACTTCTGCTTCCATCCGCGTGAGCCCGCAAACGCGAAATCTCCGATAGAAACCGAGTCGTTTTGCAGAAAATACGCCTCTCCGGTGAGCGCCTCGCGCGTCCGCGCAAGAGACCCGTGCCAGAAATCGTGATTTCCCTTTATGAGCACCTTCCTGCCCGGCAGAGCGCATATGCTGTCGATATCCGGGCGCGCGTCGTTTAAACGCATTGCCCAGCTGATGTCCCCGGCTATCAGGATAACGTCCTCCGGCTTCGCGCGCAGCCTCCAGTCGTCGCTTATTTTATCAAAATGTCCGCGCCACTTCTCGCCGAAAACATCCATGGACTTGTTGTCCACCGCCGAAAGGTGAAGGTCGGATATCGCATAGACCGTCATTCTGCGTTAAGCTTGCCCTCTATCGCCGAAAGCAGCTCCTCCTTGCCGTAGGAGTCGTATGAAACGGGTATCACCTTATAGTCGAACGACGACGGTATTATCCGTCTTAAACGCGCGCACTCCGTCTTACGCTTGGATTTTGCTATCTTATCCGCCTTCGTCGCGCATATCAGATACGGTATGCTGTGATACTCCGCGAGCGTCACCATGGCCTTGTCCTCCGGCGACGGCTCATGTCGTATATCGAGCAGTATTATGACCGCCTTCAGCATGGGAGAATGCGCG
The DNA here is from genome assembly GCA_964453325.1 of uncultured Christensenellaceae bacterium. GTDB lineage: Bacteria > Bacillota > Clostridia > Christensenellales > Christensenellaceae > JAZRGP01. Next base: position 1,841 of record CAYVOZ010000247.1, on the reverse strand, counting down.
AAATAATCCCCCATCATCGCGTCCCATGCCTCCTTCTCCGCCTTGGGCGCCTTTGCAAAGCCGTAGCCGGGCAGATCGACGAGATAAAAACCCCCGTTTATAAGGAAGTAGTTTATCATTCTCGTCTTTCCGGGCTGCTTCGATACGCGCGCCAGCTTGCCGTTGTTCGTCAGCATGTTTATGAGCGTAGACTTTCCCGCGTTGGATTTTCCGACCACGGCTATCTCCGGCAGCTCATTGTTGAAATACGTCTCTATGCCCGTGACGCTCCTTACAAATTTAGCGGTCTTTATCTGCATCATTTGAGAGCCCTCTTAAGCACCTGATCGAGCTCGCTCACCGGGAAGAATTTCACGTTCTTTCTTATCTCCTCCGGTATATCCTCAAGGTCCTTAACATTGTCCTTGGGGATTATGAGCTTCTTTATGCCTGCGCGGACAGCGGCGAGAGACTTCTCCTTGAGCCCGCCTATAGGCAGCACGCGCCCGGTCAGAGTTATCTCGCCGGTCATGGCGATATCGTTTCGCACGGGTCTGCCGGACAGCGCGGATACCATAGCCGTCACCATGGTTATGCCGGCGGACGGCCCGTCCTTATGCACCGCGCCCTCGGGCACGTGTATGTGTATGTCCTTCTTCTCTGTAAAGTCCGGCTCGATGCCGTATTTCTCGGCGTGCGTGCGTATGAGCGAAAGCCCCGTCTTGGCGCTCTCCTTCATGACGTCGCCTAACTGTCCCGTGAGCTCAAGGTTGCCGTGTCCGTCCATGACGGATGCCTCCACGGGCATTGTCACCCCGCCGTACGCCGTCCATGCCATGCCTATCGCCACTCCCACAGAGGGGGCCTTGGGCAGCTTGGTATCGGTGAATTTCTGCGCTCCGAGATACTTTGAAAGATTCTCCTCCGTCACCTCTATTTTCGTCTTGCCAGCGATATACTCCTTGGCGCTCTTGCGCATCACGGATGCGAGCGACCTCTCGAGAGAGCGCACTCCGCTCTCCATGGTATAGCCTGATACGATGCTTTCAATAGCCTTGTCGGATATCGTAAGTATTTCGTCACTTAGCCCGTGCTGCGACAGAAGCTTAGGTATGAGATGTCTCTTTGCGATCTGCACCTTTTCATAGGACGTATATCCCGATACCTCTATGATCTCCATTCTGTCATAGAGCGGTCTGGGGATGGCGTCCGCGTCGTTCGCCGTCGTGATAAAGAGCACTCCCGAAAGGTCGAAGTCTATGTCGAGATAGTGATCCTGAAACGCGGAGTTTATCTCCGGGTCCAAAACCTCGAGCATTGCCGAGGCCGGGTCTCCGCGGAAGTCTCCCGACATCTTGTCAATCTCGTCCAAAAGGAACACGGGATTCATGCTGCCCGCGAGCTTGACGTTGGATATTATCCTGCCGGGTATCGCGCCGACATAGGTGCGCCTGTGTCCGCGTATCTCCGCCTCGTCGCGCATACCGCCTAATGACATGCGCACGAATTTTCTTCCTAGAGCCTCCGCGACGGACTTTGCGATCGAGGTCTTACCCACTCCCGGAGGGCCTGTGAGGCAGAGTATCGGACCCTTGAGATCCTTTTTCAGGCTCAGCACGGCAAGATACTCGAGTATGCGTTCCTTTACGTTCTTCATGCCGTAGTGGTCCCTCTCAAGCACCTCTTCGGCAAAGGCGATGTCCTTCTTGTCCTCGGTATAAATGCCGAACGGCAGAGTTATCACCCATTCGAGATACGTTCTTAAGACGCTGTGATCGGGCATCTGAGGAGAAAGGCGCTTTAAACGCGCGGACTCCTTTAAAAGCTTGTCCTTTATAACGTCGGATACGGGCAGGGCCTTT
>CAYVOZ010000246.1:0-3444 GCA_964453325.1 uncultured Christensenellaceae bacterium | reverse complement strand
AAAATCAACCGCAGGAATATATAGGGACAGTTTTGCATGAGTCTGCTGACGCAGGCGAGTATTTGTATCATACTAAACACAAACGTTAATGCTCCCATAATGACGAAATAAAGAGAATAATGTTCATGCAAAGAACCGAAAAAAGGTGAAGAGCATGAACGTAAAACGGACCGAATTTACAGAGGAAGAGAAAGCAATAAATCACAATAAATCACAATCAATCATATAGGTATGTTTTAGTTGACATTGTTGTCCGTCTCAACTAATATTATCTAAAAGTATTTGGGAAGTTAGAAATATATAAGCTTCTCGTTAATCTAGTCGCAATGTAGGAGAAACACAATGAAAAGAAATCTGACAGTCCTTGCTTGTACCTTTATAGTAATTTGCGCCTTTACTATTCTTCCTCCACTATCATCCGATTCAGGGTTTCCATTTTTATATGGAGCAAAAGCATCTTCAGAGGATATTATTCCTCCATTGCCAAGTATTGATGAGATTCATGAACGATTTAATATGCGAAACTCTATCATTTTCCCTTTGAGTGAGATAAAACATGGTTCTGGAAACTATTTCGGATGTAATGTTGTGCTTAATGGCGTGTTTTCTGGTTCTTTATCCTATCAAACCTATGACAATTTTTCAATGCAGGGTTTTTCCTTGGAGATACATTACATCCATGACAGCGCCGCTGCAGAGAAAAAGGCGTGGGTGACCTCACAAAGCCAAAACAATGCCCTTGATTTTACACATGAACTCAGTAAATCAATCTGGTTTTTCACAGAGGTACTCAGGGCTACCTGGCCAGACATGTCAGAAGAAGAAGCTCATGAAATCATTTTAGGCTCAATGCAGGCGCTTGTTGATCAGGGTTTTGAATCCTTGAATTTTGATTATTTAAAGGGTCTTCAGAAAAATGGCTCTCTAGGGCCTTCCGGAATTTATCCAACATACAAAGGATATGAGTTCTACTTTAGTAGCGGAGTAAATTGGATTGGCCTTAAATTGCGAAGACCCTCCCTCAAGCCTGCCATTGAGAATAACAGCGTGACAATCGATCAACTGGCAAGCAGTTACTTCTTGACATTGCAGAGTGATGTATCCAGTACTCTTAAGAGCAAACCCAAATTGATAGAGAAAGAAAAAATGGTGGAAGCTATTTTGGGGAACGCATCAGAATCTGGGATTGCCATGAGCTTCATCCTTACCTTGACTCTTTCAGATCCTGAAGACATATTTCTTGTGATTGTTGTTGACTCAACCAACAGCAATTCCATTTATCTATGTAAAGACTCATTGGCCTTTGAATGGAATGTTATGGAATTTCCAGCACTTGAGGAGTATATAAAGAACAGCCTACAGCCTTTGCTGGATTTGAAGGCAAACCCACCCTATATTCCTATTGACATCCTGCTTGTTGTCGATGACATTGCATTAACAATAACCGAGGATACATTGTCAGCAATTTTAACAGGCTTACAATGATTATCAGTGTTGCTTCTTTGACAGTATATATGGAAACATATCAGGAGTGATGCAGAAAGGCTAGCGATATACTGGTACAGAGTGAGGTAATCGTGTATAATATGCAGATAATAAATAAATATCTTGATGAATGACGGAAAGTAGTTGAAGAGGTATGAGATTCAGTGAAGTATTTTTCACCAGAGAATAGATGACCTCAGTTAGTTTTGTTGTTTGATACATGATCACAATAATTGGTAGAGAAGCTTTTTTTACTACACATATTACATTGTCAAATATCTTAGTTCAGAGAGTTCATTATTACAATCACTCAAAGGCGTTGGATAAAGGAGCGTAAAGATGCCAACAGGTATATTGGTTACTAATGCACGAGAAGCTTGGTTACTGTCTATGCATTTCTGCAATCAGATTTTGGATGGGAACCCGTCACTACAGATGAGGAAGTTATTTGTTTCCACTTTAGAAAATGCCTCTGAACTTATTATCAAGCAAATAATGATCAATCAAGGTTGCATGGACGTGATAGATTTAAGTAAAGGTTCTATGAGAAATAATCCTGGCATGCAAAGGAATTATCAACAAAGTTGCATTGCTCAGCAACTTAATCAATTCTTGTTTAGCAACTCTTCCTCAGATTTCTTCTCTATTGGCTTAAGTGCGATTATTGGCAAGATATCTTATGTTTTTTCAGCAAAAACAACAAGTTACATTAGCGGTTTAGTGAGTAACTTGAAGTTGCTGAAAGAGCTCAGAAACCCGGAAACACATTTTTGGATAGACAAGAAATTTCTTACAGAGAGTGAGTTTGCATCGTTATTATCTCTAGTGATCGATCTCAACGAAATTGTGTTCTCGGCTTGCTATAACCCTCTTGAGATTGATCTTGACTGGGGTGAGGCACATCATAACGAGAACCCTTTGTTTTTTTCCTATAAGAGCACTAAACTAACTTACAGAGATCTCTTGGTTAGTAGTAGAACGAACCAACAGATCGCCGTTAATCTTCATGATACTCCACTTATTAAGTTTGATGGGAAAAAGAGTGAGATGGAGATACTTAATGCATACTTCCCTGAAATCAAATCACTATCGATATCTTTTGCAGAGTTCGTTTCAAGGATCCAACTCCTTGAAGACAATAAACTGTTATCAACATCTTGCGATCAAGAAGCAATTATGATTACTGATGAAGATGGCATTGATCGGGATGTTATATTTTATAACTCCTTATTCAATTTTGATTGTTCGCTTCTTTCAAACAGTACAAATTGATAGAATCTGCAATTGACATGTATATTTCTGGCTTCAATTCCATGCCACTACATATAAAAGTAACACAACTCCAATGGCACTCTATTGGGATGGGGCAAACTCATCTATGATTATATGTATATCCAACTGAAGATTTCTATAGGCGTTAAGTTGGTTATAAGCCTATCTACTTCAATGAGGAATAACGTAAAATTTTATAAGTGAACGTTGCGAAATAACCAGATTATTAGAAATACACCTTTACGGCTTATGAAGTCGCAAGGGTAGCTCTGCTACACTTCCCTTTGCCTGCTCAGTGCGTGGAGCTAAATAGCCCTCATTTTTTGATATATGAACGTTTTACTTCAGTATCAGGGTTTCCAATCTACAGCTTTCCAGGGACAAAAAGAAATAAAGGCACCTTATCTTTCGGGGCTTCTCCTGTTCTTCAGTGATATTTACAGATACTCTTTAAATACTCAGTGACCGACCGGCCCATCTCCCTGGAAAAATCGGAGTTGTACTTCCGCTCGCAGAAAGCCCGAACCCACTCGTAATAGCCGCGGCTGCCTGCCCTTTGGCTCAGCATCTCACGCAGCTCGGGGCCGTCCATGCGGCGGTAAATGTTTTCGTGGACGATGTGCTTCATGGCGAATCGCTCGGGCTTTTCGCGGCCTGCTTGCTGCGCCGTGGGGTAGCCGAATACCA
>CAYVOZ010000245.1:0-3456 GCA_964453325.1 uncultured Christensenellaceae bacterium | reverse complement strand
TGCTGCTGCTTTTGCAGCTCCTTTAGCTCGCTGAGTGCAGTTTTAATATCCATTCCGAAACCTTCCTTGCATGTAGTATTGACGTTTATGATATGATTCTACCATATTCTGCCGGATATTAACATAGCGGGCGTATGCTTAAGGCAGGAGTGTACGTTTATGCCGTGTAAAAAGCAAAAAAACTGCTTGACATACAAAAAACGCGGGCATATAATAACGTAAATTGAATATGAAACTTGTGACTGAGTGGAAGTAGCCGCGAAAGCTGCATATAGAGAGCCGTTGATGGTGGAAATACGGCGGTGAGCGCGTGTGTGAATGGACTTCAGGAAGGCGGGAAGAAAGGATATTCTCCGAGTAATGCCCGACGGGTGCTTCGCCCGTTATCAGCGGAAGCGCGTATGAATGTGCGCGACAATGAGAGGATATCTTTTTTGATATCTGATTGGGTGGCACCGCAGGAGTGATCTTGTCCTAATGTTATAGGACAGGATTTTTTTTATACACCGGGAGCGTTAGCCCGGAACGGAACGGCTGATAACCGCAGCTTTAAGCGGACAGAATAAATAAAAGAAAGACCGAAAGGAGACAGAAAAATGGAAAGAACAATACCGCACAGAACTTATCTGACAGAGGAGCAGCTTCCCAAGGCCTGGTACAACGTCCGCGCAGCTATGAAGAACAAGCCCGCACCCATGCTGGACCCCAAGACCAAAAAGCCTTTAAAGCCGGATGAGATGCGCGCCATATTCTGCGATAAAGCCATCGAGCATGAGCTCGATAACGATACCGAGTACTTCACGATACCCGAGGCGGTCATGGATATATATAAGCAGTACCGTCCGTCGCCGCTCTGCAGAGCGTATGAGCTCGAAAAGAAGCTGGGTACGCCCGCAAGGATATACTATAAATTCGAGGGCAACAACACGTCGGGCAGCCATAAGCTGAACGCGGCCGTCGCGGAGGCATACTTCGCAAAGGAGCAGGGGGTCAAATATCTGACCACGGAGACCGGCGCGGGACAGTGGGGCACGGCGCTCTCCGAGGCCTGCGGATACTTCGATATACCCTTAAAGGTGTTCATGGTAAAGGTATCCTATGAGCAGAAGCCCTTCAGAAAAGCCATCATGCGCACGTTCGGAGCGGATACCGTGGCCAGCCCGAGCGAGACGACCGAGATAGGCAAGCGCATTTTACAGATGTACCCGGGTACCTCGGGAAGCCTCGGCACAGCGATATCAGAGGCTGTAGAAGTCGCCGTAAAGGACGACGGCGGAAGATACGTTTTGGGCTCGGTCATGAACCATGTCGCAATGTATCAGTCCGTCATAGGACTCGAGGCGGAGACCGCCATGAAGCAGCTGGGCGAGTATCCCGACGTCGTAATAGGCTGCGCGGGCGGCGGCTCCAACCTCGCCGGTCTCATAGCGCCGTTTATGCGCGATAAGTTAGAGGGCAAAAAGAACCCGCGCATAGTCGCCGTCGAGCCCTCGAGCTGCCCGTCTCTTACAAGAGGCAGATTTGCATACGACTATTGCGATACCGGCAGGATAACCCCTCTTGCCAAGATGTACACTCTCGGCAACGGCTTTATACCGTCCTCGGATCATGCGGGCGGGCTGAGATATCACGGCATGTCGCCCATACTCTCGCAGCTTTATCACGACGGATATATGGAGGCCGTGAACGTCAAGCAGACGGATATCTTTGACGCGGCGGTCATGTTCGCCAAGGTCGAGACGATACTCCCCGCGCCGGAGTCCGCGCACGCCATTTTAGGAGCCATAAACGAGGCCCTCGAGTGCAAGCGCACCGGCGAGGAAAAGGTCATACTCTTCGGTCTGACCGGCACGGGCTACTTCGACATGAAGGCCTATTCCGCCTATATGGACGGAACGATGGTGGATCACGACCTGACCGACGCCGAGCTGCAAAAGGGCTTTGATACTCTGCCGGATATGGAGTAAGAAGAAAGCCACAACGCAAACGGATAAAGAAAACGGAGCTGCTTTAACGAGCGGCTCCTTTTATATACCGTGCATTTTTGATGCAAAGGGCGATGCACTGTGGTATAATTTCATCAATAAAAGAAAAGAGAAGAAGAGAAAAGGAAGAAGCATGCTGACATTTGAGGAAATAAAAAAGAACGAGGCTTTGAAGATCTATATAAAGAAGGCGGACGAATCGCTTTCTGCGATGGGCTTTACGGAGCACAGCTTTGCGCATATGACAAAGGTGGCAAAGACCTCGCGGTATATTTTAAGGACGCTCGGCTATCCGGAAAGGGACGTGGAGCTTGTGGGCGTCGCGGCGTATATACACGATATAGGCAACATCGTGAACCGCGCGGATCACGCACAGTCCGGCGCGGTAATGGCGTTCAGAATACTCGATCATATGGGCGCAGACCCGGAGGATATAGCGACGGTGATATGCGCTATAGGCAACCACGACGAGAGCACGGCTGTCGCGGTCAACCCGATCGCGGCGGCGCTGATACTCGCGGACAAGTCCGACGTCCGCAGAAGCCGCGTGCGCAACAGGGAGTTTGCGAAATTCGATATCCACGACCGCGTCAACTATGCCGTCGTGAACTCGGAGACGAGGATAACGGACGATAAAAAGGTGTTCGAGCTGAACGTCACGATAGATACGTCTCATTGCGCGGTCATGGACTACTTCGAGATATTTTTGAACCGCATGATACTTTGCAGAAAAGCGAGCGAAAAGTTAGGGCTGGTATTCAGACTCATAGTCAACGGCCAGCAGATAGTGTGAGAATTATGAACGCAGAGGTAAAGGTAAAAAAGCTGAATAGAAACGCAAATGCTCCGAGCTACGGCAGCGAATGTGCGGCGGGCGCGGATCTTTATGCGTGTCTTGAAGCGCCGGTGCATATAGAGCCGGGCTGCACGGAGAAAATAGGCACGGGGATAGCCATAGAGCTGCCGCGCGGCACGGCGGGGCTCATATATGCCAGAAGCGGGCTCGCGTCAAAGAAGGGGCTCGCGCCCGCAAACAAGGTCGGCGTGGTGGACAGCGACTATCGCGGAGAGGTCATAGTCGCGCTTTATAACCAGAGCAATACCGTGCAGACCGTAGGACACGGCGACAGGATAGCGCAGCTCATTGTCACGCCTTATATCACGGCGAGCTTCACAGAGGGCGAGCTTTCGGACACTGACAGAGGAGAGGGTGGCTTCGGCTCGACGGGAAGGTGAAGCGGTATCGGAAAAAGCTTTAAAAGTGCTTGGTCAAATACTCGCAGTATAAACGAACGAACGCGCCGGCGATCCTGCCGGCGCGTTCGTGTTTTAATATAGCTCAGCCTGATTTTTAAGGCATGCCAGGTTCCGCTGACTCCTCGGGTACGGCTGTGGGAGCTTCTGCGGGCGTTTCGGTGGGCGCTTCCGCAGGCGGTGTGCCGCCGCCCTCGGGCGTGACCGCTGCACCGGG
>CAYVOZ010000244.1:0-3470 GCA_964453325.1 uncultured Christensenellaceae bacterium | reverse complement strand
TTCGCAAAGCTCCTTAAGCTTGTCCTCGTCAAAGGCCTTGCGCGCCTGCTCCTTGTTGACGTCAATGAGGTCGATGCTGATCTCGCTCTGAGAGCCCTGAGGAACAGCGGCGGGGGAGTCGTCGAGATATTCTGTGTTCATAAGAGCGTCGAGCCCTCTGCCAAGTCCGGATTTTTTCATTTCATTACTGCTCCGTTAAGAATTTCGTCAGCCAGCTCCACATATGCCGCAGAGCCTATGCACTTGGGATCGTATTTGGTTATGGGCATGCCGTGGCTCGGAGCCTCACCGAGTCTTACGTTTCGCGGTATAATTACCTTATGTACCTTCTCGGGAAAAAATTTAACGACCTCGTCTACGACCTGCGTGGAAAGGTTGGTGCGTGAATCGAACATAGTCAATACAACGCCCTCTATGCGAAGCTGGGGGTTGATATGCTTTTTAACGAGCGTAATGGTCTTTACGAGCTGCGAAAGACCTTCGAGCGCATAAAACTCGCACTGGATGGGTACGAGCACCTGATCGCTCGCCGCGAGTGCGTTGAGCGTTATAAGCCCGAGCGAAGGAGGTGAATCTATTATAATGAAGTCAAAGCCATCCATTACGGGTTCAAGTGCGGATCTGAGCATGCGCTCTCTGCCGATCACGGAGACGAGCTCTATCTCCGCTCCCGCAAGGTCGATGCTCGAGGGTAAAATGGAGAGGTTCTTATACTCCGTGGGAACAATGGCGTCCTTTGCGGGGACGTCGCCCACCAAAACATCGTATATAGAGCTTTGATGCTCGGATTTATTGATGCCGAGGCCGCTCGTAGCGTTGCCCTGTGGGTCAGAATCCACAAGCAGCACCTTGTTTCCGCGGTCCGCGAGACATGCGCTTAGGTTAATGGCTGTTGTCGTTTTTCCTACTCCGCCTTTTTGATTGGCGATAACTATTGTTGTGCTCAAGGTATCCTCCGGCTGTTTATAAATTGGTTCCATGTACAATAATATCAATCAAAAGGAATTAGTTCAATATAAATATCACAGCAGCAATGAAAATATTGCGGCTGTGATATGAATGCAGTGTATAGTTTAGGCCCGGGCGCAATAAAAGAACGTACGGATGAAATGCCGAAATAGTTTACTCGGCTTTCATATCCGTACAACCTTCTCTTTTGCGCTTGCGTTTTCTAATAATGCTTACTGTCAATATGACGGCAGCAGCTATCAGCACCGCAATAACAGCTGCACCCAATAGTATATATCCTCCTATTTGTGCTCCGTAACGGGCAGTTAAAAACATGGGCCGGTATTCTATGCCGGCATCCTTGTAGCGAATGATATATGTGGAATGATCGAGTGTGTTCTTGTTCACGGTAACAACTCTTGCACCGTGAGCTTCAAGAGCGCCGTAGGAATAAAAACCCGAGGATGGAGAGGCTGTCAATGTAATACCTTTACAGTCGATCTGAAAGTCGTTGGTATGATCGTGTCCGAAAAACGCAGCCTTTATATCGCCGGTATTTAGCCAGGAATCAAATTGCCCATTGTTATAGTCGGGAGGGCAGGGGCGTTCGTTAAGAGTTCCGGATATCAGCTTGTCGGCGTCTGCAACATAATATGCTCCGTTTTGCTTAACAGCTCCCTCTGTGCCGCTGCCGACTGCTTTTAAGGAATCGTATATTTCAGGTACTATTATATGCTGAAAGGCCATTGCCGGCAGATATCCGTACTCGGCCTTAAGTGAGGCCGCGGTCTCTTCATACCATGATATCTGATCGGTCTCAACATATGCGTACTTAGATCTGCCCGTTGTATCATAGGAGCCGCTGTCAAAGAACCAGAGATTGTACCTTGGGGTATCGCCGTCGTATATAAGAAGATTATAGTTGCCGCAGCCGGTCAGCTCCGCATCGTCGCGAATCAGACAATTTGCATAGCTCTGATAAAAGGCTGTCTGTTCCTCTTTGGATATGCAGCCCTCGTCGTCGTGATTACCGAAAACGACGGCAAAGGGTATGCCGTAACTATCAATAATGTCGGTAAAAGCGGAAATCGCTTTCTTTGCTTTTGACTCGTTATTTCCTATAGAGGGCCCGTATATGTTGTCGCCTAAGAGCACTATGAGGTCGGGATCGGCCTTTGTTATAGCAGCCTCTGCAAAAAGCAGCGTTGCCTTCTGCGGATGGTCCGTATCCTGAAGATCGGAGAGTATCAGTATCTTAAATTCACCGTTGCCGTCAAAACGCAATGCATCATCCGCAGCTAATGCGGAGAGCGGGCAGAGTGTTATCAATAATATAGTTATAAGGAAGAAAGTGATAGCAATGGATTTCTTCATTTAAGTTCTCCTTCTGTCGTTTGAGCTGTAAGGTTCTTGTCAGCCGGGGCATTCTTTCTTTTCGCGACTATATTTTTTAGTAATAGTAAAAGTGCGCTCATGCCGAGCACGGACGCGCTGAGTATTATCAGCCAGTACACAACGCCTATGCTCTTGCCGGCGCCGAGCCATGTATTGGCCTCATAATCGAAAAAGAAATAAGGTACGCGGTCATCCCCGAAGAAGGAACCGAACGCGCTGAGTATAAGCGCAAATGCGGTATAGAGAAGCGGCATAATAAGTCCGAGCAGATATGCATGCCGTCCGGAACGGTATTCATATCCGAAGAGCAGAAAGTCTGCAATCGAGAGCAAGGGTACGAGGTTGTGAACGCACATATTGCTGACAGATAACAGATAGGAGCTGTTCCCCTGAGAGATCATCTGAGGTGTTAGTAATACAGAAAAAACCAGGAAGGTCAGCGTTATGGCTACGGTGAAAATAAAGCGTACAGATTGAAGCCAGCCAGGTATCTCCGGCCTATCGTCGTTTCTTATTATATGTATAAGAGAGTATATAAACAGCACAAGCACGACGGTCATTATCCATAGATTGCTCATATTGGTAAAATACAGTAAATGTGAGGAGCTCATAAAGCTCGAGGTGCCGTAAGAGGTCAGCTGACCGACGACGCCCAATATCAATAGCCCGCCTTTCAGTATCAGAGAGAATAATTCTTTCTTTCGGAGTCTGCTCATAGTTATCTCCTTCTATAATTATAAACTCATTATATCATAATTGATTATTTGAAGTAACGACATGATATACACTATATATAGATGTAGATAAAGCAAAAAAAGGCATATTTAGACAAAAAAAATAAACTAAAAAAAAGCTCAAAAAAGTGTTGACAGGGTGGGGAGTCGATGTTAATATAATAAAGCGCGCTCGGGAAAGCGGTTCGGAAGAACGGCAGAGGGGCGCGGGAACATTGACAAAACAATACAGCGCAAAAGAAAACAAAGCAAACAAAATGCCAAGTGAAAAAACATGAGCGACAGGATCTTTTGAACAAAATAATTACGGCCGAAAGGTTGTAAAATAAATTTTAATTCAAGAGTTTGATCCTGGCTCAGGACGAACGCTGGCGGCGTGCTTAACACATGCAA
>CAYVOZ010000243.1:0-3477 GCA_964453325.1 uncultured Christensenellaceae bacterium | reverse complement strand
TGCACAGCATACTTGTCGTTGACGACGAAGAAAAGATCAGGACTATAATACGCAAATACGCAGAATTTGAGGGCTACCGTGTTACCGAGGCGGGAGACGGCATGGAGGCGGTCGAGCTATGCAGAAAGACGGACTTCGACCTTGTTATAATGGACGTCATGATGCCGGAGCTGGACGGCTTTTCCGCCTGCAAGGAAATACTTAAGGAGAAGCCCATACCGTTCATAATGCTTTCGGCAAGAGGCGAGGAGTACGATAAGATACACGGCTTTGAGCTCGGCATTGACGATTATGTGGTCAAGCCCTTCTCCCCGAGAGAGCTTATGATGCGCGTCAACGTCGTGATATCCAGAAATGAGGGCAAAACAGCGGGTAAGAACGGCAAGGTGCTGGAATTCAACGGACTAAGGATCGATACGGCCGCGCGCATAGTATATGTCGACGGCGCAAAAACCGAGCTGTCCCCGAAGGAATACGAGCTGCTGCTGTATCTCGCTCAGAATGCGAACATTGCGCTTACGAGGGAGAAGCTTTTGAGCAATATATGGGGCTACGACTTTTTCGGCGACGACAGGACGCTCGATACTCATATAAAGCTGCTGCGGAGCAGCCTCGGAGAATACAGAAAATACGTAGTCACGATAAGAGGAGTTGGATACAGATTTGAGCCGGAAGCATAAACGCGGCGCGATGCCGGGCGTTAAATGGCGGATATTCGCGCTCTTCGCACTGTTCACGGTGCTCATAATAGCCATACTTTGGGTCTTTCAGACTGTTTTTCTGGACGAGTTCTATGTCAATATTAAGATACGAAATATGCGTCTCGGGGCGGACGCCGCGGAAAACTACGAAAACGCCGATCTGAAGGAGCTGTGCGAGCGGTACGATATCAGCATACGTGTTTTAGACGAAAAAAACAGTGAGATAACCTCCGCGCAGGGCCTGTATGGAGGCAATATTTTTGCACTGTCGCCGAAGCTGATAAGCTATGTGAGAGAAATCGCTCAAAACAGCGACGGCGAAATACTGCTCGAGGTCGGCGGCGCGGAGTATATACCTCACGATCAGAACATTCCGAGAAGGATGATATTCGCGAGGATATCGGAGGACGGGGAGATAATACTCGTGGAGTCCGTGATATCCACGCTCGGCGGTACGGTGGAAACGCTGCGCATACAGCTTTATTGGGCGACAGGGGTTTTTCTGCTGATAGGCATGGTATTTGCGGTCTTTGTTTCCAGAAGTCTGTCAAAGCCTATAGAGAAGCTCAACGAATCCGCAAAAAAGCTGGCGGCGGGGGATTACGGCGCGGATTTCTCGGTGAAGGGCGACCGCGAGGTAAACGAGCTTTCGCATACGCTGTCATATGCCGCAAAGGAGCTCTCCAAGGTCGAGGAATTGAGAAGAGAGCTCATAGCGAACGTATCGCACGATCTCAGAACGCCGCTCACGATGATAACGGCATACTCAGAGGCTATGCGAGACATTCCCGGAGAGCTCACGAGCGAGAACGTGCAGATAATCATCGACGAGACCAATCATCTGACCGAGCTCGTGAACGATCTTCTGGATCTTTCGCGAATACAGAGCGGTGCGCATATGCTCAATAAATCGAGATTCGATCTGACGAAGAGCATAGACGTGCTGCTGAAAAGATACGGAAAGCTCACGGAGCAGGATGGCTTTAAGGTTGTCTTTGAGCACGGAAAGGATGTATATGTCACCGCGGACGAGAACAAGATAACGCAGGTGGCCTATAATCTTATAAACAACGCTGTAAACTATGCGGGAGAGGACAGGCGCGTCCTCATACGCCAAACGCTTGAAGGCGACAAGGTGCGCATAGAGGTCACGGACCACGGAGAGGGCATACCGCAGGAGCAGTTAGAGTACATATGGGACAGGTACTATCGGGCGGGCTCACCGCATAAAAGGTCGAAGCAGGGAACGGGTATAGGGCTTTCCATAGTAAAGGGCATTATGGAGCTGCACAACGAGCGCTACGGCGTTTCGAGCACGCCCGGCGAGGGAAGCACGTTTTGGTTCGAGCTGACGGTTGATGCAGAATGAAAGACAATACACGAAAAGGACCCCTGCCGCATGAAAACAGACGGAGAGGGGTCCTTCTTTAAGCTCTTTGTACTAAGCCTTTAAATACTCCATCAGCAGCTCTGTGCAGGCCTTTGCCATGTCGGCATAGCCGAGCTCTATCTTGTTGCGGATGGAGCTCTGTGTGAACATCATCGTGCCTGTGCCGCTGACGGGCTCGAGGGCTTTTGATGGATAGATGTTGAGCACGCGCGTTTTGCCTATATGGGTGAGCCCTCGGGTATCCTGCTCCTTTAGGTGTATGACGATAAGCATGTCATAGCCCTTGTCCTGCAGAGGATATATAGGCGTTACGTCGCTGTTTTTAACGCCGTAAACAGGGTCGTTTATGCCTCCGTCGGCATAGCGTCTGCCGCCGATCGTCACGGGGTCGTATACGTAAGGTATTGCGGAGGAGGCGAGCGCAGCGTCTATTATCTCGGCGTCGGACAGCTTCTTTAAGTCGAAGTATTCGGTGTGCAGACCGTCGATGTCGTATGCGCATGCATACATATCTGCGGGGTTCGCGCGCAGCTTGGCGATATCGACGCAGCTGTTGAGTATATCGCGCAGCGCGGCCTGTGTATAAATGCCGTCGCGCGTGTCGTCCGCAGAGTCGTCGTCCTTTACGTTAATGAACGGGGCTATCTCGCGAATGATATCGAGCACGCCCGAGCGGTCCTCCCTGTTCTTGCGCTTTACTACGGTGCCAAAGCTTATGCCCGTCCAAAGCTGCTCCATAAGCTCGCGGTCCCGCATAGTGAATACGAGCAGGTTGAGCGCGCCTACGGAGGTGCCGGAGATGCCGTATACCTTATCGGCGAGGTCGAGATCGAGCATAGCGCACAGTGCGCCCGCTTCATAAGCTCCCTTTGCGCCGCCGCCGGAGAGAACGAGACCGATCCTTAAGGCATTCCATCTTTCCAGGCCCTTTTGGCTCAGCATACGGCTATCCTCCTAAATTTAATGTATCCCGAACAGCAGCGAGCTGTAGGTGGGATACGGCCAGTACATTGAGCTCGTTATCGTTTCGAGCTCGTCCGCAGAGGCTCTTAAGGCCTCCATGGCGGGCTTTATTACGTCGCAGTAATATCTTGCGCGGGCCAGCGAGTCGTCGCCCGGGCAGACCGTGAGCGCCTTTGAAAGCACCTCTGTATTTTTATACAGCCCGTTTGTGAGAGCGGTGCAGCGCTCCGCCAGCAGCGCGTCCGCGTCGTCGGCGGAAAGCATGCCGAGCGTCCTCTTATCGCACATGAGGGACGTAAGCTGCTTTATGAAGTCGAGACAGGCGGGCAGTATATCCCTCTTTGCCATCTCGAGCATAGTAAGCGCCTCGATATTTACGCTCTTGGAATAGAAGTCCAGCAGTATTTCGCAGCGGGAGCGAAG
>CAYVOZ010000242.1:0-3480 GCA_964453325.1 uncultured Christensenellaceae bacterium | reverse complement strand
ACGGGCAGCATGACAGCCGGCACAGCCATAGCGGGTACGCCGTTTGCACTGCCCGACTGCACCTTCACTCCGCCTGCGGGCAAGGGCTTCAAGGAATGGGCTGTCGGCGGAGCTGAGAGCACAACAAGGGTAAGCGCGAGAGACACTCATACCTTCACGGCGGATACCGTGGTATACGCTGTATGGCAGGACCTTACCGCCGCACTGACGGGAGGCAGCGCCTCCTTTACCGCAGGAGCCGCCGCGCAGGACGCAGTGTTCACGATAGGCACAGGCGTACCGGGATTCAGCATAGAAAACTATGACCATACGGTGATGGGGAGCGAAACGCTGACCTCGCAGCAGGTCTCGGCGGCGACCGGCTCTATCGTGCTTACCTTTAATAAGGATTATCTGAACACCCTGCCCGCCGGCACTCACACCGCCACTGTGTACCTTAAGGGAACGCTCTACGCGGATATTACCGTGCCGATAGTGTTCACAGTAACGTCCGCGCCTCCGGCTCCCGCTCCCACTCCCGCGCCTCCGGCTCCCGCTGAGACCGACCCGGACAGCCCGGAGATGGGCGACGGCGCTTCGCCTTGGCTTTGGGAGGTACTTGCGCTCGCAGCGGGTGCAGTGATCGCAGCATGCGTTATCTTCGTTAGCAGAAGGCGGCGTAGTTAGCGGTTAGCGGGTAGCGGTTAGCGATTAGCGGTTAGCGGGTAGCAGGCAGCAGTTAGCGGTTAGCGGGCAGCAGTTAGCGGATAGCGGTTAGCTATTAGCTGTTAGCATTTAGCGGTTGGCTTATAGGGCCTGCCGCTTTTTGCATACCTCGGAAATGCACTGTGTGAGTGTATAACATTAAGTTATGGGTAATTATTGAATAATGTATTGATGGAAGTCATTGACAAATGAGCATGTGAGTGATTAAATAATGAGTAAATGATGGACTTTTAGGAGGAACAGCTCATGCCCGTAAATATCGGTATAAACGGCTTCGGAAGGATAGGCAGGATAGTAACGCGCATCGTCAGCGAGGATACCGGACATTTTAAGCTCTGCGGTATAAACCTCAGAAAAGCGGATCTTGAATACATGGCGTATATGTGCAAATACGACAGCGTTTTCGGGGGCTTTGAGGGAAAGATCGAGGCGGACGGCGACGGGCTGAACATAAACGGCACGCATATACCCGTGTTCTCGTCGGACACTCCCGAGGGCATAGACTGGGCAGGCTGCGGCGCGGAATACATAATAGAATCCACGGGCGCTTTTCTCACGGAGGAGTCGTGCATGGGGCATATCGCGGCGGGAGCGAAAAAGGTGCTCGTGACCGCG
Organism: uncultured Christensenellaceae bacterium; assembly: GCA_964453325.1. Classification (GTDB taxonomy): domain Bacteria; phylum Bacillota; class Clostridia; order Christensenellales; family Christensenellaceae; genus JAZRGP01. The sequence goes on along the minus strand of CAYVOZ010000242.1, from coordinate 2,160 downwards.
CCCGCAAAGGACGCGTCGATACCGGCCTTTGTCGTGGGCGTGAACGACCGCATGTACCGACCGGATATGACGGTCGTGTCCGGAGCGAGCTGCACCACGAACTGTCTCGCGCCTCTGGCTAAGGTCCTAGACGAGAGCTTCGGCATAAAGAAGGCCCTCATGACGACCATACACGCCGCGACGGCAAAACAAAAGGCAGTCGACTCGCGCTCGAACAAGGACTGGCGCGCGGGACGGTCCATACTCGGGAACATAATACCCGCCACGACGGGTGCGGCAAAGGCCTGCGCGCTCGTGCTGCCGCAGCTCAAGGGCAAAATAACGGGCATGGCCTTCCGCGTGCCTACGAACGACGTATCAGTGGTGGATCTCACGGCGGAGCTCGTCCACCCCGCGTCCTATGCCGAGATATGCGCTGCGGTCAGAAATGCGTCCGAGACATATATGGAGGGAGTCATAGCCTATACCTCTGATGCGGTGGTCTCGAGCGACTTAAAGGGCGAGGCGCACACCTGCATATTTGACGAGCAGGCGGGCATGGCGCTCGACGACGGCTTTGTAAAGCTCGTCGCATGGTACGATAACGAGTGGGGCTATTCGACAAAAATGACAGAGCTCGTATATAAAATGGCGTGCGCGGACGCGAGCGCAGCGCTCTCGGCATAAAACGCGCGGACGTACAAGCCGCACGATAAAAGCATAACGGTATAAAAGAGCATAAAAAGACAGGGCAGGCTTACGCAATGCGCGCGAAAAGCCGCCCTGTTTCTTTATGCCATGTCAGCGGATAAAGTTTGTACGCTCCTTTGGCTCAGCCTCGGGGAAGGCGACGCCTGCCGATTTGCCCGCCTCTATGCATTTTAACAGCCATGCCATGTTCTTGCCGAGCACGCGCGCGGTCTGCATGCCTTCCTTATCCTCGCGGACCTCGTCCGGGGTATTGCCGTGGACCTGGTTCCAGTATGTGGAGGACACTATGGGCATTCCGCTTATAGTGAAATACTTGTTGAGCTGATCGAACGCCGCGCTTGCGCCGCCTCTGCGGCAGCTCACAATTGCAGCGCCGGGCTTGCCCGAGAAAAGCGCGCTCTTGCCGTAGAAAAGGCGGTCGAGAAAGGACGTCACCGTGCCGGACGCGGATGCGTAGTGCACGGGCGAGCCGACTATTATGCCGTCGGCTTCCTTGAATTTATCAAGAAATTCGTTTACGGTATCGTTTATGACGCAGCGCCCGAGCTTTGCGCAGGCGCCGCAGGCCTGACATCCGGAAATGGGCTTGTTTCCCGCCCAGAATATCTCGGTCTCTATGCCCGCGCCCTCGATGGCGTCCGCGGCCTCTCTTAAAGCCGTATAGGTGCAGCCCTTTTCGTGCGGGCTTCCGTTCAGCAGCATGACCTTCATTTCTTTTGACCTCCTTTAAATTATCTGTTCTGCGTTATTAAAACGCGACCTTCTCGTCCAAAAATGCCTTCAGGTTTTCGATGGGCATGCGGACCTGCTCCATGGTATCGCGGTCGCGCACGGTGACGCAGCCGTCCTCGAGCGTGTCAAAGTCCACCGTGATGCAGTAGGGCGTGCCTATCTCGTCCTCTCTTCTATAGCGCTTGCCGATGCTGCCGGTCACGTCATAGTCTATATTATGGTGCTTTATGAGCTCCGCATATACCTCGTCGGCCTTGTCGGAGAGCTTCTTTTGAAGAGGGAGCACGGCGGCCTTATACGGCGCGAGCGCGGGATGCAGATGCATTATTATGCGAGTGTCTCCGCCCTCGAGGGCCTCCTCGTCATATGCCTCGCAAAGGAACGCGAGCGCGACTCTGTCCGCGCCGAGCGACGGCTCTATGCAGTAGGGCACGTACTTTTCGTTCGTAACGGGATCCTGATAAGTGAAGTTCTCGCCGGATTCCTTCATATGCGCCTTAAGGTCGAAGTCAGTCCTGTCCGCAATTCCCCAAAGCTCGCCCCAGCCGAACGGGAAGAGATATTCTATATCCGTCGTGGCGTTGGAGTAGTGCGAAAGCTCCTCCTGCGAGTGGTCGCGCAGCTTTATGTGCTCCTTGGGCATGCCGAGGTTATAGAGGAAGTTTGCGCAATAGTCCTTCCAGTAGTAGAACCAGTCCATCTCCTCCTTGGGATCGCAGAAGAACTCCAGCTCCATCT
>CAYVOZ010000241.1:0-3491 GCA_964453325.1 uncultured Christensenellaceae bacterium | reverse complement strand
AGCAGCACGTCAGATGCTCGCTTCCGCATCACAGAAGCCCCAGCAGCCGGACGCGGAGCCCGCTCAGTCATAAAGCTGTTTCTTACCGGCATTGCCCGATTTGCGTGCCGGATGATATATAAAAGCACGCCGCGCGTTTCCTGACGCGCGGCGTGTATTTATTTGAGGATCCGGGATCAAGCCGCAGTATAAACGATAACGTAAGGACTTTATCTGAGCGTTTGGCAGGTCTTGAACACTCGGTCGAGATAGTCCCTGAAGGACGCCTGCTCCTCCTCGGACAGCGAGCGCAGGACCTCGTGATTGGACTCTAAAATGATGCGGTCGATATCCGTCTGCAGCGCCTTTCCGGCGTCTGTCAGTGATATGATAAGAGTGCGTCTGTCGGAGACGGAGGGAGTACGCACCACGAGATCCTTGCTCTCGAGACGGTCGAGAATGCCGGTGATCGTGGAGGCGTCGAGCATTATCTCGTTAGCGATCTGCTTGGGCGTTTTGTTGTCCTCTGTCCAGAGGCATTTCAGTGCAGCGTACTGCACGGGAGTGACCTGGTATTCGGCGAGTCTGTCGCGAAAATGGATAAGAACGGCGTTTTGGGTTTTGTTCAGCATAAAATTGATGCAATGGTCGAGCTGCATGATAGGCTTCTTTAGCCTCACTTTCAAATACTTATTTATTAGAGTTTAAGGTATTTTTGCGTTAAAGTCAAGAAAGCGGGGCGCAGTATCGGGCGCGAAAGCGGAAAAACGGTACGTGAGCCGCCGAAAAAATCGGAAAGCTCCCGAAAAAAGAATCGATCGATATGCTAAAAAATGTTTTCGGCGTGCACGTCCTCGAGCTGCCGGATACAAAGCAGCGAGTGTTTGAGCGACATACAGCAGTCCTCCGCGGCGTCCGTGTCGCCGGAGCCGAGCGCAGAGGTAAGCAGCAGCAGCTGCTCGTCGATATCACATATGAAATCGTGCTCGAGCAGGGAGAAAAGCATGCGCTCCTCGGACACAAATTTTTTATAAAGGACGCCGAAGCGTTCACGGGCGGTATAGGGATCGTCGTTTATACACGCGACATATACCTCGTCCGTAAGCCTTATCAGCTCTTCTGTAAGCCCGGTAACATATTTTTTTTGCATGAGAGCGCCTGTCAGGAGCGCTGCGGCCAGTGCTACGCAGATTATCAGCTTCCTGGCTGTCATGCGCTGTTTTCCGTTTTCTGAACGGGGATAAATCCGTCCGGGGCTCTGAAGGTATCTGTTTCGCCCTTGCGATCCTGTAAAAATACTTCGCCCGCATCCGAAAGAGTACAGACAAGAACGTTTTTAATGCGCGGGTATCCGAAGGACGCGAGCATGCTCCTTATAGCGTGCTCCGAAAGCCCGAGCTGCTCTATGCCGAGAGGATTGAACGTTCCGTCGAGCACGACCGCTGTGCACAGATCCTCCTCGTGCGCCTTAAGGCCAAGGTCGCCGCGTGTCACCGGGCAGTGCGCGGCGTATGGCAGCACCGAAAGCTGTCCGTTGGTCTCCAATATGGCATAGTGTACCGTGGCGATATTCGGGTTGCCATTCAAACGAAGTTCCTCGATAAGCTCTGTAAGGCTGTAGTTCATTTTTATAAGCTCTTTTTTGATTATTTTACCGTTCTGTATGAGTATGCTTGGCTTTCCGCATAACAGCCTGCGAAATCTTACGCTCTTAAGAGAAATAAAGGTAAACAGGAAATACAGCAGCAGCAAAGTAAGAGCGGGTATAAGCCCGTAGAATATCGGAGTCCCCGGGCCGTCCATCGGCGTTGAGGCGACCTCTGCAATAATAAGAGTTATCACGAACTCATACGGTTGGAGCTGTCCCGCCTGCTTTTTTCCCATCGCACGCAGCGCAAGCATTATGAGACAATAGGTAACGACGGTCTTTATGATAATGTTGAACATGCTCCCCCCACGCAAAAAAGTTGTTTATGCTTATTCTGCGCTTCGGCAGTCCGCGTATTCACCGAAGAAAGTAAATTTTTATGAAATCTTTACGGGGCGAATGGGCATTATGATATAATGCAAGTGTGCGATAAAATACAGCGTATTATACGCCGCCGGATAACGGCGTCAGATAAAAAGGAACAAGACTGCAATAAAACGGGAACGGAGGGAGCATGCTTTATGTATAAGCTGCTTGTAGTCGAGGATGAAAGCGCTATTGCCGAGCTTTTGAAGTACGGCTTTGAAAAAGACGGCTTTGAGGTAGACGTTGCGTGCGACGGCAAAACGGCGCTCGAAAAGATATCGGACTCGACGCCGGACGTGATACTGCTCGATCTTATGCTGCCGGATATGGACGGCCTCAGCGTATGCCGGACCGTGACTAACGAAAAAAACATACCCCTTATAATACTGTCGGCGAAAAACGATCAGATGGACAAGCTAATAGGGCTGGAGTACGGAGCGGACGACTATATCACAAAGCCCTTCGATATGCGCGAGGTAATGCTCCGCGTGAAAAGCGTGCTTAGGCGCATAGAGATCACGCGCGAAGCTGCCTCGGGCAGTCTCGTGCTCGAGACTCAGGATATAAAGCTGGATACAGAGCGCCATGAGGTCACCAGGGCGGGCGTCCGTCTTGAGCTTACCCCAAAGGAATTTACGCTTTTGGAGGTGCTTCTAAGAAACAAGGGAAAGGTGCTCACAAGAGGCGATCTCTTAAAACAGGTGTGGGACTTCGACTATGCGGGAGATACGCGCACAGTGGATATACACATACAAAGACTCAGAAAAAAGCTCGATAACGAAGGACTGATAGTGACGGTATTCGGAGTCGGCTATAAGATACCGGAGGATACAGATAAAAGGTGAGCCTTGTAAAAAAGCTCCTGCTCTGGTTCAGCGCGGGCGTTGCGGTGGTGCTGCTCTTATTTCTGGTGAGCCTGTCTACACAGCTCGGAGGCAACACGCGGCGCGCCATAAGCGGCAGCATGGAGGAAATGAAGAGTTACTGCTCGACCGTGCTTTTGCGCGCGATATCGGAGGGCGACTACAGCGCAGACGAGTCGGGCTTCAAACGCGTTGCTAACGACGTCGCGGGAAATCTCAACCTTATGCTCGGTAACGGCATCGCCTGCTACACTATGGACGGAGAGCTGATATGCTCGACCTTCGACACGGATATGGCGGAGGAACGCGGAGCGGAGGACCTTGCCCACGCCATGAAGGGCGAGAGCGCTTATACGGTGGTGGAGATCAGAGACGATATGCATGTCTATCTGTCGTTTCCGGTAGAGTCGCAGACAGAGTATATAGGCATAATGAGGATGCAGTCGGATTATTCCGGACTTGCGGCAAACAATACCAACGTAAAGACCTCGCTCATTATGATCGTCGCGGCGATGCTCATAGTGCTCGGTATGACGCTTGCGGTGTTCATGACAAACGTGGTAAAGCCTGTTAAGAAGCTTTCGGACGAGATCGAGAGGATGACGGTGCGTCCGGAGCAGGCGCGTCCGCTGCCC
>CAYVOZ010000240.1:1950-3503 GCA_964453325.1 uncultured Christensenellaceae bacterium | reverse complement strand
CACAGAATGCGCTGCTGTCAATTTCGAAAACGGGGATGGCGGTTACCTATGACGTTGGCGAGTGGAATGACATTCATCCCAAAGACAAACGGAGCGTCGGGATGCGCTTGGCATTGGTAGCAAGGCGAGTCCAGTACGGTGAAACGGACATCGTTGCATACGGTCCTTCTTTTCAGAGTGCAAAACGCGATGGCAAGCGGATTGTGATCACGTTCCGAGAAACCGGCTCCGGGCTGGTTTCAAGAAATGGGGGAGATGCTGTTCATCATTTCGCGATTGCTGGAACGGATGGCGTGTTCCGCTGGGGCGATGCGCGGATTTCTCAGAATACCGTGATCGTATCGCATGATGAGATACTGGAACCCGTATGTGTGCGCTATGCTTGGGCGGACAATCCGGAAGATGCCGATCTATGCAATCAAGAAGGGCTGCCAGCTTGGCCATTTGAATGGAGGGAACCGACATGTTGAGACAGGTGACGGTGGAAAATGGACGATTAGAAGGGATTTCCGCTGCTGATCCTCGGATTACCTCATACAAGGGCATCCCCTTCGCCGCGCCTCCTGTAGGAGAACTGCGCTGGAAAGCGCCGCAGCCTGCACGGGATTGGGAAGGTGTGTTGAAGGCATATACATTTGCTCCGATTTCCATGCAATGGGTGCCCAGCGCGCGCGGCACGAGCCTGTATGAGCGCGAATGGGCTTGCGATCCGCAGGCGGCGATGAGCGAGGACTGCTTATATCTGAATGTCTGGACGCCCGCCATGGAAGCGGACGAAAAGCTTCCGGTGCTCGTATGGTATTTTGGCGGCGGACTCATGGTCGGCTCGCCCATCGAGATGGAGTTTGACGGCGAGCGCCTGGCTAGGCGGGGTATCGTTGTGGTGACGATCAATTACCGCGTCAATGTGTTCGGCTTCCTGTGCCACCCCGAACTGACTGCTGAGTCGCCGGAAGCGCCATGCAACTTCGGCAATTTGGACCAACAGGCAGCGACGCGCTGGGTCAAACGAAACATTGTGGCCTTCGGCGGCGACCCTGACCGCATTACCATCGCCGGTCAATCGGCGGGCGGCGGCAGCGTGTTGACGCAGATGACATCGCCGCAGAATGAGGGCTTGTTTCAGCGCGCCATCATCCAAAGCGGCGTGTTCGTGGACGCCTATCATCGCGGCTTTCCGCGCCAGACATTCGAAGAAGCGCAGCGGCAGGGCGAGGCGTTCTTCGTCTATCTGGGTGTGCGCACGCTGGCCGAGGCGCGGGCGCTGGACGCGGTGTACGTGCGCGATAAGATGTTGGCGTTCGATCGGCACTTTGGCACCGCGACCGACGGCTATTTCCAGGTCGGCGACAGCATGGCGCGATTCATGAACAACCAGCGAATGCAGGTGCCGCTCTTGATCGGCCTGACCACCGACGAGTTCCGTCAGACGCCGAAGGCGGAGAGCCTGGAGGCATTCGACGCGATGGCAAAGGCGTTGTTCGGGGTCGACGCGGACGCGTTCCTGCGCATCTGCGACCGGGAATCGGGTGACTTGGCGAAGATGACGTGCA
>CAYVOZ010000240.1:0-1940 GCA_964453325.1 uncultured Christensenellaceae bacterium | reverse complement strand
CGGACGTCAGCCCCATCGAGATTGCGATCCACACAATGCTAAGAAAATCCGCCGAGGCGAACGGCGACCTGCGCAATTACTATTACATCTTCGACGCGGACATCCCGGGCGAGGACAATCCGGGCACTTTTCATTCGGTCGACCTGTGGTTCTTCTTTGAGACGCTGGCCAAATGTTGGCGCCCGTTCGTGGGCAAGCATTACGACTTGGCGCGCCTCATGTGCAACTACTGGGCGGAGTTCGTCAAAAGTGGCGATCCCAACGGAAGCGACGCCGACGGCAGCGCCATGCCTGAGTGGAAGCCGTATTCGCCCGATCGTCCATACGCGATGACGTTTGCGGACACCGCACGCTGCGAACTGTCCCCGCCCAACGCGCTGACTGAACTATGGATTAATAAGCAGTTCGTGAAATAGGCATCATAAAACGCAACACAGGAGGACCGTGTCATGCAACATGAATTTCAGCCCACCTTCGATTCATTGCGCACGTTTCAAGCGCCAGCATGGTTCCGAGACGCCAAGTTCGGCATTTGGAGCCATTGGGGGCCGCAGAGCGTGCCGATGTTCGGCGATTGGTATGCGCGCAACATGTACATCGAGGGCACGCCGCAGTATCTCTATCATCTGCGCCACTTCGGGCATCCCTCAAAGATTGGATACAAGGATCTGTGCCATCTATGGAAGGCGGAGGCCTTCGAGCCGGATCAACTCATGGATCTCTACGTGCAGGCGGGCGCGAAATACTTTGTTGCGCTGGCCACACATCACGATCACTTCTTCAATTACCCGTCCCAGTACAACCCCATGAACAGCGCGACGGTTGGGCCCAAAAAGGATATACTTGGACTATGGAAAGCTGCCGCGAAAAAGCACGGTCTGCCCTTTGGCCTGTCCGAGCACCTGGGCGCATCCTTTTCATGGTGGCGGGTCAATAAGGGGCAGGACACCTACGGACCTTATGCAGGCGTGCCCTATGACGGTACAGATCCTGCCTATCGACATTTCTACCACGCAAACGAGGAGTACGGCGCGAGCAACCCCGAGGATTTCAGGCCTTGGTACACGGCCAACCAAGATTATCATGCATACTGGCTAGCATGCATAACAGAGATGATCGACCGCTATACACCCGAGCTCCTGTATACAGACGGCCCACTGCCGTTCGGCGCGGATTGGTCCTCGCCACCCGATTTACCGCGTGGCCCGCATCTGTATCGAGAAGGCTTGCAGGCGGTTGCGCATCTCTACAACACATCCATGGCGGCAAATGGCCAAAACTTAGCCGTGTATGCGCAAAAAGACCGCGATCAGGCGGTTTACAGCGTCGGCGTGCTGGACATTGAGAAGAGCCAACTGCCGGGCATTAACCCTGATCCGTGGCAAACCGATACCTGCATCGGCAACTGGTTTTATGATGTGCGTCAGACGTACAAGCGTCCCGAGCAGATCGTTGAAATGCTGATCGACATCGCGTCCAAGAATGGCAACATGCTGCTAAATGTCTTACAGCGGCCTGACGGCAGCATCGACGATGAAACGCGGTATATCCTGCAGGAGATCGCAAAGTGGACCGCCATCTGCGGAGAAGGCATTTTCGGCACGCGCCCGTGGAGAGTTTATGGCGAGGGCCCGACAACAGTGAAGATCGAAGGCTTTACAGAGAACAAAACCGAATGGCATCCCTCTGACATTCGGTTCACCTGCAAGGGCAGCGCGCTGTATGCGTTTCTGATGGGCGGAGCGCAAGATCGAGTGACGATTATTCGTAGTCTCTGTCAAGGTGAGACGGTGCGAAATGTGCACGTTCTTGGCGGAGGGAGCGTCCCCTTCGCACATGATTTTGGTGTACTGACCGTGCAGATGCCGGAAACGATGCCGGCCCCGTATACCAATGCCTTGGTGATCGAACTTGCGTGAACTATCCTGAGAAAATTGAAA
>CAYVOZ010000239.1:0-3533 GCA_964453325.1 uncultured Christensenellaceae bacterium | reverse complement strand
CGCACGGTTTTCAAGTGTTTTTAAAGGTTTTATTGCCATATATGTCAACTCCATTATATTAATTTGCAATTACAACAATAGCACAACGCACCTATCCTGTCAATAAAATTTTCTACTTGACTAACGCATGTTTTATATATATAATTTATAGGTTAGCAGTACTATAATAAAAAAAAGATTTCCGATTAAGGAGTGCAAGGGCATGAAGGACAGTACCTCATTCAATATTGCCGAAATTATTGAACAATTTTCAATCAAGGGCGAATACATAGGAAGTTATGTAATCAACGACGGACATATCAATGACACCTTCGTTGTTGAGTTTGAGGATGAGCTGTGTAATATAAGCAGTTATTTGTTACAGGTTATCAACACCAATATTTTCAAGGAGCCTGATAAGCTCATGGAGAATATTGTCGGTGTCACGTCATATCTCAGAAAAATTGTTAAATCAAACGGCGGCGACGTTGAGCGTGAGACTCTGCGCGTGTTCCCCGCAAAGGATGGTCGCCCGTATTATTGCGACTCTGAAGGAAAATGCTGGCGATGCTATAATTTCATTAAGGACGCCTACACCTGTCAGTTAATTGATGACCCCAAGGTCTTTTATAATTCGGCAAAGGCTTTCGGAAGATTTCAGCGTATGCTCGCAGATTATCCTATTGATACTCTGCACACAACTATTCCGGATTTTCATGACACAGTCAAGCGTTTCGAGGCACTTGAAGCTGCAGTACAAAAAAATGCGGCCGGCAGAGTGCATACAGTTGAAAGGGAGCTTGGCTTTGCTTTTGCGCGTAAAAGTGATGCGGGCAAGCTGCTGGAGCTGTTAAATAAAAACAAGCTTCCTCTGCGCGTCACACATAATGACACTAAGCTCAATAATGTAATGTTTGATAAAACAACAAACGAGGGCATTTGCGTGGTTGACCTTGATACCGTTATGCCCGGGCTTTCACTGTATGATTTCGGTGACAGCATCCGTTTCGGCGCAAACACAGCCGATGAAAATGAGAGAGACATTGAAAAGGTTTCGTTAAGTCTTGAGCTGTATGAGATGTACACGAAGGGATATCTGGAAGCGGCGGGTAACAGTCTCTGCAAAAATGAGGTTGACAATCTTGCTTTTTCCTCAAAGCTTATGACATATGAGTGCGGAATCAGATTCTTAACCGACTATATTAACGGCGACACCTATTTTAAAATCAACAATCCGGACGATAACCTTGTGCGCTGTCACACACAATTCGCATTGGTTGCGGATATAGAACGTAAATTGGATAAAATGAATGATATCACGCAGAGAATTTACAGGGGGTTGAGTTTTGAATAAGAAACTGTTAATACTGCTGCTGTCAATTTTTATTGTTGCAGTCTTTGTTGTATCGTTTTTTTTCATATTTTTACACGATAATAAGCCATCACCGTTTATCGACTCCGAGCTGGATATTGTATCTCTTGCTAAAAATCTGAACGAGTACAATATTCCTGTCTATGATATTGATGTTGTTTCGGTCTCCAGTTCATTCGGGCAGGAGAAAAACTCATATTTGTCTGTAAAATCGGCAATTAACGCAGGAATTCATGGAGCTTGTATTGATGTTGCATTCAGGGAGGACGGCACTCCTGTTTTGGCTGACGGCGCTGAAAATGTAACTGAAAAATCAGCAGAGTTGAGCAGAGTTTTTGAACTTATCAAGGATGTTGATTTTGATTTATACATTAATATCACAGAGTTCACGCACCTCGATAAAATCAGAGCCCTGGCGGACGATATGGAAATTTCAAGAAAGCTGTGCGTTTTCACAGATGATGATGAAAACCTCAAAGTTATAGGGGGCTATCTGTCAACAACATCAATCTGTTACATCACCGACCTGTCCAAGCTGGACACTTCGGATAAAGAGGCTGTGAAAGAAGTAATTGCAAAGCTCAGAAGAAACTATGTTTCCAAAATTATACTTGAGCCTGATTCAATTTCTTCCGAGCTTACGGAGCTGATGAATAAGTATTCAATTGATGTTGTAGCTCATAATGCAGACTCTGACAGCGGAATTCAAGATGTCCTGTTGGGTAATGTTAACGCAATCATAACGGAATATCCTGAGGATGTACAAAATATCATTAACGCGCTTCGTTAAATCACACTTTTAAATATGCGAAAGGAATGCGACGCGGAAATCAGGTTGTTTGTGTTTTCCGTATTGCTTAAAACATTTATGAAAAAAATATATGCGAATGAGAAAAAATTTACAGACAACTTCGGCAGGGAGCGGATATTCAACGGTCTTAACATTGTTGACAAAAGCGTATACGAACCGGGAGTCCAGCACTTTTCCGAACCCGTTGACGACAAATTTCTTGATTTTATCAGAGATAAGGGATTCAACCTGATTCGTCTGGGCTTTACATGGGCAAAAATTGAGCCTCAGCCCGGCAAATACAACGACGAATACCTTGATGAGATTGAAAAAATCCTTGACCGATGCGCCGAACGCGGCATTTTTGCGTATCTTGATATGCATCAGGATTTGTATTCTTATTATAATAATCATGTCGGTGACGGTGCACCCGAATGGGCAGTGATGTCCGATGGATACAAGTCAAAGCCTACACGATTTGTGTGGGCGGAGGGCTATTTCTTCCGCAAATGCGTACATCGTTCATTTGATAATTTCTGGCTTAATAAAAAATACATGGGCAAAGGCTTACAGGAATACTACTGCGATATGTGGAAGCACGTGGCTGACAGATTCAAGGACAAGCCCGCCCTGTTCGGTTTTGATGTAATGAATGAGCCGTTTCCCGGCACAGACGGCGGCAAGGTTTTCCGTATGTTGGTTGCAAAGCTCGTCAGAGTAACGCTGACCGACAGAAAAATCAGCAGATGCAAAATGCTCTCCGATGTGCTGCGCAAGGAAAGACGAGGTCATATACTTGACCAGTTTGATGCCGATTTGTTCAGAAAAATTACTTCTGTGGGCGATGATCTGATTCAAAAATTCGACACAGGACGCTATATGCCTTTCCTCAACAAAACAGCCTCCGCCATACGTGAGGTTACGGACAACGGCATAATGATTTCAGAAAACTGTTACTATTCCAACCTCGGCATACCTTGCAGCAACACACCCATTCAGATAAACGGCAAGCGCGAGCCTCAGCAATGTTTTGCACCGCACGGCTATGACCTTATGGTTGATACCCCCGCATACAAATATGCAAGCAATGACAGAGTGGGAGTAATTTTCGGTGAGCACAGGCGCACACAGGAGCGCCTGAATGTTCCCGTCATCATCGGCGAATGGGGTGGAATGTCAGAGGGTACCGACTGGTTCCCGCACATCAGGTTCCTGCTTGATTTCTTTGACAGTAACAAGTGGAGCAACACCTATTGGGCATATTTTAACGGTCTGTTCGAGCAGCCCATTTTTGGTCTGCTGTCACGTCCGTATCCTGCTGCGGTCAGCGGCAATATCATTGAGTATAAATATGACCGCACGGACGATAAATTTACTCTCACCTATGAGCAG
>CAYVOZ010000238.1:0-3543 GCA_964453325.1 uncultured Christensenellaceae bacterium | reverse complement strand
ATTTTGCCAAGAACAGCGACCGCAGCCCCAACGAGCCGCAGGTGCTGGAATATCATCCTGCGAGGCCGGCCCGTGCTGATGTGCCGCTAAAGGCCACATATATGGAGATACCGGATGCTGATGCACACGCCGTGCTGATATCCCGCCCGACGTGGATGTGGGGCGCGGAAACAGGCATAAACGACTGCGGCGTATGCATCGGAAACGAAGCGGTTTTTACAAAGGGCGCTTACGGCAAAACGGGGCTGACCGGAATGGATATGCTGCGGCTCGCTCTGGAGCGGTCAGGGAGTGCGGAGAATGCCGTGGACGTCATTACGGTGCTGCTCGGGACGTACGGTCAGGGCGGAAACTGCGGCTTCGACCATGATTTTTACTATGACAATTCTTTCCTTATAATTGACAGGACCGAGATGTATGTATTGGAAACGGCGAACAGGCATTGGACGGCGAAGCGCTGCGAGCGCGCTTCCATTTCGAACCGTCTCTCTATAGGCAGCGACGGTCAAATGAGAGACAGCGGCTCGCCTGATTCCATAGACTTTAAGAAAAAACATTTGGAACCTGTGTATTCGTTCTTTTCCGGCTCAAAGGAGCGGAGCGCAGAGACGCAGGAGTGCCTTGAAAACGCAAGCGGAGTGTCCGATATGATGCGCGCGCTGCGTACGCATGCTGCGGACGTCGTCGACCCGCTCTGCAAAAACAGCGTTAAGAGCGTATGCATGCACGCGGGAGGCGCGATAGGCGACCATACGACCGCGAGCATGATCGTGGAGCTCGGCGATTTTCCGAAAATATGGGCGACGGGGAGCTCCACACCCTGCATATCCCTGTTTAAGCCCTTTGCCTTCGGCAACGAGCCCACAGCGCCGGTGTTTATGCCTTGCGATCCCGCCGCAGAGGCCTATTGGCTGAAACGGGAAAGCTTTCATCGCAGCCTGATCGGCAAGGTGCTGCCGCCGGAGTATTATAAGGAGCGGGACGGTCTCGAGCAGCGCTGGCTCATTGAGTCAGCCGCGCTTGACCGTGCGGGTATGCACATGCTTTCAAAACAGGCCGCAGCCGAGGAGGCCGATTTCTATGAAAGATGGTCCCGCGAGGCGCTTCCCGACGGAAGGTCGGGCGGCGGCTTCAAAAAATACTGGGCGAAGAAGAACGCAGCGTTGGGGATAAATAGATGATCTGTTATTTCTTCTGCACATGAAACCCGGAGTGGGTCAGATCAGTATGCCCGCAGACAGAAACTGCTCCGCCAGACGTACAAACTCCTCCTGATTTGACAGCATGGCAGGGTGTCCGCCGTGCATAAAGAGGTGCATGGAGCCGTGACCGATCCCGGACAGCATATCGCCGTAGGTCTTTAAAAAGAAGTCCGGACCGAGAGCGGACACAAACTCGTCCTCAAGGCTGCCGGTGAGCAATACTTCCGCTTTCAGCGCTCGGAGCGGCTTGTGAAAAAAGACGCCTATCTCCCGGCTGTGGCGGACGACCGCATCGGTGTCGTTGTCTACGACGGACTCCCAGTCCTCGCCATGCATAGCTTTATAGAACATCACCGCGCCGGGGTCCTGCTTGGAAAGCGCACGGTCTTTTGCGATATTCTCTGTGAAGACGGTCAACGCCCGGTCGCCCTCAAAGCTGTCGGCTATGACCTTGCCTATCAGTTCGGGCGCTTCCAATGCGGCATTCAAAGCCACGAGAGCGCCGCCGCTGCTGCCTATGACGTCGGCGCTTTCATACCGACGCTCGCGCAGGAGCGCGATGACCTGCATGGCCTCGTCATACCAAAGGTCGGCAGGGAACCGATCCGGACGGCCGGAGCGTCCATGCCCGAGAAAATCGATCAAAACGACCTTATGACCTGCGGCAAACCGTTCCGCGACGCCGCCGAACATATTGGAGGACGCGGTATTACCGTGCAGGAGCAGCAGCGGCCGTCCGCTGCCCGCCTCCGTATACCAGACATTTCTGCCGTTATATGTGAAAAAGCTCATGGCGCTCCTTTCCGAATCTGAGCAGACCCCGGGGGCGGGACTGCTGAATCCACGCATACTCTGACGTAAAGCCCGTTGGAATGTCCGAAATATTCTTCTCTCCGAAAATAATTGCTTCGCTGCAATTATTAAATCCTATATCATACCGTGCATATGTATTATATCATATGATCGCGCATGGCAGCATTACGATGACAGGCAGCAGAAGAAAATTAACGTAATAAAAACTATCAGATAACCCCGCGCGTCCGATACCGTGACCGGCGGCGGCTGCCGTTCTGTCCGCGCCGTCCTATCTTCCGGCGAAAGCGATACCAAACTGTATTATTTTGCTGAAATTTATTGAACAGTAAACGGTGATATGGTACACTAATAAACAAAATGTAGTGCATTCTTTTATTATGACTAAATACGACCTTGACTATTTGCAGCAAATATGACAGGTGACGAGCGCATAGGTTTTGCGTGAATAGGAACGCTCATGAAAAGGCAGCATTGATACTAAACGCAGATGATCCGCGTTTAGTCATGTTTAAGCCCCAAGGGTATGGCTTCGATATTTTCGCTATGTCTGCAACAGAGCGCTTTAACGACTGCCTGCTGCCAGTGCGCAAGGCAGTTTGTTTGAATATGAGGAAGCTGCGCATCCGGCGGTGAAGAATGGCGTTTTCCCGCAATGCTTCGGGCCGGCGGTTCTGTAACGCGTACATAAAGCAATCGCTTTTCCGACGGACAGACGGCCGGGTTTATTGGCGCCGGGAAGT
Source organism: uncultured Christensenellaceae bacterium (assembly GCA_964453325.1). Lineage (GTDB taxonomy): Bacteria > Bacillota > Clostridia > Christensenellales > Christensenellaceae > JAZRGP01. The sequence continues at coordinate 785 of CAYVOZ010000238.1, read as the reverse complement.
GAGGAGTAATTGATGAAAAAGCATACGGCTATACTGTTGACGGTCATTCTGCTGCTGTCGGTGCTGACGCCGCTCACGGCATTTGCCGGGGAGGCGGAGACCTCTGTACGCGTCGGCTGGGTACTGCATCCCGGTCTTCAAAATGAAGAAGGCGGGGTCTGCTCCGGATATACCTACGACTATCTTATGAAAGTCGCAGACTACACCGGATGGTCCTACGAATTTGTTAACGGCGATCTTGCCGACTGCCTTTCTCAGCTGGAGGCCGGAGAGATCGACATGGTAGGGGGACTGCTTTACAGCGAGGAGCGGGCAAAGAAATTCGACTTTCCGCAGAACGAATACGGGCGCAATTACAAAACGCTGTTTTGCTCGCAGGACAGCAAGCTTGAGGCATATGATTTTGAGTCCTTCAATGGCCTCAGAGTCGGCATGGTGGAGAATGCGACGGTAAACCATGAGGCCTTTGATGCATTCGCAAAGGAGAACGGCTTTACTTATATCCCGTGTATGTATGAGGACATTTCCGAGCTGACGTCCGCTGTGCTTGCCGGAGAAGCGGATGCGGGCATGCTGGGCGCTTATCAGCCCGGCCAGGGGACCAAAGTATTGGCAGAGTTCTCGCCGAGCCCTCTGTTTTTTGCCGTAACAAAGGGCAATGATGATATCACCGTGGGCCTTAACAGGGCGATAAACAGGATACGAATAGACGATCCGTACCTTGAAATGGAGCTGTATCACAAATACTTTGCAGTCCAGCAGAGCCTCAAGCTGACAGATGCAGA
>CAYVOZ010000237.1:0-3625 GCA_964453325.1 uncultured Christensenellaceae bacterium | reverse complement strand
TAGGTTCTAATTGTCTGAGTCCAGTAGAATTTCTCAACTCAAAAAACACCGCAGCCGCTTTGGTAAAAGCAAACTGCAATCCAGCATATACATTTACACCGAAATCTGTTTTCTTTACAGCATTCAAATCAAGCCACTGCAGATGTACAGTGGCCGGAGTCTCTATCATTGTTATTAAATTAAATACAAGTTCGATATTTCTGCTTGTTGCAACAAGTGGCATTTTATAAAAGTCTACAATTTTTTGAAAAGCATCATAAACCTTACTTGCATCAGTCTTTACAGCAAGTAATTTGTTTTGAATTTCATTTGAATATAATATCGCATTATTGGCATTTTCACATGATGCTAATTTAAGGGATTGTATTTTATCAAAACTGATCTTTATTTTTTCAACCAAAGATGAAATATTATATTTCCATATATCTTCAGTAAATCTCTTTTCGGCATTGTCTTTTTGCTCTAAGCACTTGCCCCATATAGCTTTTTGTTCCTTGGTATCTGCTAATAATTGCTTTGCATTAAATCCCGAAAGTTTTTCCGGAACAGTAGGATATTTTAATAAATCTTCAATATGCTTAATAAAATTCCTTACGCTTTCTATATCAGGGGCATCGCTAAATTCATATTCAAATAACACATTGATCTCAGCAGAAAGAGTAGACAACTTATGTGTAAGTCCATTTATTTTTGTATCTATGCTTTGTTTTAAATCGTAGGATAAAGTTGTAAGAGAAGTATCTTTCCACGGGTTATTTGCATAATCAAATTGAGGATTATTGATTATCTTAGCATAGTTATTTAGGGTGTATAGCATTTCATTCAATTTTTCTCTTGACACCTGTAATACTCCATCTATATCAAATTGATACTCACTTGCGTTTTTTAATGAATCTAAGATTCCTAATGCTTCATAACAACTAATTCCCAAAGGCGAAATTCCTTTATGAATTTCATCTGCATACTCGTTTAAAGCATCTCTTTCGAATTTTAATTTATCAAGTTCTTCAATAGCTTCATCTTTAACTTTTGTTTTATTTTTTGCCAATGTATGTTGTATGTCATCAAGAATTTCACGCTTATTTGCTTTATAACTATGTAATGCAAGGCAAAAATCACCTAAACCAAGTTCTGTCAATCTGTTATATACAACCTGCAACGCTGCCATCTTTTCGGAAACAAATAATACATTTTTACCATCAGCTAATGCTTCAGAAATAATATTTGTTATTGTCTGACTTTTACCTGTTCCCGGAGGACCTTGCATAACAAAGCTGACACCGTTTTTAGAAAACAAAATGGCATCCTGTTGGCTTGAATCTGCGCTGAGTACCTGAAAACTTTCTTTTGGCTTGATAGTATCGTGCTTATAGCCTATTAGGTTTTCAGGAATATTGTTTACTTCTTCCATATCTCCCAGCATCGCTTTAATAACTGGGTTTTTAACAACTTTTTCTATATTGTTCTCCAAATCTCTATACATATTGATTTTAAGAAAGGATAATAAACCAAGACTGGTTTCTTTAATAATTTTCCAACCTTTTTCACTTACTAATGTTTCCATTTCGTCAAAGAAAGTATTTAAACTACTTGCTTCGCCATCGAATTCAGGCAAAGTTATTCCATAATCCGCTTCAAACAAGTGCTGCAATGTAGGGTTAACAACAATATCATCGTCATGTCTTTTTAATTTGTATGGAGCATTTAACGAATCCAATATTAGAGTAACGGGGACAAGAATCAATGGTGATTTTATCCACTGAGCTTTTGAGCCTGTACCTTCTTTCCATTCAATAAATCCAAAACATAGATATAGTATGTTAATGCCTTGTTCTTCTAACGATAGTTTTGATTTGTTTCTGAGGTTTTTTAGAGTCTTTTGTCGTTCTGCAAACGGAGTTTCTGTCTTTATATCACCAAGATACACTTTCATTGGGTATGATAATTCCCCTAACAATTCTAAAACCGAATATGTGCGGATATCTGTATCCTTGTCTATTAAATATTGGAAAACTAATTCACCTTCATCTTGAATTAACTTTTCATACATATTTGTAAATTCAGGTGCAATAATTTTCAAAGTTGCCCTTGCGGTTTCTCTGTAATTCACCATTTTATTTCTTTTGCCTAAATCTAATAATTGCGATTTCCAATATTCAATTTTTGCATGTGTATCTATGCTCATAGTAATACCTCTTTTTAATTTATCGTATCGTTAAAAGCGTGTGCAACTTGATCATTTGAACAATGAATTTCTATGTTTAATCCTTCCGAAGATTGTATCGTTATACAACCATATAAGCATATCGGCAATTGTCTGTTATCATTAAATCTTCTGTCGAGAGTTCCATTTTTATTTAAGTATTTCCATGTGTAATCAACAATTTGTGCATCTTTTGGAACGACTGATTCTTCTATAAACCTGGTATTGCTAACATCGATACTTACAGTAGCATATCCGACTGTACCAGCTTTTCTGCCTTTAATAATTAATATTCGGTCGGGCAATAGAATTATCGTTTCTTTTTTAAGTTTCATTTGAACAGTTTTAATATTTGAAGTTATATAAAATGGCGTTTTTGACAATATTTTCAATGGAATACGATTTATTGTTCTCCCTGCACCCGCATTTCTTTTTCTGTCAGTAACATTCATAAATTGTGTTATCTGCCATAACTTATTGCATTGATTTAACGACAACCACGCTTCCGTCTTTTTGTTATAATCGGATAAAATATCTTCTTCAACAGTATAATCTAAGTCTAATTTCCATGTTGTGTGCAACATAATCTTCAACATGATGCCAATGATAGGGAAAATAAAGAACGGTGGCACAGCAATAAGCAACGCAAGCCATAAAAATACATTACTTACTTTATTGATTGTAAGTATCCTTTGCAATTGTTCAACAAACTCATTGTACTCGGCTGTTTTTAATTGTTCAATAGGCGCACTATCTATATCGTGCATTGCTGGATTTAAATTCACAGGCGAAGGCTGTGGGGCAGGAGTAGTTCTTGTTCTTTTGTGACCTGTTTCATCTACATATGATAACCCTGTTCCGGGAATAGAATATGTTTTTCTGGTGTTTCCGCGAGCTGTTTTGGTAATTCTGTATCCGGAAACCCCCCAACTATAACCAATTCCGGATTTGCTTATGTTAATCTTAAATCCGCCGCCTAAGTTAATACTTTTTCTGTATCTAAATCCCATCTTTATCACTCTTTCTTTGTAATTATAATATCCGTTCTAACAATTTGATCACAACATTGCATGTCTCTTTAAACTCAATATCTTTTGCATATTCAAATTCTTTCTGATACCGTTTCCATTGCTCAAGCATAGCTGGACTATTTACAACAGTATCAAGAATAGGCTTGTAATTTCTCACAATTTCTCCTGTGCCACGCTTCTTAACGGTTGCCTCAAAAGCCTGTTTTAGAATTTGATTATCAATATTTTTCTTTTGTAATGTACTTAATATATATACATCATAGAAATCTCTTGGCCTTGTATTCTGATCTCCTCGTGAAATAATCGTTTCAAGCTTTTCAGCAAGTATTGTTTCAAGAGTATAGGCTAAAACATCAATACTTCTATCCTCAAACATCAAATTAAATTTATA
>CAYVOZ010000236.1:0-3660 GCA_964453325.1 uncultured Christensenellaceae bacterium | reverse complement strand
AGGCGCATACTGGAATCCACAGGGCTCACGGTGGACTGTGCATGGAACGGTCTGGAGGCTGTTTCCATGTTCGGCAGCGCCCCGGCCGGGACCTACCGGGCGATACTGATGGACGTGCATATGCCGGAGATGGACGGCTATCAGGCGACCCAGGCCATACGCGCCTCTGCGCATCCGGAGGGCGCGGTCATACCCATAATAGCCATGACGGCCGACGCCTTCGCCGAGAACGTGGCCGAGGCCTGCGCCGCCGGCATGAACGACCACATCGCCAAGCCCATCGACGTCGGGCTTCTGTTCAAGACTCTGCAAAAATACATACCCGTCTAAGATATCTCCGCGACCGCTATCGTACGGCGGCGCTCTGCGGGCATGTGCTCCGCAAAACAAGCTAATGGGCCGCAGCTTTTCCGTTTGCTGCAGCCCCTCTTTTTACTTTCAATATCCTGTGTTAATACAGCTTATAGTCGGGCTCCTCTTCCTTCTCCTTTTTCCTTTTAACAAGTATAACGATCAGTATTATGACAACCGCCGCTGCAAGCAGCAGCCACGGCCATATCACGGGCGGCAGGGCCTCTGCGCGGTACGCTATCGCGTATGTGGAGAAGTACTGCGTGAGCACGGTCACGGTTTTCGGATCGTCGTCCATATCCTCCAAAAGGGTATAGCCTCCCTCATGGCTGCGAAGTATGAAGTATTCTGTGTTCTCCGTAAGCAGCTCCCCGGGAACGTCTATCACGACCTCTATGGTCCTTCCTGCGTCCGATACGGCCTGCCAGTCCCCGGCATTGATGCGCTTTGAAAGGCTGATATCCAGATAGCTGCCGAGCGTGAGGTAAGGTATCTCCTGCGAAAACGCTTTTATCGCTTGCTCGATCGTCTGCCTGTCCTCCTCCTCCGGCGCTTCGGGTATCCGCTTCACATCCAGGCGTATCTCTATGTTGGCTCCGTTCGCGGCATGCGCGAGCTCCTCCGGCGTCAGCAGCGCTTCAATGACCGCCCTTTCATCGGGAAGCCCGGCGATAACGGCGCCCTCATAGGGCGGTATGACCACTATGATCTGACCGCTGCCAAAGTCAAAGGCCTGTGTCTTGTCCCCCGTGCTCCCATACTGCTCTCTTAGCTCAGGATCGCGGATCTCGTCCGCCTGCTCAAGCGCTGTCCCGGCAATATCTCCGGGTTCGTCGGGCTCGTCGGGCTCGTGTTCTTCGGGAGGATCGACTCCCGGCTCGGGCGTTCCGGCGGGCTCGTCTTCAGCCGGGGGCTGCGGTCCGCCGTGCGCATGCCTGACCGGGTCTGCCGGAGGCACGGTCGGCCCGGGCTCCGCGGTCCCGGGAGCCGTTACATTGGGAGCGGGATGTACGGCGAAGGCTGCCGTCACGATCTGCGACGCGCCCTCCGTCGTCATAACGGTGAGCGACGCCGAATGCTGCCCGGCAGCGAGTCCCATAGCAGGCTGCACGGTAAAGCTCCCCGTGTCTCCCGCCGCTATCGGAGCAGAGGTATACGTCACGGTGAACGCCGTTCCCCCGCCGGATACCGTATATCCGGAAATAGCCGTGTTGCCTGTGTTTGTGATGATAACGGTCACTGCGGCGGGCAGAGCCGTATAACCCACCGTCCTTTCGCCAAAGTCCATGGCCGCGGGAGCAAGCGTAATGGAATTTGTGTTGAGCGTCCATTTGGCATACAGCGTGGCGGCAGCGGCCTTTATCCACTTTCCGCCCGCGCCGGTATAGCCCGTCACGTTGGACACAAGCCCGCCCGATGTATTTATCACCATGTGGCCCGTGCCGTCGTCCCCGGTATAATATCCGTCAAAGGTATGACCGGGGCGCGCGGGGGCGGTGTAGCCGGTATGCGCAGAGGAGTCAAAGGTGACGGAAAAGCTCCCGGAGCCCGTCGTTCCGCCCTCACGGTCAAGCACAACGGTATATGTATCCGCCGTCCAATTGGCGTAAAGCGCGGCAGAACCTGCCTTTATCCACTTGCCGTTCGCGTCGGTATAGCCCGCGACGCCCGCGCAGTACGCGCCGGAGGTATTTATCACCATGTCGCCCGTGCCGTTGTCCTCCGTCCAGTAACCGCCGAAGGTATATCCCGTGCGTATCGGAGCGGTATAGCTTTCCGGCGTCGCTGAAGCGTATATCGCGGTGAAGCTTTCAGAGCCGCTCTCGCCGCCCTCGCGGTCGAGGGTCACGGTATATGAATCCGCCGTCCACTGTGCATAGAGCGTGACGTTCGTACCCGAGGCAAGCGTGTCTCCTGCGGCATACGCTGTGCCGCTGCCGTCCGGGGCAGTGTTCCAGCCCGAAAAGGTGATGGCCGTGCTTGCGGGAGAATACGACGGCACGGTGATCTCCGCGCCCGCCCGCTGCAAAACGGGATCGGGGCTTCCTCCCAAGCCGTTCATGTCCGGGCTGAGCCGCCATGCGTCGGCGGAAAGATAACTGTCGCTCTCAAAGCATTTCAGCTGCGGATAATATACCGTTACGTCGGTCGCGTTCTCCGTGTTTGCCCTGACCGCCCACATCGTCGGACCCCCGAGCGCGCTCATGTTTCCGGCGTCAAGCGCGGTCGTACCGGTCATCCGCATCGTGGGCAGACCGGTGCCGGGCTGACTGCTGCCGGTATTTGTCTGACTGTCGTAATAGCAGTTTTCTATCCTGCCGTTATTCGTCCTGACCAGCGGGTAGCCGCTCGGGCTGTAGCAGTTTGCAACAGAGCCTGTGCTCGTATTCATATATACAACGGAGCCGGGATCGACTCCCGAAATCCTGCTGTTAAAAAAGCAGTAGGATATTGTACCCGAATTTAGAGAGGCAATGCCTCCGTTAGAGCCGCCCTCGTTGTTTCTGCCGATGCTGTAGCACTGCGTTACAGTTCCGCCCGCTTCGTTGACGGCGACGATACCGCCCTTGCTATAGCCCTTCTTAAAATCAGCCGTGGATACATTGCGGCACCTTCTCACAGTACCGTAGTTGCGCGCGACGATACCTGCCTTGTACATTCCTCCTGTGACGGTGCTGCCGGTAAAGGTACAGTCCTCCGTCACGCCGCCCGCTGCGTTGTATGCGACAATGCCCGCGAAGTATTTGTTATTGTTGCCATTGTTGCCGTCGAACTGTATGCCGCTTGTGCAGTTTTTCACCGTGCCGCTGTTATACGCGGCTATTCCGGCATAATACATTTCAAGCGCGGCATTGACGGTGCTTTGAAGCGCGCCGCCCGTCACTGTCAGGTTTTGTATGGTCCCGGTGTTCTTGGCGAAAAGCGCTATATAGGTGTGATACTGGCCTGCCATTGTTTTGGCGGCAAGCGTTACGGTCCTGCCGTTGCCGTCAAAAGTCCCCGCAAAGGGCATGCAGTTGCCGGAGCCGTGGCTGCTGCCCGTGCCGCCGTGCCAGCCTATGGGAAAGTCGTTTGCTGAAAGCGTGAGGTCTGCCGTCAGCCTGACGGTCTCTCCGACATAGGTGTTGCCGCTGTCTACGGCTGCTTTGAAGGTGAGAAAGTCGTTAAGGCTCGTTATCTCCGTGACGCGCGTTTCGCCGAGCAGCGCGGGCGCTTCGGCTTCCGCAGGCAGCACAGGCTCAAATAGCGCCTCCTGTTCTCCGGCCGACGCTGCATCCGGCGCTGTTTCCGTCCCGGCAAACGCGACCG
>CAYVOZ010000235.1:0-3703 GCA_964453325.1 uncultured Christensenellaceae bacterium | reverse complement strand
CGGGCGTGCCTCCTTTTACCACCGTCACATTTGCGCGCGGGGAGTAGTGCTTGTATTTCATGCCGGGGGAGGACGCCTTCTCGCCCTCGGCGAGTCCGTCGAGCACCGCGTGGGATATCTCGACGCCTCCGGCCTCGCGCTCTATCATCTCCGCAGTCACGCCGCCCGGCCTTAAAAGCAGAGGGATGTCCCCCGTGAGGTCGCATACCGTGGACTCCACCCCGAAGTCCGTCTCGCCGCCGTCCAAAATGACGGAGACCTTTCCGAAAAGATCCTCTATGACGTGCGAGGCGCGCGTGGGGCTCGGCCGCCCCGAGGTATTTGCGCTCGGCGCGGCTATCATGCAGCCGCTTCGGCGTATGAGCTCGCGCGCATATGCGGAGGACGGCAGCCGTATGCCTACCGTATCGAGCCCGGCGGAGACCTCGTCCGGAATCACGAAGCTCTTTTTTAACACCGCGGTGAACGGCCCCGGCCAGAACGCGCGCATGAGCCTCTGCGCCATGTCGGACGCCTCCCGCGCGGCGGACATGACCTGTGAAAAATCGCATATATGCACTATGAGGGGGTTGTCCTGCGGACGCCCCTTGGCCTTGAAAATATCCGAAACTGCGGACGCGTTAAGGGCGTTTGCCCCGAGACCGTATACCGTCTCCGTGGGGAAGACGACGAGCCCGCCTCTCGCTATCTCGCGCGCGGCGTCGTCCATGCCTTCCTCGTATTGTGTTTTCAGGTCGTATATTCTCGTATCGGGCATAAGCCTGTCCCAAGTCCTCTTATAAAAAATATCATACCGTGATCGCGAGCACAGCCCCGGCGGCAAAGCCGGTGAGCGCGGCCAGTCCCGCACGCAAGAGCCCGCTCATGCCGCAGCATTCGGGCAGCAGCTCTTTTACTGTCAGTATCAGCATCGCTCCGCCGGCAAAGGCTATCGATGCTGATATAAAAGCGGGGGATATTCCGCCTATCACCGCACCCGCGACCGCCCCCGCCATTGACGGCAGGCCCGATGCGGCGCAGATGAGCAGCGCCTTAAGCCTGCCCATGCCGCCCTCGCGCAGCGGCAGAGTCACCGCCAGCCCCTCGGGCATATCGTGCAGCAGCATCATAGCGCACAACCCGACTCCAAAGCTCCCCGGCGCCATAAGCCCCGCGCCCACTGCCAGCCCCTCGGGCAGGTTGTGTATGGCTATGCCCGTTATGAGCATGAGCCCGAGCCTTTTCATTCCGTGCGCGCGAGCGGAGGCCGCCGCGCCCATGATAAGCGTGAACGCCGCGCCTAAAAGCGCGCCCGCGAGCGCAAAGCCGACGCCGCCCAAGCGGATGCTCTCGGGCAAAAGCTCAAACGCCGTCATGGAGAGCATGACTCCCGCGGAAAAGCCCAGCAGCATGCCGTCGCGTCTGCGGCTGCGCTTTGACGTTTTCAGCATTATTCCTATGAGACCGCCCGCTCCCGTACCCGCCACGCCCACGGCGCAGCCGCACAGTGCGGAAAAAAGTATATCCGGCATATTCCTCCGATGATATCAGCGGGAATATGCCTTTTTGCGGGCCTTATTCCTGCATCTTCGCCACGCGGTCGGCGAGCTCGAGCGCGTCTATGACCTCGTCCATGTCGCCGTCCAGAAAGGCCTCTAACTTATACAGAGTGAGCCCTATGCGGTGATCGGTCACGCGCCCCTGCGGAAAGTTATATGTGCGTATGCGCTCGCTTCTGTCGCCGGAGCCGACCTGGCTCTTCCGCGACTGGGCGAGCTCGCGCTCCTGCTCGGATTTTGCCATGTCGTAAAGCCGGGTCTTTAGGACCTTCATGGCCTTTTCCTTGTTTTTGAGCTGGGATTTCTCGTCCTGACAGGTCACCACGAGCCCCGTGGGGACGTGCGTGAGCCGTACCGCGGAGTCCGTCGTGTTGACGCACTGACCGCCGTTTCCGCTCGCGCGGTATACGTCCACGCGTATATCGGCGGGGTTTATCTCTATATCCACGTCCTCTGCCTCGGGCAGCACGGCTACGGTCGCGGCGGAGGTATGGATGCGCCCCTGCGACTCCGTCTCCGGCACGCGCTGTACGCGGTGCACTCCGCTCTCGAACTTGAGCCGCGAATACGCGCCCTTTCCGGATATGAGAACGGCTATCTCCTTTACGCCGCCCTTGTCGGTATAGCTCGAAAACATGGTCTCCATCTTATATCTATGACGCTCGGAGTAGCGCATATACATGCGTAAAAGATCCATGCCGAAGAGCGCCGCCTCGTCTCCGCCCGTGCCCGCGCGTATCTCGAGCATGACGTTCTTCTCGTCGTTGGGGTCCTTGGGGACGAGCATTATCTTGAGCTCCTCCTCAACGGCGGTCTGACGCGCGGAAAGCTCCGCGCTCTCCTCGCGTATCATGTCGGCAAGCTCTTTATCCGCGTCGGCGAGCATTTCGCCTATATCGGACAGCTGCCGCTTTATATCGGCGTATTCGTCGTACTTTGCGACGAGGGGCTCCAGCTCCGCGTGCTCCTTTACGAGAGTGCGCCAAAGCTCCTGATTGGCTATGGTCGCGCTGTCGCTTATGAGCCGCTCGAGCTCGGCGTATCTTTCTTTAAATGCATTCAGCTTATCAAACATATATCATATCCTTGCCAGCACGACACGGTCGAGCTTGGAATAGTCTTTTATTATCCTTACGTCGCGGAAGCCCGCCTTTACGAGCAGCCTTTGCACGGCAGCCCCCTGCTCACAGCCTATCTCCATGAGCAGCGCGCCGCGCTCGTTTAAATAGTCGGGCGCCTCCGCGGCTATCCTTTTATAGAACTTGAGCCCGTCGCTGCCCGCCTCGAGCGCGAGCAGAGGCTCGTGATCCTTTACCTCGGGCATGAGCGTGGGTATCTCGGACTCGGCGATATAGGGCGGGTTCGCGGTTATGACGTCGTATCTGCCGTTTACCTCCGAGAACAGGTCGGACTGGAAAAACTCCACGTTCAGGAGATTCAGCTTTGCGTTGAAGCGCGCTATCTTAAGCGCGTCCTCGCTTATATCCGAGCCGCAGACGTTCGCGCGCGTGAATTTCGCGAGGCTTATGGCTATGCATCCGCTGCCCGTGCAGATATCGAGCACGGAGGCCTTGACCTCAAGACGTATGAGCTGCGTCGCGGTCTCCGCCAAAAGCTCGGTCTCGTTTCTCGGTATAAGCACTGCGGGCGTGACGCGGAAGCGCATGCCCATGAACCAGCGCTCGCGGAGTATATACGCAAGCGGCTCGCCCGTCGCGCGGCGGCGGAGTATCTCGCGCATGCGGTATTCCTCGGAGTCCTTGACGGGCGCCTGACCCGTAAGGTATATCGAGCTTATGTCCGTGCCGAGGGTGACCGCAAAAGCGAGCTTGGTCTCGGTCGCGGCCTCCTGCTCGTCGGGGCAGAGCTTTTTAAATTCCTTGGTAAAGTAGCTTATGGCCTCAAGACGGTTCATCTTCGTTCTCCTGTACGGCGTCGCAGGCGTTATTCGGTTCGCTTTCGGGCTCACCGTCGGAAGGCTCGTCCGGCTGTAAGGAGGCCCCGGGCTTAACGCTCCTGTCAAAGGAGGCCTTCAAGGCGTCTATTTCGTCGGGCGTCTTTTCTCCGAGCGCGGTCTCGAATGCGAGTATGCCTATCTCCATCATGGAGTCGTCGGGCTCCTTGGTGGTGAGCCTTTGCAGCTGCATGCCCGGCCAGCGTATTAT
>CAYVOZ010000234.1:0-3772 GCA_964453325.1 uncultured Christensenellaceae bacterium | reverse complement strand
CTTTGGAATCCTCTACCACCCCCAAACGACCGCTCATGCGACGCGGGGTCTGCTTGGGGGGGTTCATTGGAAGTTTTTATAATGGAATTAGTTTGTGCAATAAAGAGTGTTCTCGAACGGGTCAGGGTCAAGGTCAAGACCCATATGGAGAATACACGGCGCATTTGACAATGGTTGGTGCCGTATAAACAATCCTTTTGCGTTCTTGTGGTAAGGGACGTTTTAAGTTGTCTCTTTTTCGGGAATTATGCCGCGGTCCTTTAGCAGTGCTTTGAACGAGCGGTCGTATTTCTTTTCGGCCTCCGGTGAAAACATGCATGCGGTGAAGCCGCCTTTTTTGTTGTGGTGGGCGATGCATTCGCAGCATTTGCCGTGCCTCGGGCAGCCGGGGTAGGTGCAGGCGCAGTCCTTATTGTTGTTGCAGCTCATTTCTTCTCCCTCTTCTTTTTGAAGTATTCGGACAGTATTTTGGAGCACTCTTCGGTCAAGACTCCTCCTGTGACGTCTACTGTGTGGTTGCAGCCGGTGGTGAGGTCGAAGGAGCTATTTATTGCGCCGGAGTGCGGGTCGGACGCGCCGTATACGAGTCTCGGGAGGCGGGCGTTCAGCGCCAGTCCTGCGCACATCGGGCAGGGCTCGAGCGTGACGTATAGCGTGCAGTCCGTGAGCCGCCAGCTTCCGAGCCTTTTTGCGGCTCTTGTCATGGCGATATGCTCGGCGTGCGCGGAGGGGTCCTGTCGGTGCTCGCGCAGGTTATATGCGCGGGAAATAACGCGTCCGTTTTTTACAACGACCGCGCCTACGGGCACCTCGTCGCGCTTTTCTGCGCGGCGCGCCAGCGTCAGCGCGATATCCATATAGTATTCGTCGTCTTTTATCGGCTTTTTCATGTGCTTTATACCGGTCACAGCGAGTCTATTATCCCGAAGGTGAACGTGTGTTTCTCGAGTCCGGGATAGCCGACTGAGACGGACAGCTGCGAGACCATTTCGATAATGTTATTGAGCACCGCCTCGCGGATGGCCTCGCCGTCGGGCAGGTTCACGTATTCTGCGGCGATGTCCTTTGCGAGCAGGGTGGCGCTTTCGGTCAGATACGCGTGCTTTATATACATATCGTCAAACGCCTCGCCTTCGAGTGCGCTGGCTTTTTTGAGCTCTTTTAAAAACGCAGCGTCCTTCGCGGAGGCGTCCGTGAGCAGCAGCTCATAGTCCGCGCGGACGGAGTCCTTATCCGCCGCCGCGCCGTATAGCTCCGCGAGCCGCGCCATTATCGCGGTCTCTGCGAGCGTTATAAAAAGCTCCTTGCCCTCCGCGGCCTTTCCGCCGTAGCTTTCGGCATACAGCTTTTCATAAAGCGCCGCGTATTCATGATCCTCTGTGTATAAAAGCACGTCGCCGCTTTCGCTTAAAAGCTCTGCGCCGGGCTCGAGAGCGGGCGTGCGCGAGCACGCGCACATAATGAGCGCAAGGACTATGAAAAGGGCAGGGGCTCTGCGCGCTCTCATGCGAAGAACAGCGACGCCGCGAGCAGCGTCACGCCGAGGTAATACGTATATAGGTTGAACGCCGTCAGCAGCGTGGAGCCCTTCCTGAAATACTTGAACAGCAGTATGACGTCGGATATGATAAAGAACGCCATGCCCGCGGCGACAAAGCCGCTCAAGGGCTTCGGGTCGTAAATAAACGCCAGGAGGCAGTTTGCGAAAGCAAAAGCTATGAGCAGAGCGTAAACGGAGGTAATGACCGTGAAGCGCTGCATATCCATTTTGAAGAGCTTGCTCGCACCGAAGGCGAGCGCGGCTATGACGACGGCGATTATGATGCAGTACGGCAGCCTTATGCCGAAGCGCAGTATGGCGTGTATGCTTATGAATATCTGTGCGGCGGAGAACGCCGCCACGCCTAAGACGAAATACTTCCCGACCGCTCTGTCGGCGTCGTAATACGCGAGCAGTATATCGCCCGCGACGCAGGCGACGAGTGCGGCAAAGAGCACCGCTGCGTCAAAGCGGTATGAGACTATGAGCCCCAAAAAGCCTAAAAACAAAAAACACATGCTCGCCATAGTTTTAAACAACAGGCGGTCATTGTGCTTTTGTTTTGTGTCACTGATTATTGTCAGGGTGGTTAAGACCATTATTATTGCGGTGAAAACGAATACGAGTATGTCCATAAAATACCTCCCGGAGATAAATTACATTATACAGTATTCGGTTTTGCGTTACAAGAGCGCCCGCTTTAAAGCTCTGCGCGCTCCATCTTCTTCATGCTCCTGAATTCGCCTGACACGAGCAGCAGCGCGAGCCCGAAGGCTATAGCGTCGGAAATGGGCATTGCATACAGTATTCCGTCTATGCCCCAGAAGAGCGGGAATATGAGGCAAAGCGGCAAAAAGAGCAGTATCTGACGCGTGAGTGAGACTATCATGCCCTTAAAGCCGTGGCCTATGGAGGTCATGAACGTGCCGGTCACGGGCTGAATGCCGTTTAAGAACGTGCCGAATAGCAATATGCGGAAGCAGCGCTCCGCGAATTTAAAGTAGAGCTCGCTGCCTTCGCCGAAGACGGATATTATCTGTCTCGGGAACAGCTGAAACACTGCGAAGGCAAGACAGGCTATCACGGACGCGGACAATGCCGTTATGAGATAGGTCCTTCTCACGCGCGCATATTTCTTTGCGCCGTAGTTGAAGCTCGTTATTGGCTGGGACGCCTGCGCGAGGCCTATTATTACCGCCATGAATATCATGTTCACCTTTACGACTATGCCGGAGCACGCGAGGGGTATCTCCGGACCGTATTCGGACAGCGCGCCGTACTTCGTCATTTGATTGTTGAGCACGATCTGCAATATCGCAAAGGATATCTGATTTATGAAGCTTGCAATTCCGAGATAGGCGATATGGGCTATGAGCCGCGCCTGTGGGCGAAGGTTTTTGCCGCGTATCTTTATGTGCTTTGTGCGGAAGAGATATGCTGCGGATATTATGAGGGATACGCCCTGACCTATGACGGTGGCGTATGCCGCTCCGGCAATGCCCCAGCGGAATACGAATACGAAGACCGCGTCGAGCACGGTGTTGAGCACCGCGCCTGACAGCATGCTTATCATGGAATATACGGGACTGCCATCCGCGCGAATTATATTGTTTATGCCCGTGGATATCATCATGAGCGGAAGCCCTGCGACGATTATGGATGCGTATTCCTTTGCATACGGGAATACCGCCTCCGTCGAGCCGAAAAGCCACAGCAGCGGCTCAAGAAAAATATACGAGGCCGCGCAGACGGTGAGGGAGAAGCAAATAAGGGAAAAGAGCGTATTGCCGACGGTGTTTTCCGCAAGCTCCTTGTCCTTTGAGCCGAGCGCAAGGTTCTGCTGCGATGCGCCGCCCTGACCGCACATGAGCGCGAGCGCCAGTGTGAACGTAGTGAAGGGGAAGCATATATTAGTGGCGGCGTTGCCGAGATAGCCCACGCCGTTGCCTATAAATATCTGGTCGACTATGTTATAAAGAGCGTTTACGAGCATTGCGATTATGCTCGGAATCGCGAACTTTACGAGCAGCCGGGGTATCCTTACGCTGCCGAGTGGATTTTCTTTTACTTCTTCCATATTTACCGAGGCACTTTCCCGGAAGGCACATATAAAATCAAAGCCTGCCGCATGGAAAAAGATATCACCATCAGCGGTCAAATGCAAGTGCGGCATGTGCGGGGACCGTGTCAAGTTGTTATGGAGTTTTAGAAACCAACAACAGCATTGTGAAC
>CAYVOZ010000233.1:0-3772 GCA_964453325.1 uncultured Christensenellaceae bacterium | reverse complement strand
CCTTTAGCTCGTCGTCGTCCTCGATCGTCTCGGGCGTCTCCTCGATGTTTGCAACAAAGCATTCCTCGAGCACGCATTCCGTGCGCCTCGCGCGGTAAAGGCCCTCCACGAGCACGCGAATAAGATTCTCCTTGAGCTTCAGCACGTGACGCACGCGCGCGACCACGCCCACCGTATATATGTCCGACGGCGACGGATTCTCCGTGCGCGTGTCCTTCTGAGCGGCGATGAAAATGAGCCTGTCGCTCTGCATCGCTCTTTCCACGGCATTCTTGGATATATCTCTGGCTATCTCTAAATTTATGACTGTCTTCGGAAATCCCACTATGCCCCTCATGGCAAGCATGGGCATAAGGTCTATACTGTTCATATAGCGCTCCTTACTTCTATTTGCATGTGATTATACATCATAAACGCAGTGTGTTCAAGAGCGCCGCCGCTGCCAATATGATACAGTCCCGGCCTATACCGCGGAGTCCGTGAGCTTCTGATACAGCACAAGCATCTCGATATACGCCGTTTTGAGCTGTGACGAAAGCTCCGCTCCCGACATGTCCTCCCGCGGTGCGGTGAGTGCCGTGCACGCCCCCTCGTAATACTCAAAAAGCGCGGTTATGAGAGCGTTGTCCGTCCTCTGTGCATAAGAATCGAAGAGCTCCTTATTTGTCCCGGCGCTCTCATTAAGCGTTTCTATTGCCTCTACGGCCTCCGCCGCCGTCATATCGCCCTTGTCAAAGCCCTGCGATATTTTAAGCACGGCGTCCGCGTGTCCGTTTATCGCCGTGACCGTCTCTTCTATCCGCGATACAGTTTCCGGCTCTGTGCTCACGGCTATGCTCACTCCCTCCGCCGAAAACTCATACAGCGTCGTATCCATGTCATATTCATCCGCTATCCTGTTCTTTACGTCCTCCGCGTCCTCCTTTTTCGGATATGCGGATATAAAGACCCTGTTGCCGTCGTCCTCGTATATATATCCCGCGCAGCCCTTCTTTTTCATCTCCCCGGCAAGCTTCTCCGCGTTCGCCGTGTCGTTAAAGACGCCTATCTGCAGCATATACGCGGTCTTGTCGTCAAAGCTCACCGTCGCCGCCGCTTCCCCGGCGTCCTCCGAAGCTCCGGAGTCCTCTGCTGCGGATATGTTTTCCGGTTCATCGGTCTCCGCGCGCTCTCCGCCCGTCACCCACAGCATGACCGGCGTAATCACCTTGTCCGATATAAAAGCGCCTACCTTGGCCGCGCCTATGAAATAAACAGCCGCCGCGAGCGCCAGCACGATGACAATGGCTATTCCGCCCTTTCCGCCACCGGAGCGTTTTTTTGTGCTCTCCTCACTCATTCTCGAATATCTCATGAGTATACTTCCTCCCGCCATACAATTGTCAATGATTACTGATTAATGATTATGTGAACGTATACCGATCTATTCCCTTGCCCCTACAGCTTGTTTATCCGTTTTTATTGTTATTGCGGTATAAATATGCTAATATGAAAAAAACCGGAGGTCACCGCAATGGATAAATGGGATAAGCGATTTATTGAACTTGCAAAAACTATAGCCACATGGTCGAGCTGCTATAAGAGCGACCGGCAGATAGGCGCTGTCATAGTAAAGAACAAGCGCATACTCACCACGGGCTATAACGGCGCGCCCGCGGGCATAAAGAGCTGCAAGGACAAGGGCGAATGTCTCCGAATAAATATGGACATTCCCTCCGGTACTCGCCATGAGCTCTGCTATGCCATCCACGCCGAGCAGAACGCGATCATACAGGCCGCCCGCATGGGCATATCCATAGAGGGCGCGACGATATATATAACGCACTATCCGTGCTCCATATGTGCAAAGCTCATAGTCAACGCCGGTATAAGCCGAATCGTATATATACACCCCTATCCGGACGATTTCACCCGTCTCATAATCGAGGAATCCGGCATAGTTTCGGAGCAATACACGGAGGATTGAGGCTCACTTCCTGTTCTCCGCTTCCCTGAGATACTTCCTTCGCGTAGCCTCGCCGCCTCTTATATGGCGCACGGCGAGATTGTTTTCGAGTACCGCCTTTACCTCGGACGCGAGCGCGCTGTTTAGCTCGCTTATCCTCTCGGTCACGTCCTTATGCACGCTTGACTTGGATATCCCGAAGGTCTTTGCCGCCGCGCGCACTGTCGCTCCCGTCTCTATGATATGGTAGCAGATATCATATACGCGTCTTTCTATATATTCCTTCATTTTGCCCTCCGCAAAGATGGTTTGTACATCTCTATGTATCATTCGTGGGCAATATTCTTTTCTCACATAAAACAAATTCAGTCGTTCATTATAACGCACCAAAATATGATAAAATACATTGTAAACTTTTGGCTTTGTGCTATAATGTCTTTAATATTGGCGTGCTAAAACGCTGAAAACAGTTTTCAATATTTGCAAAGGAGTTCAAAAATGGCATTTGATCGCATTTACAACTTTTCCGCCGGCCCGTCGATGCTTCCCGAAAGCGTGCTTTTAAAGGCTCAGGCGCAGCTTTTAAACTATGAGGGCAGCGGCATGAGCGTCATGGAGATGAGCCATCGCTCCAAGGTTTATGACGGCATCATAAAGGACGCGGAGGCGCGTCTGCGCTCCGTGATGAACATTCCCGACAACTACAAGGTGCTGTTTTTACAGGGCGGAGCTTCTCTGCAATTCGCAAACGTTGCGATGAACCTTTTAAAGACCGGCAAGGCCGACTATGTCGTCACCGGACAGTTCTCCGGCAAGGCGTATAAAGAGGCGCAGAAATACGGCGACGTAAATCTCGCCGCCACTACAAAGGACGAAAACTTCACGCGCATACCGCGCCAGAGCGAGCTTAAGCTCACGCCGGACGCAGACTATGTGCATATCTGCTTCAATAACACGATCTTCGGCACAAAGTGGGACTATATCCCCGAAACAAACGGCGTTCCGCTCGTAGCGGACATGAGCTCGTGCATACTTTCCGAGCCCGTCGACGTCAGCCGTTTCGGTCTCATATACGCAGGCGCACAGAAGAATATCGCCCCCGCAGGCCTTACTCTCGTTATAGTCCGCGAGGATCTTCTTAATAAGGAGCTGCCCGACTTCGTTCCCACCATGTGCAACTTTGCGATAATGGCCGAGAACGAGTCGATGTACAATACTCCCCCGTGCTATCCGATATATATCATGAAGCTCGTGCTCGAGTGGATAGAGAGCATAGGCGGACTCACCGAGCTTCAGAAGCTCAACCGCAAAAAAGCCGACCTCCTTTATTCCTATCTCGACGGCAGCAAGCTCTTCAAGAGCCCCGTCAAAAAGGAGTGCCGCTCTATGATGAACGTCACATTCCGCTGCGACGACGAGGATAAGAACGCCGCGTTCGTAAAGCTGACCTCCGAGAACGGCATGTCCAATCTCAAGGGTCACCGCTCCGTGGGCGGAATGCGCGCGTCCATATATAACGCCATGCCCTATGAGGGCGTGGAAAAGCTCGTCCGCTTCATGAAGGAGTTTGAAGTAGACAACGCATAAGCTGTGACTGAGATAAAGCGTCCGCAAAACCGCGGGCGCTTTTTTGTCTTCAGAAAACCCCTTGCTATGCAAGGGGTTCAAAAGAGGCTAAGCCTATAAGTATTCAAGAAAAACTCCTTTTGATAAAATAAACTTGCGGTCTGGCAACTGCAAGAGTAATCAAAAGGAGGTCATTCAATGAACGACACACAAAGCTTAGCACATACAAAATGGAACTGCAAATACCACATAGTATTTGCG
>CAYVOZ010000232.1:3517-3773 GCA_964453325.1 uncultured Christensenellaceae bacterium | reverse complement strand
CGAGAGGATCAGCGCCGTTTCTACGACACGCATCGTTTTTACTCACTCGCCGATTTCGATGCACAGCTAGCTGTGCATCGAAGATCATCTAATAACCGTCCTATGCGTCCTTTACAGTATAACTCACCTAATGCTTTTCTTCGTAGCTATACTGTCCAACATGTTTGACAAACCTACATGTTTTTATCGTTTACGCTATTTGCGCAACCTCGCTCTATAATTCTTGTACTATTAAATTATACCATATTTATTACTT
>CAYVOZ010000232.1:0-3507 GCA_964453325.1 uncultured Christensenellaceae bacterium | reverse complement strand
TCCTCTTTCAATCTACTGTCTATCATCTCCCAGCTTTCCTCTCCCTGAAATAGTCCATATTCCTGCCAGACTTTTTCTCTTTCGCGATATTTGTTGTCATAAATATTATAATCAGAGCAGTATTTATCGGGGTTCGGTCTGTACATACCGATCGCCGTTCGGAGGATATCATGGTAACGCTTAAAAGGATCGATACAAGCAATATATGGAAGGTAGCAAAACTGACTGTCAATCAGGAGCAGGAGGATTTTGTCGCTACAAACACTGAGAGCATACTTGAGGCTTTTGCCAATAATGCAGAGGGCAATGTGGCTCTGCCCTTTGCGCTCTATGCCGACGATACCCTCGTGGGCTTTGTCATGTTCGGCTACGGCAGCACCGGCGACGAGGACGAGCCCGCAGTCGCAGAGGACAGCTACTGTCTTTGGAGGTTCATGATCGACAAGGCTTTTCAGGGAAAGGGCTACGGCAGAGCCGGCCTTGCCGCCGCTCTTGAATATATCCGCACTCGGCCCTGCGGCCCGTCCGGTCGCTGCTGGCTGTCTTACGAGCCCGAGAACACCGCTGCAAAAGCGCTTTATGCTTCTTTCGGCTTTGTAGAAAACGGCGAGATGTGCGGTGATGAGATCGTCGCCGTATTGCAGCTCGATTAACCAATCTGCACGTTAAACGGCGAGCATTCTTTAATCCGATCCGTCATCGTCTTTATTTGCAGACTGTTATATCAAAAAAGGCTCCGAGGAACCGCGGCTGCGATCCCTCGGAGGCTTTCGTTTTACAGCCAAAAAGCCGTATCCTGCGTCCCTACCCTATTTTCTCAAAATCGGCCACACCGTGCTTGCAAAGCGGGCATATATAATCGTCGGGGAGCTCTTCTCCCTCGTATATAAAGCCGCACACCTTGCATATATAGCCCGTTTTGCCCTCGGTATCCGGTCTGGGCTTTACGTGCTTCTGATAGAAGCTGTAGGTCATAGTCTCGGTATTGGACATCACGCGCGCCTCGGTCACCTCGCAAATGAACATAGCATGCGTATCAAAGTCCACCTCTTTTATCACCTTAAGAGACATCACGGCGTTTATGTACCTCGGCAGGAAAACGAGCCCGTTATCCGTGCGGGGCGGCTCGTCGCCGCAGTTTGCAAACTTATTCTCGCTTCTGCCGCTCTTGAATCCGAACGCCTCGAATACCTTGAACGGCGCCTCCTCAGACAGGCAGTTTATGTTCATGATGCCCTTATGATGCACCGTGTTATAGGTATAGTTGGCCTTGTTGATGTTTACGGATATACGCAGCGGGGTATCAGTGAGCTGTGTGACCGTGTTCACTATACACCCGTTATCGCGCTTGCCGTCGTTGGTCGTGACGACATACAGACCGTAGCCTATGCGGAAGAGCGCGTTCATATCGTTCTTTACGGCAGTCCCCTCGTTCCTCTGCTCATAATCGGAGCAGAGCTCGCTTGCCAGAGCCTCTATCTGCGCGCGGCTCTCATCGCTCAATGCCGACTGCAGCTTTACGCTGTGCTCGGCAAAGCGTATATCATCGCTCTTTTCGAGCATGCCCCTCATTATCCTCGCTGCGCGCGGCGCCCACGAGCCGTTTTCGATAAAGGCCACGGTGCGCTTCTGATACTGCCGCTCCGTGAGATGCTCTATGAACGTTCTCATAAACGGGAATATATCGGCGTTATAGGTCGTCGTCGCGAGCACGAGCCTGCCGTAGCTGAACGCGTCCGCAACGGCCTGCGCCATGTCGTCTCTTGCAAGGTCCCTTATTATCACCTCCGGGCAGCCCTTTTTTCTGAGCGTGTCCGCAAGCAGCTCGACTGCCTTTTTCGTGTTGCCGTATACGGACGTATAGGCAATGACTATGCCGTCCTTCTCTACGGCATATGACGCCCATGTCTGATAAAGGCCGATATAGTAGCCTAAGTTATCCGTGAGCACCGGGCCGTGAAGAGGACATATGGCCTTTATTTCCAGTCCCGACGCCTTTTTCAGCACAGAGCGGACCTGAAAGCCGTATTTTCCGACTATGCCGATATAATAGCGCCTCGCCTCATCCGCCCAGTCCGCCATATCATTGACGTCGTTTGCTCCGAATTTGCCAAAGCCGTCCGCAGAGAACAGCACCTTGTCCTCGCTGTCATACGTCATTATGACCTCCGGCCAGTGCACCATCGGGGCTGCTACAAAGGTCAGCGTATGTCTGCCGAGGCAGAGCGTGTCGCCCTCCCCGACTATAATGCGTCTGTCGCCGAAATCCGTTCCGAAGAAGTTATTCATCATCACAAAAGACTTTTCGGACGATACTATCACGGCGTCGGGATATGCGTTCATAAACGCAGCTACATTTGCGGAATGATCCGGCTCCATATGCTGCACGATGAGATAATCCGGCTTCCTGTCGCCTATCACATCGGCTATATTGTCCAGCCACTCGTGAGTAAACCCGCGGTCGACGGTATCCATCACGGCGATCTTCTCGTCCGTTATGACGTATGAATTATACGACATACCGTCAGGCACAACATACTGACCCTCAAACAGATCGACCTTATGGTCGTCCACGCCTACGTACTTGATATCCTTTGATATGTTCATACTAAAATCCTCCGTTCATTCTTTTTTCGAGAAATCGTCCTTTCCCGCTCCGCATAAGGGGCACTCAAAATCATCCGGAAGGTCTTCAAACCTTGTGCCGGGCGCGATACCGTTGTCCGGGTCGCCCGTTGCCTCGTCATACTCCCATCCGCAGAGATCACATACATACTTCATACAGTTTCACCTCTTTCTTTTTGTTTCGATCATGCTTTTCCCAAAACAGCTTTTGTTTATCCTTCCCCTCTGCTCATTCGGCAGATCGTTTATTGATAAATCAGCTCGTAACTATCTAATAATTACTTCTATTTAATAATTATTATCATTATAATATACATTATTTGTTGTATTGTCAATAGGAAGCAATACAATATTTGGATATGTTTACAAGACAGAATAAGACCGCAAGTATGATTACAGGCTGTAAGGACGTCTTGTCCGCACAGCCTGCACATTTAATCTGATCTTTGAATAACACCGTAAGGCTTAAGCGGAAGGTATGCTCGCCATGGAAAGCCCAGCTATATCGCTCCTCCCGGCTACACCTACGCGCTCAGCTGAACGAGGGCGGCGTGGTGTTCACGGAGTCGAACTGCGTTGACGGAGACGGACCGGAAAGATCGAAATATATACGGGAATCCCCTGTCACGCCGAAATCTCGATTTGAGCCTGTGTCCTGCACCTTGTTGAACGCCTCGCGGAAAAGCGCGTTATGAGCCTCCTCGCGGTTGAGCAGGAAGTCGATGGTCTCGCGTACCTTTTTGTCGTCAATCTGCCGGTACAGGTACTCATAGACCACCTTTGCCCGCTGCTCGGAGGCGATGTTGGAGAGCAGGTCGGCGCACAAATCGCCCGTGACGGTGACATAATCGCCCGTCCAGGAATAGCCGGAGGAATTGATGA
>CAYVOZ010000231.1:0-3775 GCA_964453325.1 uncultured Christensenellaceae bacterium | reverse complement strand
AATTTGACCTCTATAAAGCATCTAGTTTAACTGAATTACAAAAAAACACTTTGCTAAGCCCCGTGTTCTTTATCAGAAGCTCTGCCGTTATGCCGTTTCCATCGATAGTTTTGCCGGTGAAGCTTCCGTCGTATATCTCTCCGAGACCGCACGAGGGACTGCGCTTTTTGAGATATATAGCTTCCGGCATGAGCTTTGAAGCATACTCGTTAACGGCGCGCGCTCCTTGTAAAAACTGCTCTGTAACGTCACTTCCGCTCTTTGTGAGAACTCGTGCTTTGCCCTCGAGTACGTCCGCGGCGGTGCCGCCGACTATCTCGGACGGCTCTCTTCGTATACACAGCCCTCCGAGGCATTCCGGGCAAATGAGCCTGTATTCCGTACCGCTCTTTATAAGCTCTTTTATTGTCTCATCAGGCTTTGAGCCTCCGTCGTATCTTACCGGCATCCCCATAAGACACGCGCTTATCAATATCATAAATCATAACTCCGTTCTGTGAACAATATATGACTTTTTAATGACTATTCATATATTATACTAAATGTTGTGTCATTTCAAGGTGGCTACAGTGACGCCGTCCTCTCCCTCGCCGTATCTGCCAGAACGAAATTCCTTAATATGCGGATGCCTTCTCAGATACTGCTGAATGCCGTTTCTGAGAACGCCCGTACCTTTTCCGTGAATGATATATACCTCCGTTCTTCCCGAAAGAAAAGCGTCGTCAAGATACTTATCGAGCTCTATATATGCGTCCTCGACGTTATACCCTGTGAGGTTTATGGACAGTCCGACGTTTCTCCGCTCCGCAATGACTCTTGAGGTGCGGACAGGTTTTTTCTTTTGCGGCTCGTTCGGCTCGAGATCCGTATAGTGGATGTTGAGCTTCATTATGCCCGCGGATATGCCCACCATGCCCTTCTGATCGGGCAGCGAGTTTACCGTTCCCTGCACGCCGAGGCTCAAGACCCTCACGCTGTCGCCCAAATGCAGCGAGGCCGGATCGGCCGTTTTTGCCTTTGCAGGCGTCTTTTTAAGCTGTGGTTCAACGGACGTCTTCTTCTTTTGAATAGCCTTGCGCGTCTTTTCGGCCTGTGCCGTCAGCTGCTGCTGTGATACGCTGCCGCTTGACGCTAATTTTTTAAGCTCGTCTATCAGCCGCTCCGTCTCGTCGCGCGCGTCCCTGACTATTTCATATGCCTGCTCACGGGCTTTATCCAAAAGCTCCTCGCGCTTTTTCTCGACCTCTTCTTCGATGCGCTTTGCAGCCTCGATCTTATCCGCCGCTTCGGATCTTATCCTGTCTGCCTTTTCGAGCTCGCTTTCCGCCCTGCGTTTTGTCTGCTCCGCTTCGAGCATAAGATCGTCAAAGCGCAGTCTTTCCTTATTCATAAAGGAACGCGCTCTTTCGACTATTCCGTCGGAAAGTCCAAGTCTCGAGGATATGAGCAGCGCGTTTGATGCGCCTGCCACGCCCGTAATGAGCTTATATGTCGGGGAGAGCGTTTTCACATCAAATTCCATTGATGCGTTCAAAAACCCCTTGTTTTTAAGGGCAAGCGCCTTTATCTCGCTGTAATGAGTCGAGGCAAAGAGCTTTAAGCCTCTGCCGGAAAGCTCCTCCAACACTGCGGCGGCAAGCGCAGCGCCCTCCTCCGGGTCCGTCCCCGCTCCTAATTCGTCCAAAAGCACAAGACTGCCCTCTCCCGCGGTCCCGGTTATCTCTATGATATTTCTCATATGCGAGCTAAATGTAGAAAGGGACTGCTCTATGGATTGCTCGTCGCCTATATCCGCAAACACATCGCAGAACAGAGGCATACGCGAGCCCTGCTCCGCAGGCAGGAACATTCCGCACTGCGCCATGAGCGCAAACAGGCCTATGAGCTTAAGCGTGACGGTCTTTCCGCCGGTATTCGGGCCGGTCACGATGAGCGAGTCGTATTCCGCCCCCATAAATAGGTTTATGGGAACGACTTTTTCCGAATCGATAAGGGGATGTCTTCCTTTTCTTATGTCTATAACGCCGTTGTTGTCGAACTCAGACGGATAGGCCTTCATGCTTATTGCCAGAGACGCCCGCGCAAAAATGATATCGAGCGCAGTCATTATCTCCATATTCCATCCGAGCTCTCTTATATAGGGCCGCAGTGTGTCCGAAAGCTCGCGCAATATGCGCTCTATCTCGTGCTTCTCTGCGTCCTCTAATTCCTTGAGCCTGTTATTCGATTCCACGACCGCCATAGGCTCTATAAACAGCGTCGCTCCGCTCGAGGACTGACCGTGAACGAGGCCCTTAACCATGTTTTTATATTCCTGCTTTACGGGTATGACAAAGCGCCCGTTCCGCATGGTTATTATCTCATCCTGCAAATACTTGGACTGGGATGCGGATCTCATAACGCTCTGCAGCTTTTCTCTTATAAGGTCATTTTCGGAGCGTATTTTTCTCCTTATGCTTTTAAGCTCGGGAGAGGCGTCGTCCGCCACAGTCTCGTCGTTTATTATCGATTCGTCGATCCGGCCCGTAAGCTTATCGTCAAAGAAAAGTCCCTCGGCCATATCCGGCAGCAGCACGAGCACTCCCTCGTCGTCCGGTGCAAGAGTCCGTTTTGCATGCTTCGCCGTTTTTAAAAGCTTTGCCGTCCTTATAAGCTCTCCGCAGGATAGCACAGCGCCCGAACGCAGTCGGTTTATCTCAGTCGTGCAGTCGTCGTATGTCGTTATCGGGTGCGAGACCGTACCCAAAAGCACATGCTCGGCCTCTTTTGTTTCATCCTGTAGCTTTTTTGCTCTTTTAAGAGTGTATTCCGGCATGATCTCAAGCGCTGCGGCCTTGCCGTTTCTTGTAACGGCACATTCCGAAAGCATTTGCTTGATGGTATCAAAGCCGAGTATATGTGATACTCTGTCATCCATAATTCGTTTCTCCGTAAATAAAAAGGCTGTTAAGAGCTATAGCTTTACATAATAAAGCCCGCTCCCGACAGCCGATGATGAGAGTCCTTCCGCAGATCAATAACCGCTGTAATAGTCCCCGCGCTTATAGTCATATACGGAATTATCGCTGTATGCCTCTATGTTCTCAAGCGCAATACCCGTACCCATCGCAACGCAGGATATAGCGTCGTCCGCGACATAGCAGGGTATCTTGCACCGCTCCGTAAGCAGCCTGTCAAAGCCGTAGAGCAGAGAACCGCCTCCGGTCATACATATACCGTTTTCGGCAACGTCGGCAGTAAGTTCGGGCGGCGTGCGCTCCAAAAGTCCGTGCACGCGCTCCATGATGGCATTCAAAGGCTCCTCAAATGCCTCGATCGTCTCGTTGGAGGTCAGGGTTATCGTTTTGGGCAGACCGGAGATGAGGTTTCTTCCGGTTATCTCCATGAAGGCTTCCTCCTTGCGCGGGAAAGCCGAGCCGATATTTATCTTGATGTCCTCGGCAGTCCTGTCGCCGATGAGCATATTATACTTCTTCTTGACGTAGCGGACCATCGCCTCGTCAAACTTGTCTCCCGCTACCTTTATAGAGTCGCTTATGACCGCGCCTCCGAGAGATATAACTGCCAGGTCAGTAGTACCGCCGCCAATGTCCAGCACCATATTTCCGTTAGGCATGCCTATATCTATGCCCGCGCCTATCGCCGCGGCTATAGGCTCCTCTATGAGATACGTGTGCTTAGCGCCCGCCTCCTCGGTAGCCTCTATAACAGAGCGCTTCTCGACCTCCGTGACTCCGCTCGGTACGCAGACTATCACGCGGGGCTTGAAGAATAG
>CAYVOZ010000230.1:0-3878 GCA_964453325.1 uncultured Christensenellaceae bacterium | reverse complement strand
AAGGCCGCGCGCATAATGGCGGTCTTAGACCCTGTAAAGCTCATAATAGACAACTATCCCGAGGGCCAGACCGAGTATATGGACGCGGAGGAGCTGCCGGACAGCGGCGTGACTCATAAGGTGCCGTTCTCGCGCGAGCTCTATATCGAGCGCGAGGACTTTACGGAGACCGCGCCGAACAGCAAGTATTTCCGCCTTGCCATAGGCAAGGAGGTTCGCCTAAAGAACGGCTATATCGTCATGGGCGTGGGCGCGGACAAGGACGAGGACGGCAATATAACCGCGATACACTGCACATATGATCCGCTTTCAAAGACCGGCGACGTGAACTCCGGACGCAAGGTCAAGGGCACGCTGCACTGGGTCGAGGCGGCTACCGCTCTTAACGCAGAGGTGAGGATATACGACTATCTCATGAGCGAGGACAGCGACGCGGAGGACTTTGTGGACAGGATAAACAAGGATTCCCTGAAGGTCTTAAACGCGGTCATAGAGCCGCACGCGGCGGAGCTCAGGCCGGAGACCAGACTACAGTTTATGAGACAGGGCTATTTTGTGGCGGACGAGAAGGACTTTACGCCGGAAAAGCCCGTGTTCAACATGATAGTCGGCTTAAAGGACAGCTATGCAAAGGCTATGAAATAAGGAGCGATAATGAGAGTAAGAACGAGATTTGCGCCCAGCCCGACGGGCTATCTGCACATAGGCGGACTGCGTACGGCGCTTTACGCATGGCTTTATGCCAAAAAGACGGGCGGCGATTTTATACTGCGCATAGAGGACACGGACCGCAACAGGCTCGTGGACGACGCGTGCGAGATAATATACCGCACGCTAAAGGACACCGGACTCGTCTATGACGAGGGCCCGGACGTGGGCGGCGATTACGGCCCGTATATACAGAGCGACCGCCGCGAGATATATAAGGAGTATGCCGAAAAGCTGGTGGAGATAGGCGCGGCGTACTACTGCTTCTGCACAAAGGAGCGTATGGACGCGGAGCGCGAGGCCGCGCAGGCGGAGGGCAGAGTATATAAGTATGACAAGCACTGCCTCGGACTATCCAAAGAAGAGGTCGCGCGCAGGATAGCGGCGGGCGAGGAATATGTCATCCGTCAGAACATACCCACAGAGGGCGAGACGGTATACGAGGACGAGGTATTCGGCAGCATAACCGTACCCATGAGCGACATGGAGGACAATATACTTTTAAAGAGCGACGGCTGGCCGACGTATAATCTCGCCAACGTCGTGGACGATCACCTTATGGGCATCACGCACGTCATACGCGGTATGGAGTATCTTTCCTCCACGCCTAAGTATAACCTGCTTTATGACGCGCTCGGGTGGGAGCGCCCGGTGTACATACACCTCGCGCCCGTCATGCGCGACAAGCAGCACAAGCTTTCAAAGCGGCACGGCGACGCGTCCTATGAGGACTTTATAGCCAAGGGCTTTTTGAAAGAGGCGATAGTCAACTATATCGCGCTTTTGGGATGGGCGCCTGCGGGGACGCGCGAGATATTCTCCCTCGACGAGCTCGCGGAGGCGTTCGACCTCTCGGGCATAAGCAGATCTCCCGCCATATTCGACGTGGAAAAGCTCACATGGATGAACGCCGAGTACATACGCGCGATGTCCCCGGAGGCGTTTTTGGCAGCCGCGGCGCCGTATCTCGACGAGGCTCTGGGCAAGGGCTTTGACTACAGCCTGATATGCTCGCTCATACAGCCGAGGCTCGAGACCATGACGCAGATAGGCGAAAAGGTGGCTTTCTTAAAGGAAATGCCCGAATACGGCGCTGAGCTCTATACGCATAAAAAGATGAAAACGGACGAAAAGACGTCTCTGCCGGTATTGAAGGAGGCGCGGACGCTTTTGGAGTCGATAGACGATTATTCCGTTGAGGGACTGCACGAGCCTCTGCTTGCGCTCGCGGAAAGGCTGGGCCTCAAAAACGGTCAGGTGCTCTGGCCCGTGCGCGTGGCGATATCAGGAACACCCGTCACTCCCGGAGGCGCGGTGGAGATAGCCGCTCTGCTCGGAAAGGACGAGACGCTTCGCCGCATGGACAGATCGATAGCCATGCTCGAGGCGATAGTATAAAAATACAAAGCAGATCATAAACAAACACCGCGGGACAGAACGGCATGACCGGACTTTCCGCGGTGTTTTGCATATGCGTATTATCCCGGAGAAAGCAGACGTCTGTTGGTCTGCCCCCGAAGGCTCAGAACACGGTCTTTTTGCCGTTCTTGTTGATTTTTGCTATCTCTCTGAACTTCTGCGACTTTGCGGATAAATAGCTCTCGCTGTTCTCCGCATATGCGCTTTCGGCGCAAAGCTTTTGATACGAGCGCCAGCGCTCGTCGGAAAGAGAACCGTCCCGGATAGCCGCGCGGACTGCGCAGCCCGGCTCGCCCGTGTGCGTGCAGTCGCCAAAGCGGCAGCGCGACGCAAGCTCCTCTATGTCCGCAAACGCTCTCTCAAGTCCCTCGTCCACGTCCCACATCCCGAGCTCGCGCATTCCGGGTGTGTCCATGACCATGCAGCCGCACGGCAGCATGATAAGCTCCCTGTGCGTGGTCGTGTGCCGTCCTCTGTCGTCGTCGCGCAGCCCGTTAACGGAGAGCTTTTCTTCTCCCAACAGGCGGTTTATGAGTGTGGATTTGCCCACGCCCGAGGAGCCGATAAAAGCGACCGTGCGCCCCGGAGCCATATACGGCGTCAACGCGTCGTGACCGTCTTCCGCAAGCCCGGACGTCACTATAATATCCGCACCGAAGGCAACGGACTCTGCGTCCGCCCTCTTCGCCGCGATATCCTCGCAGAGATCGGCCTTTGTGAGGACTATGACGGGCGCTGCGCCGCTGTCCCACGCCGCAGAAAGATACCTTTCGAGACGGCGAAGATTGAAGTCGCGGTTCAGGGACATGCATATAAAGACCGTGTCCACGTTTGCCGCGACGACCTGCTCTGTGCGGGACGTACCCGCGGCCTTGCGTATAAAGACACTCTTTCGCGGCAGCACGCTGTGTATGACGGCCTGCGAGCCGCCATCGCCGCAGCCGAGCATGACGAAATCCCCCACTGCGGGGAAGTCGGAGACGGACGCTGCGCCGTATCGCAGCTTTCCCGAGACGGAGGCGAGCTGCACGCCCTGCCCGCAGACTATGCGGTAAAGCCCCTTCTCCTGCGAAAGCACGCGTCCGACGGAATACTCCGGAGCTGCGGCGGCAAGCGCGGCAAAGCGGTCCGTCAGCCCCCATTTTGTGATATCATATTTGTTTGTATCTTTGCTTGTATCCATAGCCTTCTTGAATATTATGTAAATTAACGCTAAAAAGCGCCCTCTGTGCCATGTGCTTCCGATGCCTGCGGCATTTACACGGAAACGGTATGATGCTATAATAACATAAAACCGCATAAAATGCGTTATTAAGCTATTATTCATTATTTTTCGGGAGTTATCGTTATGAAGGAATGCAGCAAGCTCATAGAGATGCTAAAAAAGGACTATTCCTATGAGAATATATTCGACGTACTGAGGTCGCACGGCAGCCTTATAGCGTCAGAGTATACGGACGCAAAGGGCGGAGTCGTCAAGGAGACCTATAAGGAAATGACAGCGCGCGCAAAGAAGGCGGGCGGTGCTCTCAAAAAGGACGGTATCGCGCCGGGGAGCTTTGTGGGTATAAAGCTGCCTAACTCGCCGGACTGGCCAGTGATATACTGGGGAGTGCTCTCGGCGGGCGCGAATGTGCTGCTGCTCGATTCCAGAGCCGATCAGAGCACCACCCGCCATCTGATGGCGCAGGCGGGCGCAACGGTATTGATAACGAACGAAAAGGCGACCTATGACGGCGTGAAAAAGCTGT
>CAYVOZ010000229.1:0-3889 GCA_964453325.1 uncultured Christensenellaceae bacterium | reverse complement strand
TATTTATAGCAAACATTATGCCTTCGGGTCAAGATGTAATGCACGGATAGACACGTCGGTTATGTAAGCTTTACATGGGTATTGACTAAACTCACTATTGTGATATTATAGTCATATTATTGATTCTCATCGTTGCATACAAAAGTTACTAAAATCAATAATATGTAGTTCTTGCATGCCTTAACAAGGAGCGTCATGAGAAAAAGAAAGATCAACAAAAAGAGCATTGTTATAGCTGCGATCCTCGGTGTCGTGGTAACGGCGCTTTTTGTTGTCATGATATTTCACGCAAGCTCCGAGATAAACACGCACGTGGAGATGAGCGTAAAGCCGGATAACAGCCATGATAGAACGATAAAAGTAGTCGCCGACGCCGACTATGAGCCGTATTCATTTCTTGATAAGAACGGCGAACCGTCCGGACATGATATTGAGCTTATATACATGCTCGCGAACAGGCTTGGCGTCAATGTGGAGATAGAGCTCATGCTTTGGAGCGATGCGCAGGCCGCTGTTAAAAACGGAGAGGCCGATATCATAATGGCGATTCCGTATACAAGAGAAGTTAAAGATGATTATGAGATATCTATACCAATAATAAACGATCCGTTTTTAGTGTTCGGCAGCGAACCGTATAACAGCATAGGCGAGCTCTATGAAAAGAAGCTCGCGGTACTGACAGGCACCGGCGTTATTTCGGACTTTATATTACCGTATAATCTGTCGGCAAATACAAAAATGTATAACACCAATACAGAGGCGTTCAACTCTGTAGTCACAGGAGAATGCGACTATGTGATAGCGCGTTATTCCGTAGGACGCAGAGAGATCGCGGATCTGAAAGGGGTTAAAAGCATACAGGCAGTCGGGCCTACGCTCCTGAGCAACTATTTATGCATAGGGGCAAAGAAGGGCAATACGGCATTGATAGAAGAGATCAACGGTATAGTGACGTCCCTGTCAAAAACCGGCGAAATGGATAAGCTGTCCGATAAATGGCTGGGAAGCTATGTTCAGACACTGTCCTTTATCGAGTATATTATTCAGAATATTGGAGTTATAATATTTGCTGCGATAATAATTCTTATCATTGTTCTGATATTTATGCTGATATATAACGAATACAGATCCAAAAAGAAGGAAATGCTTCTGATAAGAAACGCCGAGCGCGACTCGCTGACGGGGCTCTATAACCGTGCCGTGAGCGAAACGCTTATATCCCGGAAGCTTAAAGAGTCCGATCCGGTTTCAGACAGTCATGCGCTGCTCATAATCGATATAGATCTCTTCAAAAATATTAACGATACGCTGGGACACATGCACGGAGATAATGTACTGTGCATACTGTCAGGATCGTTAAGAACGATATTCAGAGCCGGAGATATAGTTGGCAGATTGGGCGGCGATGAGTTTTTTGTATTTATGTACGGCTGCAGCGACGAAAGCATAGCGTCGGAAAAGGCCGCCATGATATGTGAGGCTTTTAAAAACAGATACACCATAAACGATAAGACATGTGAGATATCCGCAAGCGTGGGGATCGCTATGTATCCGACTGACGGCGAGGACTTCGCGGCCTTATATAAAAGCGCCGATATCGCTCTTTACCATGCAAAAAAGAACGGCAAGCACGGCTATGCGATATACAGAAGCAACGGGGAGCATGTATACTCGGACTGCAACGGCTGATGCGCGGCGACGGGCTTATACAGTCAGACTGTCGCCTGCGGAGATATAGCGGACACGGTCGCCCATTTTCGACTGAAGGAGAGCGAATTGCGCAGTCCCCGTACAGTGGCAGGTGTAATACTGCGTTTTAAAGCCCAATAGCTTACGCGCCGACTCTGAAAGAGCATCGGCGTTTTCGTTTACATCTATTTTAAAGTAATGAAAGCCGCCTATAAGGACGTCGGGCAGAAAGCTCGAGGTGATATTCAGTATGCCGTTATGAGAGCAGCCGCTGAGGCATATCCGCCTGCCGTTATCGTTTATTATTAGATACAGCTCGTGCCGAAAGTCGTCGGGAACAAGCTCGCCGTCCTTTAGCATATAAAGTCCGCCGCTGCGGTCGCTGCAATTGTTCTTGAGCTCCTCCGCGGTATGGAGCGTCATTCCTTCGGAAAGCACTGTGGTATTATTGATACGGATAAGGCGCGGGCTCACGGCGAGCGATACGTCCAGCCCGTTATACTCGCGGCTGCCGTTATAATGAGGCTCAAATGCGTGAGCGCTGATGTATACGGGTGCGTGAGAGTTGCTATCCAAAAAGCTCTTTAGCCCGCCGCCGTGGTCATAGTGACCGTGAGAGAGCACGCACATATCCACAAGCGACAGATCGACGCCGAGCGCCGCAGCGTTGCCGCAAAAAAGAGCGCTTCCGCCTGTATCGAAAAGCACTCTTTTGCCGTTAACTTCAATATACAGACTGAGTCCGTGCTCGGACGGCAGACCGCAATGAGAGGTATTTTCCGAAAGAACGGTCAGCTTCATACAGCGTATTTCTCCGGCATTAGTTTATTATCTCGGGCAAGCCTCGCATTCATCAGTTCAAACGGTCTACGATGACGTATGCAAACTGCGATATAAAGCTTATCAAAGCAAAAATCGTAAATAAAACCGAACTGAATGTGCGCTTTCGTCCATCCTTGACCAATTCCTTAATAAGAAGAGTACAGCAATAAATAATACATACATAAAAAACAAAGAAGGTTCTTGTTCCGGAAACCCATACAGTAGGCGAGAAGGACATCACCATTCTGGAAGCAAAGCCTGCAGCTAATGAAAGGAGAGCCAAAAACGAATACTTCCTGTCCTTGAAGGCAAAATACGTGCTGATAGCCATGCATAAAAGCGTTACGAAGAAAACTCCGAGAGCGATCAACCCGCGCGGGTCGGAGGAAGAAAGCTTTACGCCGTGAGTCGTTATTGCTCCGTCAAGATCCATAATCATATCAGCCCACTTGGCGTCGCTTGCTGTTTCAAGTATACGGCTGAATACGTTGTCAAACAGACCGAACCCGAATATCCCTATAATGAGTACCGGCACGATCGAAATAATGTTGAGTATAATGCCGTTATTGTTTTTAAAAGAAATATATGCAAGAAGTATTGCAAGCAGCATGAACAAAAAATTCGGACGCAGCGTCAGATTCTGCATTGTGGACACAAAACCTATATTGAGCTTCTGCATAAGCCCGAGCTCATTAAAGCCGCTGAATATCTCGGTTGCTTCGATGGCGGATCTGACAGAATTGCCGGGACAGAGGAGATGTGTCAGCAGCATAAGCGCGCAGATCAAAAGACTTGCATAACATCTGAAATCAGCCTTCTTTTTGATCAAAGCATATACTGTGAAAACTGCGGTGAACCCGAACAATACTCCGCATACCATTTCATTGCTTGCAGCGAACGCGAACAGAAATACAGATACTATCAGCATCCATACAGGAGTGCGCTTGCCTTCAAACATATGCTTTACAGGCAACAGAGCAAACAGACCGGCTACTACTGGCCATATATACGTAATTGTGGTGGCGATCCATCCGGCGGTAGACATGTCTCGGAACGTATAGAGAAATACAAGTCCGCAGATGCACCAATTAAGCCTTGTGTTTTTAAGAGAATCGGTCAAGATAGAGATCGCTACGGGCAACAGAGCGAAAATGACCGCGTCTGCCACCTGCCAGACAATAACGGGCACTTGATAGATAACAACAAATACGGAAAATATAAGCGTGCGTGACGACCATGTAGCATACATGTCGGACAAATATGTGTATATATTATCGATAACGAGCTGTCTGTTAGCTACGTCGTCGCCGTAATTCGGATTAATAAAAATATGGAGCAAAAGATAAAAATACGATAATTAAAGTATTAGAGGATATAG
>CAYVOZ010000228.1:0-3911 GCA_964453325.1 uncultured Christensenellaceae bacterium | reverse complement strand
AGATACAGGAAAAAGCGGATTTCCTCGGTGAAGACCGCCTGAATCAGTATTTCTACACCGTCATGTACGATGCCGCTGACCTGCAGCTCACCGAGCACGTCACAGGTCGCAAGATATACGAGTACCGCATCAACTGGACGGAGAAAAACATCTTCCGCGAGGGCTACCTCTTTATGGGACTGCCTACCGAGCGTCCGACCGCGCAGCCGCCGCAGGATTTCTATGTGTATATGCTCCCCCTGTTCGGTATGAAGCCGGTCGAGGAGCCGCAGAAGGACGAGGTTTACTTCCGCTTCCAGAGCAGCCCGAAGTTCATCGAGCTTCTGAAAGCCTACGCCGGTGCCAGAGAAATGGAAGCCATGTCCGCACAGGGCGAGACCCGCTCCACCTACGCAAAACGTGCCACCTCGACGCTGCGCGACCTGCGCCGATACCTCGAGGAAAACAAAACCGTCTGCTTCCAGATTTCCTACCTCGGAACCGAGAAGCCTGTGCTTGATTACCTGCGCGGCGCTCGTATGAATGAGATTACTGTGCGCGACGTCATCAGTATTGTGGCGTCCAAAGCACTCAGCGCTTATTTCAACGACCGTTACCCGAACTATCCTGTGTTCAAGAAGCCGGTCACAAAAGACAATCAGGCGACCATGCGGGCAGAAGCCATCAACGCCATCGCCGGTAAAGCGACACAGCTCGGGACATCACTGCTGGAATCGCTGGGCTTGCTTCTGGACGGTAAGGTCAGCGTGGAGCATTCCAAGTACGCATCTCACTACCTCTCAAGACTTGCCAAGCTGCCCGAGGGCGGTGTGCTCAACGCATCCGACATCATGACCTCACTCAACGGACAGGATATGGTGGACAGCGAGTTCAAACTGAGCGTTATCTGGACGTCAGTTATCTGGACAGCACTTGTCTACAGCGGCAACTGTGTCCTCGTGGGTCCTGATAACAAACGCTACGACGCATCCAATGTGGAGGAGTTCATCAAGAATCCGACCGTCACCTATGACTTCAAACGTCTTGAAAAGCCCAAGGCTCCCGCCGTACAGCTGCTACGCCGTCTGTTTAATGCCATTGACCTGCCGGAGGGACTGATCGTCAATCCGAACACATGGGAAAAAGGCTGGGAGGAACTCTACAAACGCAGTAAGGCTCTCAGCGAGGAGACCTTCCGTTACGATAAACTCTTCAAAGGCTCTCTCTATCTTTGGGGCGACCAGATTGTGCCGACAAACCTCGCGGAGAAATACTGCCGCGACATGGAAGCGCTGCGCACCCTCTACAACGATGTGCAGAGCCGTTGGAGCACACCGGCAAAGCTTAAAAACTTTGACTACAGTGACGGCAAGCTCGACGCGCTTTCCCGTGGTGTTGAGGCACTGGCGATTGCCCATATCATCGAGGACTTCAAATCGACCGTTTCCGACATCATGCAGTACCTCGCCACAGCCGAAACGATGATCGGCGGTAACCCGACGCTGAAGTCACGTTTCCAGACAGCAAAGGACAAGTACCTCGCCATGCGCGAGTCTTTGCTTGACGTTGATTACGACACCTACAATACCGATATTCTGATGGATGAGCTCGAAGCGCTCAAGAAGGACTACATCAACTTCTACCTTGAGCAGCACAAGGCATATCGCCTCGACCACGCCGGACTGAAGCGCAAGCAAGCCATCATAGACGGTGCGCAGCTTGCCACGCTTCGCGCACTCACCGGCGTACAGGACATTCTCTCGACCGGTCAATATCAGGAGCTACTGAACGTCCATCTGAACGGACTCAAGCCCTGCTACGAATGCACAGCCACCGAGCTTGCGGCTTCTCCGTTCTGCTCTCACTGCGGCTACAAACCCGGCGATAAAGACAAGCCCGTCGCCGGAAAGCTCGACTATATCGAGGAACAGCTCGGTAAGCTCGTCGAATCGTGGACTGCCGCCATCGTCAGCGCAGTGGACGACCCAATGCTGAACGACGACAAAGCGCTGCTCTCAAAGCCGAAGCGCCAACTCATCGACACGCTGGTATCCACAAAGAAACTGCCGAAGAACATCACGCCGGAGTTCGTCTCAGCCGTGAACGAGCTGCTTTCCGGGCTGGACAGCGTGGAGGTTGACCCGCACAGTATGGAGCGCGAAATGGTCTCATGGGGACCCGTGACGCCCGCAGAGTTCAAGAAAAAGATGACCGCACTCATCGAGAGCTACATGAGCGGGCATGACGAAGAGAAAACGAGGCTCGTTGTGAAGACGAAATTCAAAGACGAGTCCGGGGAGGCATAAACGATGGAAGAGAGAAAACTCACCAAAGAAGATATCGACCGCGTTCGCGGCATCGAAGGCTTCCCGATTGCGAAGGACGAGGACATCATCGCCCTCTCCCGTCCTCCGTATTACACCGCCTGCCCGAATCCGTTCATCGCGGACTTCATCCGTGAGCACGGCACACCCTATGACGAAGCGACCGACGACTATCACCGCGAGCCGTTTGCCGCCGATGTCAGCGAAGGAAAGAGCGATCCTATCTACAACGCTCACAGCTACCATACGAAGGTGCCATATAAGGCGATTATGCGCTATATTCTCCACTATACAAAACCCGGTGATATAGTTTTTGACGGTTTTTGTGGCACAGGAATGACTGGTGTTGCGGCACAGATATGTGGTTGCCCTGATGATGCGTTTAAGTATCAGGTCGAGCAAGAAATGCCCGGCATCGAATGGGGACTTCGACAGTCCTTCTTGTGTGATTTATCTCCAATTGCTACATTTATCGCTTTCAACTATAATACTCCCGTAAATATTACAGATTTCCAGGAAGAAGCTACAAGAATAATTAACCAGTCATCACAAGAATGTGAGTGGATTTATCAAACTCGCTTCCTCGATGCTTCTGGTAAAGAACAACGCGATATTTCTGGCAATCCAATAATGGGGCGTATATTAGACCTGGTCTGGTCGGATATCTTCATTTGCCCATCTTGTACAAGTGAATTTTCGTTTTACGATGTTGCATTCGATAAATATAGTGGCGAAGTATCTGAGCAGTTTCAATGCCCACATTGTGGAAGTGTATTAAAGAAAAAAGATTGCAAAAACGCATACGAAAGTACAATTGACCCATTTCTTGGTTCAGTTGTAACTCAGATAAAGAGAAAACTCTCTGCAATCAGGTATATTGTTGGGAACAAACGTTACATGAAAACTCCAGACGAGTATGATTTACAAGTTCAGAAGAAAGTTAATGCTCTTGTGGTTAAGTCATGGATTCCGGTTGAACGAATGCCGGAAGGTAGAGAGAGTCGTAGAAATGATAAGTACGGAATTACTCATGTGCATCATTTTTATGACCGTAGAAATCTTTATGCGCTGTCTGATCTATATTCTCGTATTTTAATCAGTAAGCACAGAGAACAACTGCTTATTCTGTTTACAAGTCAATTGATTAACCTGAGTAAACTAAACCGATACAGACCACAGGTTTCTTTCCCTTACAACCCGTTAAGCGGGACACTGTATATTTCATCGCTTACTTGCGAATCGAACATTTATGTTGCGTACATTAATAAACTCGGAAAATTCACGAAAGCATACTCTCTGATTAAGAACAGCAAGACCGCCATATCGTGCCAGTCATCTACTAAGTTGAGCGCCGAGGATAATTCGATTGATTACATATTTACTGATCCTCCGTTTGGCAGCAATCTCGATTATTCCGAATTAAGTTTTATTTGGGAAGCATGGCTAAGAATCAAGACGAATAACCGATCCGAAGCTATCGTTAGCTCTGGGCAAGGGAAGGTCTTGGCTGATTATCAGCAACTAATGGAGAAGTGTTTCACCGAGTTTTATCGTATATTGAAACCCGGTCGTTGGATGACGGTAGAATTCCACAACAGCCAGAATTCT
>CAYVOZ010000227.1:0-3919 GCA_964453325.1 uncultured Christensenellaceae bacterium | reverse complement strand
ATAGGATACGGAACGAATGCGGGCATAATAACGCCCTTGCTGGCGAAAAACAACAGCCTGTCAAGCGTTATACTCTGCACGCTCGCTCTTTCCATGGTGTTTCAGAACTCTGCGCGCCTCATATGGGGCTCACAGACAAAAAGCTTTCCCGCGATATTCGACATGAAATTCATAAAAATATCCAACACAGCAATTGCGCCCGAACAGCTTTTAGTTTTGATTATGGCTATTGTATGCATGTTTATTTTGTATTTCTTCTTGAAAAAATCCACATTCGGGACCGCCATGAGAGCTGCGGCTATGGACTCCGAGGCGGCAAGCGTGCTCGGGATCAACGTGCAGCGCACCAAGGGCGTCACATGGGGAATGTCCGCTATACTCGCGGGCGTTATCGGGTGCACGGTGGGACCGCTCATGAGCGTTTTTTCGACCATGGGCGCGATAATCGGAAACAAGGCCTTCGGCGGCGCTGTTGCCGGCGGCTACGGAAACATATACGGAACAATGATAGGCGGATTACTCTTCGGGCTTTTAGAGACCTTTATTGCGGCATATGTTTCCACGGCATATAAGGACATGATCTCGTTCGGAGTGCTTATAATTGTGCTTATCTTTATGCCCAACGGAATCTTTAAAGAAAAGGTCATGGAGTGAGGTGCCAAATGAATAAAGTTTTAGCTAACATAAAAGCACATAAATGGACGTATCTGATAGTGCTTATCGCAGCGGCTGTATGCTGCTATCTGCTCAGAATAACCTATGCTGCACTGATATTGTGCTATATCGGTATTTATGCCATTGCGGCGAACGGACTTGATCTGGTATGGGGCTATACCGGGCAGATATCCTACGGACATGCCGGATTCTATGCGATAGGAGCATATACCACTGCGCTGCTTTCAACAAGGCTGGGAATAACGCCTATACTCGCACTGGTGATCGGATCTGTACTGTCGGCGGCTGTGGGCGTGCTCGTAGCATTCCCGGCAGCAAAGCTGGTGAAGCATTTTCTTGCGCTGATGACGCTGTCCTTCGGACAAATGATATATATGTTCGTAAACTCCGCCAAGGATATTACCGGAGGCTCTGCCGGCGTAAAGCAGATCCCCAATATAAGTTTGTTCGGGCTCGAGATGGACACGAATCAGAAGCTCTTTATACTCGTAATAGTGATACTGGCGATAACAATGTTCGTAAAATACAGCATTATACACTCCCGGACAGGGCGCGCGTTCATAGCGATAAGGGAGAATACGCATGCTGCAAACGGTATCGGCATAAGCCCTGTCAAGTATAAGGTCATGGCATTCGCGCTGTCTGCGTTCTTCACCGGGACTGCGGGTGGCCTGTATGCATGCATGGTCAACTATATAAGCCCCGAAACCTTCCAAAGCATGCAGTCCGTAGTGTTTATGACCATACTGCTGTTCGGCGGAATAGGAAGCTTCCTCGGACCGCTTATCGGCTCGGTCATAGTCGTGCTTATAAAGGAGCTGTTCCAGGTATTCTCTCAGTATCAGCAGCTGCTGTACGCAGTGTTTATACTTTTGGTGCTCTTCTGCCTGCCGACGGGACTTGTCGGGCTCATAGACATTGTTAAAAATAAACTGAAAAAGCTGGGCAAGAAAAAGCAAATAGCTGATTCGACAAAGAATAAGGAGGACGGCCGCAATGCTGACGCTTGAAAAACTGACTATTAAATTCGGAGGGCTCATCGCGGTCAACGAGGTTGATACCACGGTCCAAAAGGGGAAAATATTCGGACTGATAGGCCCTAACGGAGCGGGTAAGACGACTCTTTTCAATATCGTGAGCGGCGTATACGAGCCTACCTACGGCAAGGTGGTATTCAAGGGAAAAGAGATACAGGGACTGCCGCCTTATAAGATCAACAAGATGGGCATAGCCAGGACCTATCAGAATATCAATCTTTTCAAGAAGATGACCTGCCTTGACAACGTCATGACGGGCTGTCATTCCGTCACAAAAGCGGGGCTCTTTGACTCTGTTTTCCACACCAAGAGAAAGCGGACGGAGGAGGCGGAATCCATAAAGAGAAGCTATGAGATACTATCCTTTGTCGATCTGAAGGGAAAAGAGGAGCTGCTTGCAAGCAGTCTGTCCTACGGCGAACAAAGACGGCTCGAGATAGCCAGAGCGCTGGCCAGCAAGCCGGAGCTTCTGCTGCTGGACGAGCCTGCCGCCGGAATGAACCTTACGGAAAAGGAAGAGCTGTCCGGGCTTATCAAAAAGATCAATGCGACCGGTATCACGGTGCTTTTGGTAGAACACAACATGAAGCTCGTCATGAATGTTTGCGATGAGATATGCGTCCTTAACTACGGAAAAATGATTTCTCAAGGCACGCCGCAGGAGGTCCAGGCCGATCCCGGGGTCATAGAGGCCTATTTAGGAGGTCAAGTCAATGTCTGATATTTTAGAGATCAAAGACCTGTCGTTTTCATACGGTGAGATCAAAGCGCTCCATGGCATAAGCCTGAATGTCGGCGAACACGAAATAGTGGCTATGCTCGGAGGAAACGGTGCGGGCAAAACCACAACGCTCAAGGCGGTCTCCGCTACGATAAGGGGCATCACGAGCGGCGATATATACTTTATGGGCGAGAGGATAAACAACAAGAAGAGCTGGGATATCGCCAAAATGGGTATCGCGCACTGCATCGAGGGAAGACATATATTCTCACAGCTGACCGTAAGAGAAAACCTTGAAATGGGCGCATATCTGAGGAGAAAAGAGAACTATAAAAACGAGCTGGAGTACGTTTTTAACCTGTTCCCGAGACTCAAGGACCGCGAGACGCAGCTCGGAGGCACGCTGTCGGGGGGAGAGCAGCAGATGCTGGCGGTCGGCAGGGCTCTTATGCAAAAGCCAAAGCTTATGCTCATGGACGAGCCTTCGCTGGGCCTTGCCCCTCTTATCATAGAGGAGATATTCCGCACGATACGAAAGATCAATCAGGACGGAGTCACCATACTGCTCGTGGAGCAAAACACAAACGCAGCCCTGCAGGTCGCGAACAAGGGATATGTTATAGAAACCGGCAGCATACTGATGAGCGATCTGGCGGAGAACCTGCTCAATAACGACACAATACGCAAAAGCTATCTGGGCGGATAACGCTTTCGAGGCGACCGGAACCGGCTGGACAGGGAAGGACGGGATAACATGAGAACATTTAAGCTTTTTATCAATAACGAATGGGTGGATGCAGAGGACAAGGCCACTTTTGATGTCAAAAACCCGGCTACGGGCGAGGTGATAGCCGTGATGGCAAAGGCGTCGGAAAAGGACGTCAACAAAGCTATCGCGGCTGCTAAGGCGGCGAGCGACGCACAGGTCTGGTCAGGTCTGCCTACGACAAAGAGATGCGATATCATGCTTGAGGCGGCGAGACTGCTCAACAGCAGACTTGAGGAATTCGCGATGCTGGAATGCCTCAACACGGGAAAATCGCTGAAGGAGACCCGCACGATCGATATCCCGGCCTCCGTAAACGCGCTGATATATCATGCGCGCGCAATATGCGCTTTGCAGGGAGAGGTAATAAACGTACCCGGAAAAAAGATATTCGATTATGTGACCTACAGGCCGTACGGCGTAGCGGCGATAATAACGCCGTGGAATTTTCCGCTGCACCTTTTCACGAGAGGAGCGGCGCCCGCTCTTGCGGCAGGAAACTGCATAGTTGTAAAGGCGTCGTCGCTGACGCCCGTAACGACGCAGCTTATGGGTGAGATATTCACGGAGGCGGGCTTCCCGCCGGGAACGGTCAACATAGTATCCGGACCGGGCGGAGTCGTGGGAGACGCGATCATGGCAAGTCCGGACGTAGAGGTAGTATCCTTCACAGGCTCCGAGGAGGTGGGCAGAACTCTGCTCAGAAAGTCGGCGGATTCC
>CAYVOZ010000226.1:0-3952 GCA_964453325.1 uncultured Christensenellaceae bacterium | reverse complement strand
TCCTTCTTGGCCTCCGCGCGGAGTATGGCCGCCTGCTTTTCGCCCTCTGCGACGAGTATCTGCGACATCTTCTCGCCCTCTGCGCGAAGTATGGCTTCTCTGCGCTCGCGCTCGGCCTTCATCTGACGCTCCATGGCGTTCTGTATCTCCACAGGCGGCTGTATGTTCTTGAGCTCGACTCTGTTTACCTTTATGCCCCATGCGTCGGTCGCCTCGTCGAGGATGATGCGCATCTTGGAGTTTATATGGTCTCTCGAGGTCAGCGTCTGATCGAGCTCGAGATCGCCTATGATGTTACGAAGAGTGGTCGTGCTCAGAGTCGCTATGGCTAACTT
Organism: uncultured Christensenellaceae bacterium; assembly: GCA_964453325.1. Classification (GTDB taxonomy): domain Bacteria; phylum Bacillota; class Clostridia; order Christensenellales; family Christensenellaceae; genus JAZRGP01. The sequence continues at coordinate 3,617 of CAYVOZ010000226.1, read as the reverse complement.
CGGATCGGTTATGCCGTAGGTGTAAAGCTTGGGGTCGGTTATCTGATAGAACACCACGGTATCGATCATTATGGTGACGTTATCCTTCGTTATGACGGGCTGCGGAGCGAAGTCCAAAAACGTCTCCTTCAGAGATACCTTTGCGGCTATCCTGTCCACAAAAGGCACCTTCATGTGCAGGCCCACGCCCCACGTCTTATGATATCCGCCGAGACGCTCGAGCACGAAGGCCCTCGCCTGCGGAACGATGCGTATGTTTCTCGTGAACAGTATTATCAGCACGAGAGCGGCTGCAACTATAAGTATGATCTCCCATATCTCCATTATTTTACTTCTCTTTCTTCGTCGCTCTTTTCGACGATAAGCTTGACTCCGGATATCCCGAGGACCTTAACGAGCTCGTCGGGGGCTATCCTTTCCTCCCCGCGCGTCACCGCGCTCCATACCTGACCCAAAACCTTTACGGTACCCGTCGCTTCTATAGGGTCTATCTCCGTAAGCACCAGCCCGGTCTGCCCTATCATTCTGTCCGAGTTCGTCGCCACGTTCTGCTTGTGCCTGAATTTATCAAAGGGCTTAAATATCAGTACAAGCGCGAGCATCACTCCGGACACGCCCACCGCTATCAGCACCTGTAAAAATACGGGCGCGCCCAATAGCGAGGCGATGAGAGCCGCAAGTGAGCCGCCTGCGAACCATACGCTCACGAGGTTCACCGTAGACACCTCTATTATGGCAAAAATTCCGACGAGTATGAGCCAAAACACCCAGCTGTCCAGTCCGATTATCATTTTTCCGCTTTACACCTCCGGTCTGTTGTGTCGTATATAAGTATTCAATTCCCTTATATTTTATCATATACACCGCGGTTTTGCATTTTAAACAAAAATCGTTTCAATTCTCCGACAGCTCCTTCAGCTTGGCAAGCGTTTTTGTTATTATTCTCGATACCTGCACCTGCGATACGCCGACCGCCGATGCTATCTCGCTCTGCGTTCTGTCACGGAAAAAGCGCAGCAATATGACCCGCCGCTCACGTTCCCCGAGCGAATCCAAAAGCTGTTTTAAAAGCATGGAGTCTAATAGGCTCGCCTCCTGATTCACGTCGGACGGCAGCGTTTCCAAAAGATATGCCGTGTGTGCGCTGTCCTGATACACTGGCTCATATATCGATACGGGCTCGCGCACGGCCTCCATTGCCTCGGTTATGTCCTCCGCGCTCATGCCCGTCCGCTCGGAAAGCTCTGACAGGTCGGGCTCGCGCATAAGCTCGTTTTTAAGCTGCTCCTGCGCGCGGAACACTTTTATTGAGTTCTCCTTAAGGCTCCGGCTCACCTTAATTATGCCGTCGTCGCGCAGAAAACGTTTTATCTCCCCGGATATCATAGGCACGGCATAGGTCGAAAAGCGCACGTTATACGAGCTGTCGTAGTTCTTTATGGCCTTTATGAGCCCTATGCTGCCTATCTGCACAAGGTCGTCATACTCCGCGCCTCGCCCGAGATACCCCCTGACTATGCTCTTAACAAGCGCCAGATTGCAGCATATCAGCCGCTCTTGCGCCTCCCCGTCGCCCTGCTGCGCGCTTTTGATGAGCTCGAGCGTAAGCTCGTGCGCCAAAAGCTCGCTCAAGGCCTTATGATTTTTGTCATGACGACGCGGGTCCCTTTACCCGGCTCGGAATAGACCTCGAGGCTGTCCGTAAAAGCCTCCATGACGGTAAAGCCCATGCCGCTGCGTTCGTCCCCCGGAGAGCGCGTATAAAAGGGCGTCCTCGCGCGGGCCACGTCCTCTATGCCCACGCCCGTATCCTCGATCTCTATCGATACGGATTTTCCGTCCGTGCGTGCGCGCATGACGACCTCGCCGCCGCCCTTGGGATACGCATGCACTATGGCGTTCGTCACCGCCTCGGATACCGCGGTCTTTATGTCCGCGACCTGCTCGAGCGTCGGGTCGAGCTGTGCGGCAAATGCCGCGGCGCACACCCGTGCAAAGCTTTCGTTCCGGGATACCCCGGAGAATCTGACCTCCATTTCGTTTTCCACGTTTCTCCTCCGTTTTCAAACCTTTGAAATGACCTGATATACGCCCGATACCTTAAGTACGGCGTCGATCTGCCTGTTCACGCGCTTTACGCATACCGTCCCACCGAGCTCCTTCAATTTCTTATACCTGCCGAGCACAAGTCCCACGCCCGAGCTGTCCATGAGCGTGACGTTTCTGAAATCCAGCACGAGCCGCCGCGGGCGCATCGTCTCAATGAGCATGTCCAGCTCCTTTCTGAGCTCCTTTGATCTGTGATGGTCTATCTCTCCCTTTAAAACAAACGCAACCTCTTCCGCCATAGTACGCCGCTCCCGTAAAAAAATTTCCGGGCGTCCGAAACGCGATCCCGCATTCCGGCGCATGCCCGATTTTGACTCGCCTACATAGATTTCACCGCCGGGCTTGTCGCTTCCTTTGAAATTATTCGTCTGCTTTTGCCGAAAACAGGGAGCTTTTGATGAAAACGGAATATGCTGCCGCTGTCTTATATACCATTATTTAAATGCGTGTTTTTATTTTTCCGCGGACAGACTACAAAAAGAAATACAGATAACGGCGGAGCTTGCGTTGCGAAAAAAAAATAAGCATAAATTTCTGTCCATTTTAAAATACTCTCTGCTGTCCCTCGCCGTGCTGATGTTTATATCGCTGGCCGCAGGGCTTGCTTATATATTGAGCTTAGAGGAATGGAAGAAATTCGACCCTCTCGTGCTTGCGGATTCAGAGCTCTCGCTCGTGCTCTATAACTCCGAGGACGCGGAGTATCTGTGTCTCGACGGCGGCGAGGACAGGCGGGCCGTAGACGCGGCCACACTGCCCGCGCACGTCATAAACGCTTTCATATCCACAGAGGACAACCGCTTTTATACTCACAAGGGCTTCGATCCCGTGCGCATGGCGGGCGCGCTTCTCAGCAATATACGCACCGGCAGCCTTAAGGAGGGCGCGAGCACCATAACCCAGCAGCTGGTGCGCTCCTCCTCGCTTTCGGCGGAAAAGACGCTCGACCGCAAGCTAAACGAGATAATGATGGCGATAATGACAGAGCGCGTATATACAAAGGATGAAATACTCTCGCTGTATCTCAATACCGTCTCCTTCGGCAGCGGGGCATACGGCATAGAGGCGGCGTCGCTCACTTACTTTTCCAAGCACGCCTCGGAGCTCAGCGTATCAGAGGCGGCAGCGCTCGCGGGCTCGCTTAAGGCTCCCTCGCGCTACGCTCCGGGCGAAGAAAAGTGCCTTCAGCGCAGAAACGCCGTGCTCATGGGCATGTATGAAAACGGCTATCTCACCGAGCGCGAATACCGCGACGCTCTGGGCGAGGAGCTAAACGTTACGGCCGATACGCGCGGGTACAAATACGGCTATTATACGGACGCCGCGCTCACGGAGGCGGCGGAGACGCTCGGCATATCCATGCTCGAGCTTCTGACAGGCGGCTACAGGATATACACCGGACTCGACGAGGACCTTCAGCAGCATACGGAAGCGCTCATGGCGGACGACTCCCTTTTTCCGGAGCCCGCGCCCGACGGAGAAAAGGCCGAGGGCGCCGTCGTCGTACT
>CAYVOZ010000225.1:0-3969 GCA_964453325.1 uncultured Christensenellaceae bacterium | reverse complement strand
GGAAAACTTTCAGGTTATGTCTCCGGGACGCATGGTGGCAAAGCGCTTTTTCCGAAGCAAGCTGTCGGTAATCGGGCTCTGCATGGTGATCTTTGTGTTCCTGTTTTCCTTCCTGGGCCCCGTCATTGTGGACGCTACCTGGGGCTATAGCGAGCTGCAGGTATTCAAGATCGAGCGCGTGTCGGCCATGGTCACCACCGCCGAATTCCCCGCTCCGGACGGCAAGGTATACGATTATTACGACGAATCGCTGTCCACCGTGAACTTCAAAGCGCCGCCCTCCGCCGCCCATTGGCTTGGCACGGATACGTCTGGATTCGACGTGTTCATCCGCCTCATGTACGGCGGGCGGATCTCGCTGATGGTCGGCTTCGTGGTCGTCGTGATGGAGATGGTGCTGGGCGTTATCATGGGCGGTATGGCAGGCTTCTTCGGCGGCTGGGTGGATACGCTGATTATGCGTTTGGTGGATATCTTCTACTGTATCCCGACGTATCCGATCCTGATTATCATGGGCGCGTTCTTTGACGCGATCAAGATGAGCCCGTATCAGCGGCTGATCTGGCTGATGGTCATACTGGGCATACTGGGCTGGGCGGCTATCGCGCGGCTGGTCCGCGGGCAGATCCTGTCGCTGCGTGAGCAGGAGTTCATGGTTGCGCAGGAGGCAACGGGCATGAAGGCGCGGCGGCGCATCGCACGGCATCTGGTGCCAAACGTCATGCCGCAGTTGATCGTCAATGCGACGATGGGCCTGGGCTCGGTTATCATTACGGAGTCCACGCTGTCGTTCCTGGGCCTGGGCGTCAAGCATCCGCTGGCAACCTGGGGCACGATGATCAACTCTGTTACGGCATCGTCCGAGAGCATGATAAAGTATACCTATATCTGGATTCCTGTCGGGCTGCTGATCTGCCTGACCGTCATTGCATTCAACTTCGTGGGGGACGGTCTGAGAGACGCGTTCGACCCGAAGATGAAGCAGTAAGGGGGTATAAGAAAATGGCAAGAAAGAATAAATCAGCGTATATATCCGGTAAGGAATCGCACAAGATAACGCGCTTTAACCGCAGGCTCACAAGGCGGCTCGAAAAGCAGCGCGCAGATAACAGCTCCGATCCGTCTAAGTATACCGTCAAGATGCACGACGACAATAACGTAGTCGAGTTTGACAACGTCTGCTCGTACTTCTTTACGGACGTCGGCACCGTAAAGGCCGTGGACGGCGTCAGCTTTGAGGTCCCAAAGCGCAGTGTAGTCGGCATAGTCGGCGAAAGCGGCTGCGGAAAGAGCGTCGCCAGTCTCTCGCTCATGCAGCTTTTGCAGCGTCCGCAGGGACAGACGGTGGGCGGCGAGATCCGCTTCAATATAGGCGGCGGAAACGCTTATAACATCGTGGACACGCCCACCTCAGAGATGCTCAGGATACGCGGCAACAAGGTCTCCATGATATTCCAGGAGCCCATGACGAGCCTTAACCCCGTTTTCCGCTGCGGCATGCAGATAGACGAGGTCATAAAGCTGCACAACACCGACATGTCAAAGGAAGACATCAAGGCTCGCTCCATAGAGATGCTTTCGCTCGTCGGAATAGCCAACGCCGACGGCGTATATCGCATGTACCCTCACGAGCTCTCTGGAGGCATGAGACAGCGCGTCATGATAGCCATGGCACTCGCCTGCTCACCCGAGCTCGTAATCGCCGACGAGCCCACTACGGCGCTCGACGTGACCATACAGGCGCAGATACTCGATCTTCTAAAGGAGCTCAAGGACAAAATAAACAGCTCCATAATCCTCATAACGCACGACCTCGGCGTCATAGCCAATATGGCAGATTACGTCGTCGTCATGTACGCCGGCAGAGTCGTCGAGAAGGGTACGACGGAGGACATTTTCCATCATCCCTGCCATCCCTATACGATCGGCCTTATGAAGTCCAAGCCGGTAGTCGGTAAAAAGGTGGACGCGCTTTATAACATCCCCGGCAGCGTTCCCAATCCGGTAAACATGCCCAACTACTGCTATTTCCGTGACCGCTGCGAGGCGCACTGCGATAAGTGCGCGGGCGAGTATCCGCCGGAGATACGCATAAGCGATTCGCATATAGTCTCCTGCTGGCGCTTTGAGAGCGAGGGCGAGGTATTGCGTTTCCCGAAATCCGTGAATGTGGAGGAGCTGTGAAATGGACAACATGAATGACAAAACTCCTGCCGTGGAGAACGACACCTTAATAGAGGTCAAGGACCTCGTGAAATGGTTCCCTATAAAGTCGAGCTTTTTCAGACGCACCATTGGCAACGTGCGCGCCGTCGACGGTATATCCTTTAAGATACAGCGCGGCAAGACCATGGGGCTCGTCGGAGAGAGCGGCTGCGGAAAATCCACAGCCGGACGCACGATACTGCGTCTGCTCGAGAAGACGTCCGGCGAGGTTCACTTTGACGGACAGGATATCTTCAAGCTTTCAAAGGAGGAGCTTAGGCGCCTACGTCCGCGTATGCAGATCGTCTTTCAGGACCCCTACTCCAGCCTTTCGCCGCGTATACCTGTCGGCGAGATAATCGGCGAGGCCGTGCGCGAGCACAATATCGTGCCGCCCTCCGAGTTCGACGACTATATTTCCCGGATAATGAGAGCCTGCGGCCTTCAGGAATATCATAAGGACCGCTATCCTCACGAGTTCTCCGGCGGTCAGAGACAGCGCATATGCATAGCGCGCGCACTTGCTCTGAATCCCGACTTCATAGTCTGCGACGAGCCGGTCTCCGCACTCGACGTCTCTATACAGGCACAGATAATAAACCTGCTGCGCGAGCTGCAAAAGGATTTCGGCCTTACGTATCTGTTCATCTCTCACGATCTGTCCGTCGTAGAGCATATATCCGACTCGGTCGGCGTCATGTACCTCGGCAGCCTCGTGGAGTTTGCGGAAACGGAGGAGCTTTTCGGCAATCCTCTGCACCCGTATACAAAGGCGCTCTTTTCCGCCATACCCGTGCCGGATCCCGATGCGCAGATGAACCGCATAGTGCTCAAGGGCAGTCTGCCCTCCCCTGCCAATCCCCCGCGCGGCTGCAAGTTCCACACGCGCTGCGATAGCTGCATGGAGGTCTGCTCCTATGCCGTTCCCGAGTCGGCGGAGATAACTCCCGGCCACTTCTGCTCCTGCCATCTGTATAACGACAGCGAGCGCACGGCCCGTGCCGAGGAAGCTATGGCAGCCATAAAGGCGGAAGAGAAAAATGCACAAAAAGCGATTTGACCCCGAAGACGACGGACGCGTAATAGCCCCTATGAACGTGGAGGGCATGCCGTGGTATGCTCCCCGCTCCGAAGCCTCGGCGGCTAAAAGCGAAAGCTCCGCACCGCCCGAGAGACTGTCGCGCAGCGAAACGCGCGCCGCGGTATGGGGCATGGTAAAGGCGATGCTGCTCATAGGCGGCATATTCATACTCGTCTATCTCGCGTTCATACTCTTTTGCACGCAGGTCTGGCTAAAGTGATAAAGACAGTACGCAAAAACGCGCCGCCCGGTATTATGCCGGGCGGCGCGTTTTTGCGTCTTCACGTCTGTTGTTCGGGTTTAATTGCCCGCGGTCTTTACCTTCATCCAGACGTCGTTATATAGCTCGAGAGCATCTCCGAGATCCCTGAAATAGGACAGGCGGCTTGCCGTCTCCGGGTCTATTATATAGCCGGGAATGCTGCTCAGGCTCTCGTCAACGAGCTTGGACGCCTCGCTGTTGGGTACGGAATAGCCTATGTATTCCGAATTGCGCGCACAAACCTCGGGCGAGCATAAATAATCTATAAAGCGGCAGCAGGCCTCCATGTTCTTTGTATTCTTCATAACTACAATGCTGTCAACGAAAATATTTCCGTTCTCCTCGGGTACAACAAAGGACACATCCGGATTCTCCATAGCCGCAGCCACCAGTTCCTGTACCGCAGGCAATGCGAAGATCT
>CAYVOZ010000224.1:0-3977 GCA_964453325.1 uncultured Christensenellaceae bacterium | reverse complement strand
AACAGATGGCTCGGCGGAATGCTCACCAACTTTAAGACCATCCGCACGAGAATAGACCGTCTGAACGCCATCGACAGAATGGAAGAGACGGGCGAATTTGCACTGCTGCCCAAAAAAGAGGTCATAAAGCTCTGCCACGAGAGAGAAAAGTTAGAGAAAAACCTCGGCGGCATACGCAACATGACTCAGCTTCCCGGCGCGCTGTTCGTGGTAGACCCCAGAAAAGAGCACATAGCCATAGCAGAGGCTCATTCGTTAAAGATCCCGATCGTAGCCATAGTAGATACTAACTGCGATCCCGACGAGATAGATTATCCCATCCCGGGCAACGACGACGCTATCCGTGCGGTCAAGCTGATCGCGGCAAAGATGGCTGACGCTGTCATAGAGGGCAGACAGGGCGAGCAGCTTGAGGACGTTCCCGAGGAGACCGAGGCGCCCGTGAGCGAAGAGGCCGAAGAGGCAGAGGCAATTGAAGAAATAGACGCAGAGGGCATCGCCAAAGAGATGACCGAAGCAGCGCCGCAGGAATAATATCCCGCGCATAATCAATACTAAAAACAGGAGGTCATGGAAATGGCATTTACGGCAAACGATGTTATGACGCTTCGCAAGCAGACGGGCACCGGTATGATGGACTGCAAGAAGGCTCTTACCGAGGCTGACGGCGATATGGACAGAGCGGCTGATATACTGAGAGAAAAGGGACTTGCCGCTGCGGCAAAGAAGGCGGGCAGGATAGCCGCCGAGGGAATAGTAGACAGCTATATATCCGAGGACGGTATGACCGGAGTTGTTGTCGAAGTGAACTGCGAGACGGACTTCGTCGCAAAGACGGACGCCTTTAAGGAGCTCGTAGGAAAGATAGCAAAGCTGATAGCGGAGACCGCACCCGCAGATGTTGAGGCTCTGATGGCTTCGGCATACGAGGACGGCACGGTGGAGAGCCTTATAAGCAACTCCGTCGCAAAGATAGGCGAGAAGATAAGCATTCGCCGCTTTGAGAGAATAGAGGGCTTTGTAGACAGCTACATCCATCTCGGCGGAAAGATCGGCGTGCTCGTACAGGCCGACAAGAAGCCCGATATGGTCAAGATGCACGACATAGCGCTGCAGATAGCAGCGGCCAAGCCGCTCTACATCGTGAAGGAGGAGGTTCCCTCTGACGTGGTCGAGCACGAGAAGGAGATCATCCGCGTACAGGCTCTTAACGAGCCCAAGCCCAAGCCCGAAGCCATCATCGAAAAGATGATCGTCGGACGCATTCAGAAGTACTATAAAGAAGTCTGCCTTATAGAGCAGCCGTTCGTTAAGGACGACAGCCTGACGGTAGGCAAGATGATAAACGGCGAATTCAACGTAGTCCGTTTCGTGAGATACGAGATGGGCGAGGGCCTTCAGAAGAGAGAAGACGACTTTGTAGGCGAGGTCATGAGCCAAATCAACAAGTAATAAAGAAAAAACTTTATCGGGCGCGCGGCGAGAAAAGCTGCGCGCTCTTAGTTTTATTCCGAAATGTTAAATGTTATTAACGGACTGTAAATGTATGTGGTAATGACTGCCTCAAAATGCCGCAAAACTTGACAAAAAACCGTAGAAAAGATACTATATATAGTGTTATTCTGAATAGAAGTCAGACGGGAATTATACGGTGAAGAAGAAAACATTACAAAGAGTTATCATAGCCATAATATGCATCATACTCGCGACGGGTATGCTTTTTACAGTGATAGTGGCCTCCCTGGGTTTGTTTTGATAGCTTTATCGGAGAAATGAATGCTTAAGAAGAGATCAGTAAAAGCTGTTACGGTCTTAATATGTATGGTATTGACGTTCACGGTGTTCCCTGTTTGCGCATATGCCGAGGGCAGCGTTTCTATAGGCGCAACCTCGCCGGTGAACGTGGGCGATAACGTAAACGTTACCGTGACCTGCAGCGGCGAGAATATTTTCGGTTATGAGGGTACGCTTTCATACGATGCGTCGAGACTCACGTTTGTGAGCTGTGACGGATCGGCAAACAAAGTAGCGGACGGCAGTATAAGGCTCGCGCCCTATGCGTCGAGCACGGTATCTTCTCTGTCTATCAACGTACAGCTAAAGGCGACAGCAGGCGGCGATGCGGCTCTGTCCGTATCGACCTCCCTTTTTATTAACTGGGAGGGAGTCTCGCTCGGGACCTCGGGAGCTTCAAAGACAGTGAGCATTGCGGGCGCAGCGCCGCCGGTAACGACTCCCGCAGCCACAGCCGCTGCGACCGCAACGGCAAAGCCCGCTGCGACGGCGACGAAGACCGCAAAACCCACAGCTACAGCTACAAAGACAGCAAAGCCCTCGTCTTCGGCGAAAAAGACCGCGAAGCCGACCGCTACAGCGACCGCTTCTGCGGGGCTTTCGGTAGCGCTTTCGGACGGTACGGTCATGGAGGTCATAACGAGCCTGAAAAAGATAAAGCTGCCGGAGGGCTCCGAGAAAAGCAAGATACAGATAGACGGAAGGGACGTGGAGTGCGCTTCTGCGGACGGATTTACGCTCGTCTATCTCGAGGCTCCGGACGGCGAAAAGGGCTTTTATGTAAGGACTGCGGCCGGGTACGTCGAATACACGGGCTATAAGACGGATGGAGAAGCATACGAGTTTTTGAGTGCCGACGAAGCGCCGAAGGGGTTTTCTCCGATAGAGCTCGAGATAAAGGACGTACCTGTGAAGGCATGGAGCTTTGACGGAGAAAACGAAGGCTGCTATCTCGTTTATGCGTCGCGGGGCGGGGCGGAGCCTGAATTCTATATATACGATTCACAGCAGAACACGATGCAGAGATATGTCGAAAGAGTGATCACAGAGCAGGTAGAGGTACCGGTCGAGGTCACGGTGACCGTCACTCCCGAGCCGACCGTTGAACCTACTCCGGAGCCGACAGAGGAACCCAAGGGATTTGTTGCGCGGGTGCTCGACGACACGCAGTTTTTCATTCTGGTCATAGCGCTCGTGACGCTGCTCATCATATTATTGATAATCGTAATATTTACAGGCTCGTCACTGTCCAGACTCAAAAAACGGATGTACGACGGAGACGGCGATACCGACGGGGAGTATTCCGATACAGGATACGACGGATACGGCGAATATGACGAGTATAACGAATACAACGACAGCAACGATCATGACGACTACAACGCCGACGACCCGGGAGCCGGGTCGTATAGCGAGAAGGCCGGGACAGAGGACACAATGCCCGCACGTCCGGCGCGCAGCTTTGGCGATCTTGAAATAGAGGGAAAAAGAGGAGAACGTACCCCCGCACAACAGGCAGGCTATACGCTTGAATACAGCGGAAGCAAAAACGGGAATGACGATATCCCCGAGGATTTCAGAGAGCTCATAGAACGGTCAAGGACCGTAAAGGCCGGTGAGACGGTCACGGTTACCGCAGAGGAGCTGCACAGGGCGTCTGAAAAAGTAGCCTCGGAGAGAATAAAGGACGGCGTGCCGGAGAGACGCCGCGTGGAAAGAAGAGCAATAGCTCCCGCTGAGACCGGAAGACTGGATACCGTGCGAAACGACGCTCCCGAAAAATACGATCTTCAAGGCTCAGCGTTTGACGAAGCGCCTGACGCGCAGCCCAAGGCATTGCCGAAGAGGCCGGACGGAGAGCCATCTTCAAGGAGACTCGAGGAGGACAGTGAGGAGATCAGGAGGCGCGCGGGCGAGCGTGCGGACAGGAGAAAGGAAAGACTGCAGGAAAGCAATAAAAGGAGAAAGCATACTCCGGCACATTAAGGCTGTTATGGAGAAAAACAAGTATGAGTAAATTTCAGATCATTCTTTTGTGCGTAGTCATAGCGTTGGTGTTTTCCGCAGCGTCTGTCATTACCACATACGTTATACTGCAAAAGGACAGCGGGGACGAAATATACGTCGAGGGCAACAGCTATGAAACTATGCTGAAGCTTTTTGAGCTAAATGACGTCGCGGAG
>CAYVOZ010000223.1:0-3983 GCA_964453325.1 uncultured Christensenellaceae bacterium | reverse complement strand
TCAAAGTTCTGCTCACTTCGTTTTCTCCAAAACCCCAGAACTATTTTACACTAACATCAGCTGAACGCTCCCACTAACTTCGCCAGCGGCTTGACCACCTCGTTAAGGTCGGCTATGGCGCTGTTGAGGGTCTCTATATCGAGCTCCTCGATGGACTTTGTCGCCTCTGCGATGCCCGTCTCCGCCGTTATAACGACCTTGTCGATATCCGTCACGATCTCGCTCCAGTTTATCTCCGAAAGGTTCTCTGATACGATCCTTAAGTTGGTCGCAATATCCTTTACGTCCTGGCTCTTGAGCTCCCCGGAAAGCTCGTTTATGTTGTCGGCTATAACGTCTATCTTCTTCACAGTCTGGCCTATGATCACGACGTCGGGTATCACCGCCGCCGCCAGCACTATTATGATCGTGAGCATGAGCGCAAGCGCTATGCCGCATACTCTCGTCCAGCGAAGCTGCTTTTTAAGCAGGGTCTCCACCCTCGCCTCGTGAGTGTCCGGCACAGGCTCCTTGATCTTCGGCTGCTTCCGGGTCTTGGTCTCCGGCTGCTGCGGCTGTGAGTCTTGCTGCGGCCCGGGCTGCAGCTGCTCTGCGGGCTGGCCGGGCTCGATTATGTCGAGATCCATACCGTTATTCTGCTGCATATATACCTCCGTTGCGTTCTATCGCGTTTTAGCGGCGAAACATCTTTGTAACGTCGTTTAAGCTCTTTACAGCGACCTGCAGCTCTGCCACAGCGCTGTTAAGTCCCTCTATGTCCATCTCGTCGATCTTGCCCATAGCCTCGGTTATGCCCGTCTGCGCAGTCAGGGCGGTCTCCGACAGATCGTTTGACATACCCTCGAAATCGAGCTCCGCGAGTCCGTCGGCCGTGGTCTGCAGCTTATCGGCTATCTCTACATACTTTATGGCGGAAAGCTCCTTTGTCATAACGGATACGTCGTCCACGATGCCGTCCAGCTTTGTCACCATGTTGTTTATCCTTACAAGGCTCGGGAAAAGCACCGCCGCCATGACGACGACTATGAGCAGTATCACTATGCGCGAAGCATTGTTGAAGCGCGTCGCGCGCAGCTGTTTTTTCATTATTTTTGTCTGCTTCTGTTCCTCTATGGCCTCCGCGTCGAGCGTCGCCGCAGGCTCCGTCTTTTCTTCCTTCTTGTTCTTTGGCTCCTCTTTTTTCGGTCCTGTTGCGGATACGGTGCTCTTCTCCTCGGTCACAATGCTTGTATTATCTTCCATGACGCCCTCCTGATACTGTGTTTTATTGTGATAAAGCGAAGCAGAAATACTGTATATATTTCTTCTCTTTCGGTGTTATTTAATTGTAACAAACCTCCGCAAGAAATAACACCTTTTTTTGTAATTTCCGCCGGATTGATTTCAGACGGGCAGTATGCTATAGTTTTATATACACCGAAATGCCAAATACCCGTGTCCGACACGCCCGACAATATGAGGTTATAAAAGTATCATGGAAGGAATACGCATTATAAGCAAAGAAGACGGGCTCGTTTCCGTAGGCAGCCCCGGCGCGCTGTTGGAGCTTCTCGTAAAGCACAACGACCTTGAAATAATGGTCCAGCACTGTAAGGTGGTGTCCAATATGTGGATATCGCCTGCCGACGACCCCGATTCCATAGAATTTTTTTATCTTTTAAAGGGCCGCCTTACGCTGCATCTGCCCGAGGGCGACGCGCCTCTTTCGCCCGGCGAGAGCTTTACCGCGGGCGGGCTCACGGAGGACCTTCGCATCAGCGTGCAGGAGGAGGCGGATATACTCTATGTATCGAACTCGCCTCTCTTCGAGGGCATGCTCGGCTATTACGAAAACCTCAACGAGCAGATGCTCGAGATCGATAAAAAGGACCACTGCACGCTCACGCATTCCCGTAACGTCATGCGCTATACCGTAAGGCTTTACGAGGCGCTGGGCTGCACCGCCGCGGACGTGGTATACGACGACCTCGTGACCGCCGCGCTTTTCCACGATATAGGCAAATGCGTCGTGCCCGACGAGATACTTAAGAAAAAGGGCAGGCTCACGCCCGACGAGTATGCATACATAAAAAGACACGCCGAGGGCAGCGCGCAGATACTTCTGTCCAAATACAAGGAAAATGTGGCAAACATAGCACGCAGTCACCATGAAAGGCTGGACGGCAGCGGCTATCCCGACGGCCTTAAGGGGGACGAGATAAACTTCGGCTCGCGGCTCATAGCCGTCGCGGACTCCTTTGACGCCATGACGAGCGAGCGCCCCTATAACATAAAAAAAGACAAGCTCACGGCAGCAAGGGAGCTTCGTGAGCTTGAGGATCAATATGACGCGCGCATTACTTCAGCGCTTTTAGAGCTCGTTGTCTCGGGAGAGGCCGACCGCATGAAGGATATCGGCCTCATAGAGAGCGAATAGTCAGACGGCCTCCGGGCCTGCGCCTGTCGCCGGTCCCGCACCCGCGCCGTAAAAACCGCGCCCCTCGGGCAGCTGACCCACAAGGTCGAGATAAAACGCGGTATCCGCAGCCATCATCCACGGACTGATCCACAGATACAGCACGCCGAGCGTAAGCGCTCCGAGCAGCACCCAGCCTATAAAGCTCATATGCAGTCCGAACAGTCTGCCCTTGTTTCCGTACATCATGGCCTTGCTTTCCTCTACGCACTGGCGTATGCCCTTTGACGGATCCTCCGCGAGTATCCTCGTCGCCATTGCATATCTGTATGCCGCGATTATACCCGGAACCACGAAAAGCAGCGACCAAAGAAAAACGAACAGCATCATGTACATTCTAAGTCCGAACGCCTTGCCGATGTATTTAAAGCGGGAAAACAGCGTAGGCACTCCCGCAGGCTCGCGTCTCAAGAGGTCGAGATAGTATACATTGTGTCCCTGCTCTATCGCGCTGCCTACCACGAGTAGCGCTATACCAGCGATCACACCGACGGCGGCTGCCGTGATAAATGCACCTGTCAGTATCGGGTTAGAGAAAAAGCCTCTGAAAAACTCCGGCGTGTTCTCGTTGTTGAAGGTATAGGTAAAGGTGGGCGCCGAGCTCCCCGCCGCACCGAGCACGCTCGCTATAAAGGTCACGAGCAGGGATATCCCCCATTTTCCGTTAAGTCTGTCCTTGGCTATAAGCTTATAATCTCTGCTTCTGAGCATCGTTAAACTCTCCTTTGTTTTCCTTATGTTCTAAGTATACCACTGTTTTAGCGGTCAAAACACATTTTTTACAGTCGTAAGCATGCGCCTACTTCAGCAGCTCGTACTGGCTGTTGTATATCTCCGCGTAAAAACCGTTCCTCGCCAAAAGCTCCTCGTGTCTGCCCTGCTCGACTATTTTGCCGCCGTCCACGACGAGTATAACGTCTGCGTCCACTATGGTGGAGAGCCGGTGCGCAATGACAAAGCTCGTCCTGCCCTGCATGAGCTCATCCATGGTGTTCTGTATGAGTATCTCCGTGCGCGTATCGACGTTGCTCGTGGCCTCGTCGAGTATCAGTATGCTCCTGTCCGCAAGATACGCGCGGGCTATCGTCAGAAGCTGCTTCTGTCCGCCGGATATATTCGAGGACTCCTCGTTTATCAGCGTATCGTAGCCGTCCTTTAACGTATCTATAAAATAGTCGAGATGCGCGCGGCGGGCGGCCTCGTATACCTCCTCCTTTGATGCGCCGGGCTTTCCGTAGGCTATATTTTCATATATCGTCCCCGAGAACAGCCATGTGTCCTGCAACACCATGCTGAACGCGCTCCTGAGCTCCGCTCTGTCCATATCGCGGATGTCCTGCCCGTCAAGGAGTATCCTGCCGCTGTCCGCGTCGTAGAAGCGCATGAGCAGGTTGACTATCGTGGTCTTGCCTCCGCCTGTCGGGCCGACGATAGCCGCCTTCTGCCCCGCTCTGACCTCTATATTGAGGTCCTGTATGAGCGGCTTTTCCGCGTCGTACGAGAAGCAGACGTGCTCAAAGCTCACGTT
>CAYVOZ010000222.1:0-4027 GCA_964453325.1 uncultured Christensenellaceae bacterium | reverse complement strand
CACCTTTGTCCTCCTTTTTCTCGGTGCCTATTTCAATTTGCGCAATCTATTGTACATTATCTCTGGTTATCCTATTCTTCCTCATCAGTATAAGCTTCGAGCGTTATTGATATCATCTGTTCTCTCCTGTTCACTTATATACTCATAGCATCATTACGTTTTTTGTTCTCCGTAATAAAAAGAGCGCATAAGCGCTCCTTGAGACTCTGTTGTTATTCGGGCAAGAAGTATGGCGGTGTTATTAGTGGGCATAACCCGGAAAACGAGGTTATCTGAGCGATTAACAGTGACAGGTTTGCCTCCATTTCCGAGCATAATTCAGATATAGCCTTTTCGTCCTTCTTTATCTGCTCAATCAAAGTCCTTCTTTCTTCTTCATTTATCTCCTCAGCATACCTATACCTACGCTTTGCCACAGCTTTGATTTCCACTACATTAGTACAAATTATATTCCTAGAAACATAAAATGTTAAAGATCCCCCGTCTTCTTTAACTTCAAAAGAATCAAAAGCTTTTAGAACATCGTCTCCACCACATTCATCCTGTTCTAAATTACTGTATTTTACGCTTTGTAATTCAATATCCCCATCAATAATTATCTTTTTACGAATATTTGTCTCTTCCATAATCTTTCTCCTTAGCTTTGATATCCTGCATATACTTTTTTTGAAATCATATCTTTATTCCATAGATCAGGAGAAGTATTAAATGCTCTTGACCACTGTTTACTCATACACGCATTATTCGTTGCTTCGTCAAGTTTTCTCTCTGCTTTTTCTTTTATCGCTTCTGATACATAAGCATTAAGTGTAATACCAGATCTTCTTGCCTCCGCACACGCCTTTCTATGCAGCTCCGACGATATCCTGACGTTGAACTGGCCTGAATAAACCTTTTGTGGTTCTTTTCCGATAAGCTTACAGGTCTCAAGATAATCGTCTACGGATTCTTCAAAAGCAATTCTAAAAGCATCAACGTTTTTCTCTGAAAATAAGATCAAATCGTTAATATCTTCAATTTTTCCGATAAGCTCATTCGTTCCGGAATCATAAGTCACTTTAGTACAATAACCTTTGTATGTCATTACCTCTCCCATCGTTGTATTCTCCTTTCATACTTCATATCCATAATCTCTCAGATGATTTATTATGCTTACTATAGCTCCAATCGGCACTTCTTTTTCAGGGTGTGGCTTGTGGAACGATATAATGTTTTTATCCATATCCGCGAAGGCAACACTTGATCCTGATGTTCTTCCTCGCGGGACTTCATTAAATCCGAAACTTTTTAACACCTTGATAACATCTCTGTACGGTATATTTCGAGCGTTGGTCTTCATTTTGTTTAGTATTTTTTCAACATCGCTCATTCGGCTTCTCCCAGTACCAATATTTAGTTACAGCATATCCATTTCATTCTCCTTTGTCAAGATTATTGTTTCTTCTATTTGATTCTCCTTTATGACTTGTTCGTTTTAGCATGTTTTACACGCACTTATCATTTTGACGTAGACAATTCTCCCCGTCGGTTCAACCCATACGCCAGCACATTATTTCTCATTTGGTACTATATTTCAACAAAAATCAGACATTTATTAGTATATTACTAAAATATAACTGTGCTTTTTCTTCTTTACATGGAATGTTATGTTAAGGTCTCTATTTGTTTTCTGACTATATCAAACTGCAAATACTTGATGCTAAATCACAAAAAGAACCACCCCTCCTTCTTGTTTATCCGCGCAAAACGGTGGTATATTTTTAATACATCGACAATACGCGCGAAGAAACGACAGGCGCGGGGGCGCGATGGGGAAACGACACGAAAGGTGAAATAACATGAGCTTTTTTACTAAAAACATCAATATCGACAAGAACGGAGAGCGTATCGTGAGAAAGAAGGCGCGTCCGGGACGGATAGTGGTCGCGTGCATAATAGCGGTATTCGTCATACTCACGCTCTGCCTGAGCTTTACCGTCATACCGACGGGCTTCTCGGGAGTGCGGACGACCTTCGGGCAGATAAGCCAGGCGACGGTGCAGCCGGGCTTCAACCTCAAGATACCTTATATACAGACTATAGAAAAGGTCAACAACAAGCAGCAGGACGTCACCTACAGCGAGCAGATATGGAGCGAGACCAGCGAGCGGACGGCCATATACTATGAGAACGTGACCGTGACCTATCAGATAAACCCGCTTAAGTCCGCGTGGATATATGCAAACGTCAGCGACTACCGCAATACCCTCGTCAGTCAGGGGCTCGTCGCGTCGTCCATAAAGTCCGCGTCCAAGCAGCTCACCGCAGTCGACGCGACCAACAGAAGCATAATCGAGCCTCTGGCTCAGGAGATGCTTCAGTCCTCGTTCGACAGCAAGTACGGCGACGAGGTCGTGATCGTGAACAAGGTAGTCATTGGCAACGTGGACTTTGACGAGTCGTATAACGCAGCCATAGCCGAAAAGCAGAACGCGCAGCTCGCATACGAGACTCAGCAGGTCGTCAATAAAAAGGCTCTTGAAAAGGCCGAGGCCGATGCGCAGGTCAAAAAGACAGAGGCGCAGGGCGAGGCTGACGCAAAGCTCATAGCCGCCAACGCAGAGGCGGAGGCGAACCGCATAGTCGCAGACTCCATCACTGACGAGATACTGCGCAACAGGTTCTATGACGTATGGGACGGCAAGGTCCCGAGCGTGGTAGGCAGCACGGACATGATGTATGACGTGTCCGGCATTGTGGAGGGCTCCGTGTCCGCCGCGAGCGACGCTCAGACCGGCGCAGGCGGGGCGCAAGGCGACGCCGCGGAATAATGAGGTAAAGCAAGCACAAAACGCGGCGGCGCGCGCTGCCGCGTCAATAAGCAAAGCGATATACAAAATTAAACAATTATTTACTCAATGTTTATTGCCAAAACGCCCTGACGTAGTAAAATCTATATAGCGTCCGGGCGTTTCTTTTGCCGGCACGGCTGCCCCGGTACTCTTTATGATACAACACACTGCCCGGAGGAAAACGTATGAAAAAATCGGCACTGATCGTCAGATACATAACCGTACCGCCCGTCATGGCCTTTGCGCTGCTGACGATACTTCTGTTTGCCCGACCCGACGCCTTTCCGTCAATATTGCATTATATCGTGGGCGTTTTCTGCCTTACGGTGCTGCCGCTTTTGGCATACCCCGTTGCGCATATAAAAAAGGACGCTGCGGATATGCGCGCGCTCGAGCGGAATCTCGCCATCGTTTTTTCCGTCGTGGGTTATATCGGCGGGCTGCTTTTCAGCCTGCTCGCCGGCGGCACCGAGATAGCGACCTCTATTTTTATGACGTATACCATTTCCGGAATACTGACGGCGCTTTTATCGTTCACGCTCAAGATAAAGAGCAGCGGACACGCCTGCGGAGCAGCCGGCCCCATTGCCGCGCTCGCGCACTACCTCGGAGCGTTTTGGTTCATAGGCTTTGTCATATTGGCGGCGGTATACTGGTGCTCGCTCGTGCTCAGACGGCACACCGTTTCGCAGCTTATAATAGGCAGCCTCGTATCCATAGCGGCGTTCGCCGTATCCGTGCTCATTTGTACTGCGATATACTGAAGAATACTGCGCTTTTTCCGATTGACAATCCCCGCAAAATGCTTTAGTATAGTCTAAACGAAAGCGCGGTCGGGTCCGGCAAGCCCGCTGTATAAAAGCCGTGCGTCGTTCTTAAAGAGGGCGGCCCTTTAAACGGGCGCCAATAAGGGTGGAACCGCGGAAAAAGTTTTTTCGTCCCTTGCATGAAAATGCAGGGGCTTTTTTATAATATGACGGAGGTAAACACAATGGATCATTCCGAAAAGACGATGGACAAGCTCACCGCGCTGTGCAAAAACAGGGGCTTCATATTCCCGGGCTCCGAGATATACGGCGGTCTCGCCAACACATGGGATTACGGCCCGCTCGGCGTAGAGTTCAAGAACAACGTAAAAAAAGCGTGGTGGCGCAAGTTCGTCACCGAGAGCAAGCATAACGTAGGTCTCGACTGCG
>CAYVOZ010000221.1:2945-4112 GCA_964453325.1 uncultured Christensenellaceae bacterium | reverse complement strand
GCCGTCGTCGTACTCGACTCAAAAACCGGCGGCATATGCGCCCTCACAGGCGGGCGCGAGCACACCGCGCGGCTTTCGTTCTCCCGCGCGGTAGGCATGAGGCGTCAGCCCGGCTCGGCGATAAAGCCCGTGCTCATATTCGCTCCAGCTATGGAATACTGCGGCTATACCACTACCTCGTTTCTGCTCGATCAGCCCATTAAATTCGGCGACTACTCGCCTCGGAACTCCGGCAGCGCCTTTCGCGGCTGGGTCACGCTCCGGGACACCGTCGCCTATTCCGTGAATATACCCGCCGTCAGCCTGCTAAAGGAGGTGGGGCTCTCACGCGCAAAGGAATACGCCTCAAGCGTGGGCATACCCTTTGTCTCCGGAGATGACAGCCTTTCCCTTGCGCTCGGCGGCTTTACGGACGGAGTAACTCCTCTCGAGCTCGCCGCGTCGTATCAGCCGTTTGCGAACGGCGGCGAGTACCGCGAGCCCTCGCTTTTAAGATACATCACGGATGCCAAGGGAAACGTCGTATTTAAGCGCAGCACATCGTCAAAGCGTGTTCTGTCGGAGGAGACCGCCTTTCTCATATCCTCAATGCTCGGCTCCTCCGTGGAATACGGTACGAGCAAGCGTCTCGCTCTCGAAAGCATACCTCTGTCCGCAAAGACAGGCACCTCCACATACGACGACGCCGTCAATAATAAGGACGCGTGGATAGCAGCGTATAACCCGGAGTACATAGTCTGCACGTGGATGGGCTTTGATAAGACCGACGCACTGCATTCTCTTAAAAAAGGAGAGACGGGCGGCATGTATCCCGCGCTTTTGACGCGCGAGATATTTGCGCATATTTACGGCGAAAAAACGGCTCCGAGCTTTGATATGCCCGACGGCATAGTCGCAGTCAGCATCGACGGCGACGCGCTTATGCACTCGCTCGAGGCCGTGCCTGCCATGTCGGGCGGCAGCGGCGCGATAACGGAGTATTTTACTCGCGAGACAGCGCCAGTCGCGTTTGAAAACGACGACCGTACCGAGGGACACGGGCTGTTCCGCTTCCGACGCATAAAGGGCTCCTCCGGCCGTTGAGCCTCGTGCATTACATATTTCACATACATTTTACGCACTTCCCATAAAGCACTGTTGTTTTTTATTGTGCAAGCGTTTATAATG
>CAYVOZ010000221.1:0-2935 GCA_964453325.1 uncultured Christensenellaceae bacterium | reverse complement strand
CGCATATGCATTTATGCGCAGCCTCCGACGCCCCGCAAAAAGCCATTTTTGGATTTTGACGGAATAAAACGGCGCCGGAGCAAATGCCAAAGCAGCGGAACCCGAACGGAGGTATTTATGAAAGCATCCACCAAGTCGTTAGTCTTAAACGCTATGCTCGCAGCGATATGCCTCGTACTGGGGCTCACCATGCTCGGCTATATCCCCATCGGTCCCATACAGATAACCATAATGTGCATACCCGTGATCGTCGGCACGATAGTGCTCGGTCTTAAGAGCGGCCTTTTTTTAGGCTGTGTATTTGCGTTCACGAGCGTGATGCAGATATTCATATACCCGAGTCCTCTTTATACCCTGCTGTTCACGGACTTTTTCTCCTGGCTGAAAATACTCGCGGTCTGCATTGCCCCGCGCGTGCTGGTTCCCGTTGCCGTGCACTTCTCATGCAGGCTGCTTACCCGGCTGTTTAAGGAGAAAAAGAGCATTTTAAGCTGGGCGATAGCCTCTGTCATTGGCTCCGTCACTAACACTGTGTTCTTTCTCGGACTGTTCTGGCTGCTGTTCAGCGCGGACGCGGCGCAGCTCTCCGCGGATATGTACAAGCTCTATATATCCATGTTCACGGTAGCCACTACCATAAACGCAGGCGCGGAGGCTGTCTTTGCCTGCATAGTCTGCCCGCCGGTGATTTACGCTCTTAACAAAGCGTTTTTTAGGAAGAAAATAAAAGAGCCTGAAAAGGAGCCCATTGCATGATACTTGTTCTCGACGTAGGCAACACCAACACAAAGTGCGGACTGTTCGACGAAAACGGACTTATGCACTCATGGCGCATTGCGACAGACACGGATATTACGTCCGACGAGCTCGGCATAACCATATGCAGCTTTTTCGATTATCTGACGCTCAAAACGGACGACGTCGAACGCATAATAATATCCTCGGTCATTCCCTCGCATAACTATACGCTCACTCATATGTGCAGAACGTATTTTGACAAGGAGCCCTGCATGGTCGGCCCGGGTATAAAGACGGGCATAAACATACTCTACGAAAATCCGAAGGAATTGGGCAGCGACCGCATAGTTAACGCCGTCGCGGCATACGAGCTGTACGGCGGCCCGGTCATAACCGTGGATTTCGGCACCGCGACCTCATACGGCGCTATATCCGAAAAAGGCGACTTTTTAGGCGGAGTTATCTGCCCGGGACTCAAGATATCCGCAGAGGCTCTCACCCGGAACGCCGCAAAGCTGCCGCATGTAGACCTCAAGATACCGCAGACGGTCATAAACCGCTCGACTATATCCTGCATGCAGTCCGGCATACTCTACGGCTATGTGGGAGAGGTGGACTACATACTTCGCAAGATGAAGCGCGAGATGGGCGGAAAGCCCAAGGTCATCGCCACGGGAGGGCTCGCGGATATGATAGCCTCCGAAACGGACATGATAGACAGGATCGACCCCCTGCTCACGCTGACGGGGCTGTATCTCATAGACAAGAAAAATAATTGCGTATAGGAGTTTATTGATATGAAAGAAGTAAAGATTGGCATTATGGGCATGGGCACGGTCGGCTCGGGCGTATACCGCGTTATAGAAAAGGAATCCGATTATATTGCTCATAAGGACGGCGTAAAGCTCTCCGTAAAGAGCGTGCTCGCGCTCAACTATTCGATACCCATACCCGACGAGAAGAAGATATCGAGTGTGGACGAGCTCGTGAACGACGACGAGATATCCATAATCGTGGAGGTCATGGGCGGCATAGAGCCCGCAAAGACGTTCATAACGAAGGCTCTGCAAGCCGGAAAGACCGTGGTTTCCGCGAACAAGCAGCTCATAGCCAACCATTGGCCGCAGCTCGAGGCCGAGGCAAAAAAGACGGGCGCAGGGCTGTACTTCGAGGCGAGCGTGGGCGGCGGCATACCCGTGCTGCGCACCGTCACGGACTCGCTGCAGGCGAACACGATAACGTCCATATTCTCCATAATAAACGGCACGACGAACTATATACTCACAAAGATGGCTGACGAGGGCGCGTCCTATGACGACGTCTTAAAGGCCGCACAGGAGCTCGGATATGCCGAGGCCGACCCCACCGCCGACGTGGACGGCTTTGACTGCATGTACAAGCTGTCCATACTCTCGTCGATGGCGTTCCACTCCCGCCTGCCCATAGAGCACATATACCGCGAGGGCATAAGGAACATCACAAAGGAGGATATCGCGAGCGCCAAAGAGCTCGGAATGGCTATAAAGCTGCTCGCAATAGCAAAGCGCGAAGGCACGGTCGTGGAGCTGCGCGTTCATCCCACGATGATACCGCTTTCTCACCCGCTCGCAAACGTGAAGGACTCCTTTAACGCCATATTGCTGCACGGCAGCGCCGTTGACGACGTAATGCTTTACGGGCGCGGCGCGGGCGATATGCCCACAGCGAGCGCAATAGTCTCCGACATAATCTGCGCCGCCAAGGAGACCGAGCATAAGTACATGACGTTCATGAACATATGGAACAAGCTCGACAGCTCTCTTGTGTTCAACACGGACTGGCTCACGGGCTTCTACATACTGTTAGAGGTAAAGAACGTTCCCGGCACGCTCGCAAAGATATGCGGCATTTTAGGCGAGTACGGCATATCCATAGACAGCTGCATACAGCGCGAGTGCGAGAGAAAGGAATATACGAACGTCGTCATAGTCACCGAAAAGGCGCACGAGCAGGCCATGCAGACCGCTCTTAAAAAGCTCGACGGCCTTGAAGAGGTCTCCCGCATAATAAACATGATACGCGTCGAGAAATAAAGACTCTATTGCTTGAAAGACAAAGCCGCGCCGCGAGAGCGTCCTTGCTCCTCCGGCGCGGCTTGATTTTATGCTTTTATCGTCCTTGTCCCGTCACGAGCGGCTTTGCATAGCCGTTTATCTCG
>CAYVOZ010000220.1:1455-4181 GCA_964453325.1 uncultured Christensenellaceae bacterium | reverse complement strand
TTCAACGGAGTAACGCTGCCGGCACGCTATATCAAGCTCAAGACCTATAGCGTCACCGCCGCGGAGACGGTCGCTGCGGGCGAGACTGATATAAACGGTGTATATCATGAGAGTCTTATGCCACATGTCCGGCACACGATAACGTGGGAAACCGGGCTGCTTATAGACTCTGACATACAAGTCCTGAAAGGCTATGCCAACAGCTCCATGCGGATCACTGTGACATATTTCAACCCGGAAACTCTTGGATATTCCACAGGCACCTTTAAACTGCTTGCGTGGAAGTCTGAAATGGTAATGCAGCGAAACAATGAGGTGTTTTTCAGACCTCTCAAATTAACGCTAAGGGAGGACTGATATGTATAACGCGTCAGCACAATTTCATGCTGCATCGGTCCTCGACAGTGCGGCTATACGCTTGCTGTTCGACTTTGGGACGACGATATTTACCAACGAGGATCTGACAGAAGTAAAGCTGACAGAGGCTATTTGCGCGGAGGACGAGCTAACAATAGGGCTCGCCCCCTCCGCGTCCCTGACGGCAAGCATCATCAATACTCACCGCTTGCTTTCGGGTTTTGAATATGGGCGTGCCGATGTGAGTGCAGCAGTTACGGTCAACGCTGTTTCTTACTCGCCGCCAGCCGGTGCGAACTGTTATGCAATAGATAACTATGGCAGCAGCGATCAGGAGGTCTTAACCGGACACTCCACGGCTCCATACCTTCGCGTGAACGGTAACCCGGTGCAGCTTCAGCCCGGTTTTGCCGTTCACGCAATAGCGATCCGCGAGAATACTATATACTGCATAGGCAGTGCAGGACAGGTATATGCTTACTGCCACGGAGGAAACACTTGGGGCTCGATGAACTCTATGTCGTGGAATCATCTTAGTGATTACACGTGGGGTGATTTGCTGCTTGATATCAGGTATGTACAGACAGATCCGTCAGCGTTCATGACCGCAAAGCTCGCACGGTGGGCTGCGTCCGGGCGGGGGCTGAGTCAGCAAGCGGACATCGTATATGAGTTTGACAGTACGATCACGACATGGGAGTATGTGCCGCTCGGCGCTTTTGACATGGCTCGTCCGGAGCGGCGCAACGAGGATACCGTAACTGTCACTGCGACCGATCTTATGACAGCGTTTGACGTTGAGGCTTCGGAATGGTGGAACTCGCTGTCGTTTCCGATCACGCTTGGAAATATAGCATCCTCCCTTTGTGCCTCAGTTGGTCTCGCGCTTCTGACGAGCAGCTTTATCAACTCTGCTTACTCGTACCCAGAGGCACCAGTAAGTTTTGACGGCAAGACGAAACGCGAGGTCTTGAAATGGATCGCGGCGGCCGCATGCTCAAGCGCAAGAATTGACCGTACGGGTCAAGGCGTCGAACTGGTGTGGTTCGCTACGCAGAACATCATCGCATCTCCGGTGTATAAATTGACGGTCGCCGAATATCAGGTCGCCAAGATCGACAAGCTCTGTGTGCGCGGGAGTGAAAATGACATTGGCGTGATTATCCCCGCCGATGACCCGACTAAAACGAACGCTTATATAATACTTGATAACCCGTTTTTGTATGGAGCCACGGACTCCTCGATACGAGCGCGCTCAACGCCGATATATGACAGGTTAATCACATTTTCGCCATTTCGGCCCTACACGGCAAAGACAAACTGTGATTGGTCCATACAACCCGGCGACGTAATCGAGATCGGCGAAGATATATGCCCGATCTATTCGCAGAGCATCATATTCAACGGTGCTGCACGGGTAACATACAGTGCAACGGGTGCGCAGAGACGCCCAACCGAAAGCAGTGTGAACCGTGAACGTTTCGAGCGAAATCGCGCGATCCACGAACTCGTAGTCGACGTCAACGGCATTGCGTCTCGCATCGAGAGCGCCGAAGGGGACATTGCGGAACTTGAGCTTACTGCGCAAGGATTGACGGTCACTGTCGGAGGACTCTCAGCCGCGCAGAATGCATCGAAACTGGCGTTTGATATAAACGGGCTTCACATCGCGGGCGGAGGGTTTGACATCAAAAATAATGCCAATCAGACGGTGCTTTATGCTGATACCGCGGGAAATCTCACGTTTAAGGGCGCGCTTTCCGGTGCGACGGGGAGCTTTTCTGGGGCGATAACTGCGGCGGAGGGTACTATTGGCGGGTTTGAAATACATCCGACATATTTGTACGGAACCAAGATACGTATACATAGTGACGACGGCCTCATTGAGAACAAAAGCACGA
Organism: uncultured Christensenellaceae bacterium; assembly: GCA_964453325.1. GTDB lineage: Bacteria > Bacillota > Clostridia > Christensenellales > Christensenellaceae > JAZRGP01. The sequence continues at coordinate 1,923 of CAYVOZ010000220.1, read as the reverse complement.
TAAGCGGTGTTGAACACGCTATACAGCTGTTTGAAGCCTCCATGATCTTTTATAAAGGCGGTCAGCAGATGACGCGGGTAGATACGGGAGATTTTGGCGTAAGGTTCACTACGAATACCGGCACGCAGCAAAATACCGTGGGAGACATAGCTTTGATACCAAAAAGCGCGACGGTGTATATCGGGAACGGAGGCAGTGCATCTGACAAGCAAAACAGAATAATATGCGACTATCCTGCAACTGCAAGCGGTTCTGCAAACGTTAGGTGGGTGCAGCGCACGAGCGACCCTTATAATGGCAAGTATTCGCTCGGATGGGTTGGATCTTCGCGAAGATTTAAGAAAAACATCAGGGATATAGAAACCGACTGCTGCTGTGTGATAGACAGTTTGCGCCCCGTGACATATGAGCCAAAAAACAACGATGAGAAGGGTGTATTTTATGGCTTTATCGCGGAGGAAGTCTCGG
>CAYVOZ010000220.1:0-1445 GCA_964453325.1 uncultured Christensenellaceae bacterium | reverse complement strand
CAGTACGACAGGATACCCGTACTGCTGGTAAAGGACGCCCAAGAAACCCACAGGCGCTTAGCTGATATTGAAAAAGCATTGAAGGAAAGGATGTGTTGAATGTGGAGGAAATAAGGGAAAAGCTTGTGAAGATATACAACACGCTAAACCAGCTTGAGGTGCGCGGCAGGAACAACTACACGGCGCTGCTTGCGTGTATGAACGAGATAGAAAAATTGGTGCAGGAGGATAATGATGGCAACATACACGCCGAATCTCAATCTTAAAAAACCTGGGGTAAATGATGCTGTTGATATTGCGGATATCAATGGAAACATGGATACCCTTGACCAAGTGGTCGCGGGGCATGCATCACGGCATGCTTGCGATGGCGCAGATCCTCTATCCCCTGTGGACATATCTCCCATAACCAACGGCACAGCAGATGTCATCCTCGGGAATTTCACACCGGGGTCGCCGACACGCCTCACCTCCACGCTCGGATATGTGACGTTGACAATATACGGCACGATCACCACGACGTTTACAAACACGGCTGCTACGCTCATGACGATACCGATCGCGTACAGACCGGGCAGTACCATCGTAATACCGACGCTAATACAGGACGTGTCAGTGTGGATTAATCCCTCCGGAGCGGTAGATATACTCACAACAGCCGGACTCACAGCGGGCAGCAAAATACGTTGCAGTATAACATATTGTGCGGGACAGTGAGGAGGATAATATGTATAACATACAGATAAACACAAATGGGTACTGGACAGGCGGCGCGGCTGCTGAGGGGTACGGCACATATGAGGGCGGCGTCGATATAGAGAGCATACCCGACGAGCCGGATATACGGCGCAGGCAGGCATACAGACTCACGGACGGTGCGCTTGTACTGGACACGGTGCGGCTCGCGGAGATAGATGCGGAGATAGCGGCAGAAGTTCCGACACCGACGGACGCCGAGCGTATAGCTGCGCTGGAGGCGGACAACGCGGAGCTGCGCGAGGCGCTTGAGGCGCTGATCGGAGGAACAGAGTGAGTACCCTTATAGAGCGGTGCAGAGCGTTCCGTGAGAGCGTGCTCGCGGAGCGGGAGAGTCTGAGGACGGAGAGGACAAGCTTGCTCGCGCGGTTGACCGACGCAGAGGCGGCAAGAGACAGGCTACAGGCGTGGATGGACACGCCGGACTGGGGAGCAATGGACAGCGGCGAGAGCATCGCGGCGGGTATGGTCGTTAGGTACGGGCTATTGAGATACAGAGCCAAGAGCGCGCACAGCAAGGCGCTGACGAGGTCGCCGATCAATCTCATATACTGGGAGGTAGTAACAGATGAGCTATAACAGACAGCAGATAATAAGCGCGGCTTTGTCGCATGCGCGGCGGCTTATAGGGATGAAATACTCCAAGACGTACCGCTTCCGTTGGTATCCGACCGGGAGCGGGGATTGTT
>CAYVOZ010000219.1:0-4190 GCA_964453325.1 uncultured Christensenellaceae bacterium | reverse complement strand
TCTCTGCGGACATCTCCTCCCTGTCGAGCAGGTCGTATACCCTCCCCGCCGACGCTATGGTGTTCTGCATCATGGAAAAGCCGTGGGTGATGTTCTCGAGCGGGCCTGCGAACATGCGAGAATAGAGCACGAACGCCACGACCTCTCCCACGCCTATAAGCCCGCGCATGGCGAAAAGACCGCCCAAAAGACATATGAGTATATACGATATGCTGTTTGCGAGTCCGACCACAGGGGTGGATATCTCGGACAGGAATATGCCTTTTTCGAGCTTTTTACGCTTTTCCTCGCATAGCTTTGCGTGCTCGGCCTGCTGCCGCTTCTCGAGATTGAACGCCTTTACCGTGTCAAAGCCGGTATAGTCCTCCTCGGTCAGGGCATAAAGCTTTCCGTTTATCTCGCGCACCTGTCCGTAATATCTCATGCTGCGCTGCGCTATCCTCACGGAGATGAACATAGCCGTCGGCATGAGTACGGCCACGCCTATCGCCATGACCGGCTGCATTATGAACAGCACCGCCAATATCCCCGCTATCTTTAAGAAGCCCATAATGATTATATAGAGGAAGTTATGCACGGTGTTGCCGAGCACGGATACGTCGTTCGTCATGCGGGATATTATCTCGCCCTTTGGCGTGTCGTCCACGAACTTCACGGGCAGCCGCTTTATCTTATCGCTTATGCGTATGCGCAGCACGCATGTAAACTGACGGGATACCACGTTGTTCATTATGAACATCGTCGCCATCTCGCAGCCCGACGCGCCCGCATATACCGCCGCCAGTATTATGCAGCTCTTTATAAAGCTGTCCGTATCGATAGCCGTCCTGCTTGCCCACAGCTCGTACAGCCCGTCCGTCAGCCCTCCCAATATCTCCGGCGCGGCTATAGATAACGCCACCGCTCCGAGGCTGATAAAGGACGCCAATATCAGCCAGCCCCTTATGCTCCTCATATCGCCTATGAGCCGTCTTAATACCTTCCGGCTCTTTTTTCTTTCTTCTCTGTCCTTTTTCATCTATCCTCGCCCCCAAGCTGGGAGTCGTATATCTCCCTGTAAATATCACAGCTCTCCATAAGCTCCGCATGAGTGCCGCTGCCGACGATGCATCCTCTGTCCATTACGAATATCTTATCGCAGCGCATGGCCGTCGCGGCTCTTTGCGTTATGATTATCTGCGTCTTTCCGTCGAGGCGAGCGTTGAGCTCCCTCCTCAAGCGGCTTTCCGTCAGATAGTCGAGCGCGGAAAAGCTGTCGTCGAAGATATAGACCGAGGCGGGCTTTATTATAGTGCGCGCTATGTTTATGCGCTGCTTCTGCCCTCCGCTTATGTTGGAGCCGGACTGCGCGAGCCTGTAGTCAAAGCCGTCCTCCTGCTCCGCGATAAAGTCGTATATCTGCGCCGTCCTCGCCGCGTCCGCAAGCTCGTCCTCGCTTGCGTCGGGCTTGCCCATGCGTATATTCTCCGCGACGCTGCCCTCGAACACCATGCTCTTTTGCAGCGCTATGGCGATATTGTTCCTCACGGTCTCGCGCGAAAGCCCCGCATAGTCCCTGCCGCCGAGCGAAACGCTGCCCGAGCCCGGCGCATAAAAGTCCATCAGAAGCTTTACAACGGTCGTTTTGCCGCTGCCCGTTCCGCCTATGATGGCGGCTATCTCGCCGTTTCCGATGTCCATGCTTATATCGGTGAGCGCGTTATTCTGCGAGCCGCCGTAGGCAAAGCACACGTCCTTTAAGCATACGTCTCCGCTCAGTCGCCCGGACTCGGTCGACTCCGAGCTTAAGCCCTTCATCAAAAGCACCTCGCTCACGCGGCGTACGCATACCTTGAGATGCGGCAGCCACGCGAACATGAACGACAGCGTCAGCAGTCCGTTCATTATGAGCGCAATATACTGTATCGTGGCTATGACCGCTCCCGCCGTCATGGACGGGTCGGTTTTCATGCGCGTCATGGCTATGCCTAATATCACGACCGTGCCTATGTTTAAGAGCAGCATGCACAGCGGGTTTATGACTCCGGCTATCACATTGGCCTTTATGATGTTCTTAGCCATCTCCGTGGTAGCCTCGGCTATGCGTCCGTGCTCGCTGTCCTCCTTATCGAATGCGCGTATGACGCGTATGCCCGAAAGCCTCTCACGCACGACCTTGTTCTGCTTATCGACATATTCATCCGAGCGCTCCCAAAGCTCGCCCATGCGCCGCGTCACGAGCCGCACTATGAGCAGCACGAGAGGCGCGATTATGACCATTATGAGCGCGAGCAGCGGGCTGCTTATAAACGCGAGCACCGAACCGCCGATAAACATTATAGGAACGCTTACGACGGTATATACCGCCATGTTCGCGGCGTCCTGCATCTCGAAAATATCGTCCGTGGAGCGCGTTAAAAGACTCGCCGTGCCGAGAGACGAGTATTCCTCGAACGTGAGGCTGTTCACCTTGGCGAATACCGCACGCGTGAGATCCGCCGCAAAGCGCGTGGATACTCCGGCGTTGAGCTTTGTGATGAGCACTCCGCACGCCAGTGCGACGAGCGCAAGACCGAGCATCATGCCGCTTCGCGTGAGTATATAGTCCATGTCGCGTCCGGCTATACCTATGTTCACTATATCGCTCATTATATACGGCATGAGCAGCGTGCACACTGTCGTCACGATATATAAGAGCCCTGTGAGCGCGAGCTTAAGCCTGTAGGGCCTCGCATATTTAAAGACCTGTTTCATTATTTCTCCCCATCCGCCCCACGGGCGGAGCAAATTTCTTTTTCGGAGCACAAAAATCGCCCCGTCACAGCTTCTTTACATACGGATCACTGCTGAGGGGCGGTTTTGTTGTCTCAAGACTTGCCGCACGGGTCAAAGACCCTGGGCCGCTTTAAAGCAAATGTCAGTGCTCGGAGAGGAACTTCTCCACTTCCTCCGCGTACGGCATAGCGGGCGCCGTACCCATCTTTGTCACCGACAGAGCCGCGACTGCGCTCGCATAACGCACAGCCTTCTTAAGCTCCATTCCCGCAGATATCGCATGCGCAAAGCCGCCGTTGAATGCGTCGCCCGCGCCGGTGGTATCTATAGCCTTCACATTGAAGGAATCCACAAATCCGTAATTATTCTCGTCCTCGTATACAAGGCAGCCGCGCTTGCCGAGGGTGATTATGACCTTTTCGACGCCCATTGCCTTTATACGGCGCGCAGCCTCGACCGCGCTGTCGTCGTCCGTTACCTCTACGCCCGCCCAGAAGCCCGCTTCGGTCTCGTTGGGGGTTGCATAGGTTATGCCGGGTATTATCTCCTCCGGGAACGGGGAGAACGGCGCCGGGTTGAATATGACCTTTACGCCGTGCTTAACGGCTATCTCGACAGCCGCCTTGACGGACTCCTTGCTCGTCTCGAGCTGGAGCATTATGACGTCGGACTTGGCTATCATATCCTCCGCCGCGTATACCTCCTCGCGCGAGAGCGTCATGCACGCGCCCGAGGCGACGACTATCATGTTCTCGCCCGTCACGTCGTCGACGATAATAAGCGCCGCGCCCGTGGACTCCACGGGATCGATGGGCGTAAGGCTGTAGTCTATATTCTCGTTGTCGAAGTTCTTTTTTGCTATCTCGGCAAACTCGTCCTTGCCGAGCTTTGTGACCATGTTCACCTTGGAGCCCTGACGCGCTGCCGCGACGGCCTGATTTGAGCCCTTGCCTCCCGGGCCGAGCTTGAACGGTCCGCCTAAAACGGTCTCGCCCGGAACGGGCATATGGGGCGTGCGGCTCATAAGATCGACTACAAAACTTCCGACAACTGTTATCATGTCTATGTCTCCTATCCTAAGATTTCAACACGAGTATTTTACCAAACGCTGCTGTGTTATGCAAGGTTTTTTGTTTTCAGAGAGCCAAAAGGGTGGTATTATAAATATACTTGAAAAATATAACCGCTTCGGAAAGGACAAAGGAATGCTGAGAATAGAGCATTTGACAAAGAAATACGGTGAAAAGACGGCTGTGGAGGATCTCAGTCTGCACGTTCTCCCCGGCGAGGTATACGGCTTTATCGGGCATAACGGCGCGGGCAAGACCACGACCATAAAGTGCTGCGTGGGCGTGCTGGATTTTGAGGCCGGAGACATATTTATAGACGGCGTCTCCGTGAAATCCGACCCCATGGAGTGCAAGAAAAAGCTCGCA
>CAYVOZ010000218.1:3568-4198 GCA_964453325.1 uncultured Christensenellaceae bacterium | reverse complement strand
CGCCCAAGAGACCGCTCAAAAGGCCGCCCGAGGACGAGCCCGAAAGCCCCAAAAGGCTGCCCAATACTCCGCCCGAGGAGCCCGACTGCTGACCGGAAAGCAGGCTCAAAAGACCGCCGCCGTTTCCGGATTGCTGCCCCAAAAGCGTCAGCAGAAGAGGAGCAAAATTGCTGAGTATGCTCTTTGTCTTTGCCTTTGATACGCCGGAGTCCGCGGCTATGGCGTCGAGCGATGCCGTTTTGTTTCCGCCGAGTATGTTTGCGAGTATCTTGTCTCCGTCCTTTACGTCTACCTTATCAAAAAACCCCGCAAGGTCGCCCGCGTCGTCGCCGGAATGATCCTTTATCGCTTTTGCCAGCGACGTCTCGCCCTTCTTCGTGGAGGCGTTCTTCTCCATGATCGCAAGCAGCACCGGCAGCGCCGCGCTCAGCGTCTTTTCCACGTCGGAGCTCTTTGACCCCGTCTTTGTGCTAAGTCCGTCTATGCAGTCCTTCCCCGCAAGCGCACCCATAATATCGCTTATATCCATGTTTACCTCCGTACCGCTTTTTTTGTTGTCGGTGGCCCTGTTCGGTGCATGACCGCCGCTGTATCCTCATTCAGTCTTTACAAAGCTGTTCTCTCACGACC
>CAYVOZ010000218.1:0-3558 GCA_964453325.1 uncultured Christensenellaceae bacterium | reverse complement strand
TTTCCCCTCCATATAGTATTTTACCGATACAATATATGAGGAAAACCGCTGCGGCATGCGCCTGGTGCAGATGAATGATCTGCTGCAGCTGTGCTCCGCGCCGGAGTACGCGGAGTATATCCGCCGCGCGCTCCCATGTATAGCCCGCCGCGCGCTCAATGCCCAGCGCGCCGAGTTTTTCTCTCAGCTCAGCGTCGTCGGCAAGCCGCTTCATGGCGTCCGCTAAAGCTTCCGTATCATCCGGCCTTATAAGCAGTCCCGCGTCGCCTATCACCTCGGGCATGGCCGACGTATCGCACGCTATGACCGGCGTTCCGCAGGCCATGGCCTCTAAGGGCGGCATGCCGAAGCCCTCGTAGCGCGACGGAAACACGAACGCAGTCGCCCCCGAGAGCAGCGGCGGAATGTCCGCGCTGTCAAGATAGCCCGTAAAAACGACCCTGTCCCCAATCCCGAGCTCGCGCACGCGCGCGAATATGGCGTCGTACTGCCATCCCTTTCGCCCCGCTATGACGAGGCCGTGCGGATAGCCCTCCCTGCACAGAAGCGCATACGCTTCAATGAGCTGCTCGATGTTTTTTCTCGGCTCGAGCGTGCCTAAATACATGAAATAGCCGCCCGAAATGCCGTATTTCTCCTTTGCGGCGTCTATCCGCGCGGGATCGCTCTCCGGGCGAAATCTATTCGTATCCACGCCCATAGGCATGACAGTTATGCTGTCGGCGTCCACGCCGTAAAACTCCGTTATCTCGCGCTTTGACGCCTCGGATATAGTCACAATGGCGTCGGCTCTCTTTATCGAGCGCTTAAGCGTCGTACCCAAAAGTATGCGCGTTCGCAGATCCATCGTCTCGGGATAGCGCTTCGCCACCATGTCGTATATTATAGAGACCCGTCTGCCCGATGCGCACGGCGGTATGTAGTAATTCATAAAGAGCGATACGTCCGCGTCGTCGCCGAAGAGCCTTTTCCACGGTATGGGAATTATCAGGCTGTGCATCTTATACATCCAGCTCTTGATGCTCTTGATCTCGCGCACTCTTGCGCCCCGGTCCTCAAAGGCGTATACCATGCGTATCTGAGCCTCGGAATGGCCTCGCGAGAAATAATCTATGACGATATCGGCGTCCGGCAGACGCGTCAGACGCTCCGTCAGATGATATACGCACCAGCCTATTCCGGTCTTTTCCGTCTCAGACAGCACCTGACCGTCCATATGCAGTCTTATGCGTTTTTCCATGAACAGCTCCGATTGACTATTTTACCCGAATAGTATAACATATGGTTGAAAAAATGTTAAGCGCTGATAATGCGCGGCAAGAGGCAGCATGGGGATCGTTTGCTCGATAGTCATTCCGGCGCACAATGCGGCGGCATATATAGATAAGGCGCTCGACAGCGTACTCGCTCAGACCTTTAAGGAATGGGAGTGCATCGTTGTCGATGATTTTTCCGAGGACGCAACGGCGGATATAGCAGCAGCCTATGCCGCAAAGGACGCGCGCATAAGGCTCATAAGAAACGAGACAAATCTTAAGGTCGCTCTCACGAGAAACAGAGGCGCATCAGAGGCCGTCGGTAAGTACATCGCGTTTTTGGACAGCGACGATATTTTTCTGCCGCATAAGTTAGAGCGTCAGCTCGCCGTTGCGGAGACGACCGGCTGCCCTTTTATATGCTCGTCCTATTCGCTGATCGACGAAAACGGCGCCTCTCTTGATAAAATATCCCTTTGCGCCGGGCATATCGACTTGAAACGGCTCATAAAGAGCAACGAGATAGGCTGCTCGACCGTGCTTTTGGACAGGGAGCTCGCTCTAAGGCACCCCTTTACGGACGAGTTCTATCACGAGGACTATGCATGCTGGCTCGGCGTCATCAAGGAGTGCGGACACGCACAGGGCATATACGAGCCGCTCGTGCTCTATCGCTTTACCGAAGGCTCAAAATCCGGCAACAAGCTCAACTCCGCCAAGCAGGTCTTTGACATATACAGAAGATATCTCGGACTTCCGCTGCCCTCCGCGTGCGCAAAAATGCTCGGGTATTTTAAGCGCAAGCTCAGGAAATACGCAGGCAGCACAAAATGCAGCGAAAACATCCCCGTTATCTTCGACAATATCGTTTTCTCGCTGCAGCGCGTCGGCGGCATATCCGCATATTGGCGGCGCATGATCGACTCCGCCGCTCAGGTCCCGGATATATCCGAATCCTATGTCGAGCGTCCCGAGGCCATGCAGAATATAAGCCGTGCTCTTGTAAAGGCCGATATCCCCTACCCCAAGGACGACGCTCTCCCGCTCTGTCTTCGCCGTTTTAACGACGTCTCCGGCAGGCTCCGCGAGACGACCGTTTTCCATTCGAGCTATTACCGCACGATGTATGCCAAAAACGCGCTCAACGTCGTTACGGTATACGATTTTACATATCAGTGGTATTATACAGGGCTTGTGAGATTTATACATATAGCGCAGCAGAAGCACTCCGCAAAGAAGGCCGACGCAATAATATGCATATCCGAGAACACCCGCCGCGACCTCATGAAGCTTGTGCCATCGGCAGCCGAAAAATATGTCGCCGTTATCCCCCTCGGGTATGACGAAAGCGTGTTCTATTTCGACCCAGCGTGCAAAAGAGAGGCACAGGTCGTGTTTGTAGGCTCCCGCGCAAAATACAAAAACTTTGCCGCCGCGGTATCCGCTGTCGCAGCCTGCCCCGGCATATCTCTCGCCGTTGTGGGCAGCCCGCTCACAGAGGACGAGCAGCAGCTTTTGAACAGCCGGCTCCCGCGCAGGCACTTCTCCATAATGCTGCCCTCAGATAAGGATCTGAGGCACATATACAACTCGTCATATGCTCTTCTCTATATTTCCGAGTACGAGGGCTTCGGCCTGCCGATAATCGAGGCCATGGCGTCCGGCTGTCCTGTCATAGCGCTTAACACCGGCGCTCAGCCCGAGGCCGCAGGCGACGCAGGGCTTCTGTTCGACAGCCCCGACTCCGCAGGCATATCCGACGCCGTAAGACGCCTCACGAGCGACAGCGCCTATTTTGAGGACACGGTGCAAAAAGGGCTGTCCCACGCCAGCCGCTTTCCATGGTCAAAATGCACCGACCGCACCCTCGCCCTCTACCGCGAGCTGACGGGCAAGTTCTGAAAACTTGTGTTAATAACGAATTTCTTGTATTGCTTGGACTCCAAAAGCATATTTAATTACAAACGCAGCTGGTTGAGCATTTAGAATTATTTTTTTCTTTCTCGTGCCCGGCGCGCCGCTTTTCACCCACTCAGATACTTTGTCTTTGCCCGTGCCGATACGATTTTCACCCGCTTGGATATGCTGTCTTCGTCCGTACCGGTGCGCTTTTCGCCCGCTCGGATATGCTGTCTTGGTCCGCACCGATGCGCTTTTCGCCCGCTTGGATATGCTGTCTTCGTCCGTACCGGTGCGCTTTTCGCCCGCTCGGATATGCTGTCTTGGTCCGCACCGATGCGCTTTTCGCCCGCTTGGATATGCTGTCTTCGTCCGTACCGGTGCGCTTTTCGCCCGCTCGGAT
>CAYVOZ010000217.1:0-4222 GCA_964453325.1 uncultured Christensenellaceae bacterium | reverse complement strand
ATGTATATCAACATACCTTTAAGAGCAAGCAAGAAGAATATGATACCGTTTTAGAAGCGTTCTTCGATACATTCAAAGAAGAAGAAAGCCAAATGGCGCGCGAGTGATATAAATGCGGATATGGCAATGAGAAGGGTAGATTTTTAACCGCATATTTTTTATAGGAGAGTTAAGAAGCGGGGAATTAAGATATTAGTAGCATTATGGTATTTGCAGAATGATATAATTATATATTACTCAATTAGCAATAGACAGCAAGTCTGTGTTATAATTTAGAAAAATAAAAGGGTACGGAGTAAACTTATGAGTTCTCTTGTTGTAGATGAAGGAAAGATATTGTGCTTAATAACAGGCATAATGAGAAAGGAAACACCTGAAGAATATATAAGGCAAGAATATTGCCGTATTCTATTGGATGTTTATAAATATCCCAAAGAAAACATTGGTTTAGAATATTCAATAAAACAAGGTTCTTCCACTACGAGAGCTGATATTGTTGTATTTAATGATTCTCAGAAAAGTCAAGATAATATTTATCTGATTATTGAAACCAAGAAAAAGCAAGAAACAGAAGGCACAGAGCAGTTATTTAGTTACATGACTTCTACAACTGCAAGTTTTGGCGTTTGGACAAATGGTGATGGTATCAAATATTTCTATAGGGACTCACATAAAATTGACAGATTTGATGAAATACCCGATATTCCAAAGTACAAAGAAAGCGTTGACGCTATCGGCAAATACAAAAAAGATGATTTGGTTAAATGCACTGATTTAAAAGGTGTATTTAGAAGATGTAATAACTATTTCTTTGCTAATCAAGGACTTACACAGGATAAGCGATTTTCAGAAATTATTAAAATACTTTTTTGCAAAATAGAGGATGAAAAAGACCTATTTAATGATAAATGCACCTTCTACATTACTCCTGAAGAAAAAAGAACAGCAAAAGGCTTATATAACTTCAGAGATAGAATTACCGAACTATACAACAAGGTTAAGTTTAGATTTAAAGATGACAATATTTTTGAGGCTACAGATACAATAATCCTAAATGATAGATGCTTATCTTATGCGGTTGCCGAAATACAAAAATATTCTCTGTTAGAAACCAATGTGGATGTTAAGGGAATTGCTTTCGAAACATTTGTAGGGGCAAATTTAAGGGGCGAACATGGGGAGTTTTTTACACCAAGAGAAATTGTTCACATGGCAACGGAATGTATAAAACCAAGCATAACGGATGTTGTATGTGACCCTGCTTGCGGGTCAGGTGGTTTTTTAGTAATGGTATTAAAGAACATAAGGCAACAGTATGAGATACTATCCAAGAGAAGACCAAACCTTAATGTTGATGGGTTGTTTAGGGAATATGCGGACAAATATATCAGGGGAATAGATTTCAACCCCGACTTAGCAAGAGTTTCCAAAATGAATATGGTTTTGAATGATGATGGACATTCGGGGATTTTTCATTTTGACTCTTTAACTCCATTTGAAGAGTGGAATGATAAAATAAAGACAAAGATATGGAAGGAAAGTATTGACCTTATATTGACTAATCCGCCGTTTGGTAAAAAATGCGTAATTGATGACAAGAAAATTTTACAACATTTTAATCTTGGGCATAAGTGGAAAAAGGAAGGTGACAAATGGGTTCAGACCGATAAAGTTGATGAAAGCCGAACACCAGATATCCTGTTTATTGAAAGATGTCTTGATTTACTAAGACCAGGTGGGAGAATGGCGATAGTGTTACCTGATGGTATTTTAGGAAATGATGGTTTAGAGTACGTTAGGCAATATATTCTTGACCATGCTTACATAGTAGCTGTAATTGATTGCCCTGTAGAGTCCTTTTTACCAACAACTGATACAAAAACATCTTTGTTGATATTAAAAAAGAAAAAGGATAATAATTTACCCCAAACATTTGAGGTATTCATGGCTATTGCTAAGTCATGCGGGCATGACCGAAGGGGCAAAGAGATTTATAAAAGGCAGAAAAATGGAGATTTGATTTTTCAAAATAACGAAGCGATAATTGATAATGATTTTATTGATATTACAGAAAGGTTTTTAGAGCATGTCACAGGTAAAAACATTTATAACTAATCCTATTAATATCAATACAACTTCATTTTATCCAAGAAACTATGACCCTCTTTTCCTCTTGGTGCAAAGCAAGTTAAAGGAGTTCCCAAACTTAGAGGATATTTTAAGTGATGAATTAAAGGGTGGCTCAACTCCTCCTTCGTATCTTTTTTCCCCAAAGTATGAAAAGGGCATTCCTTTTGTAAAAACATCTGCAATATCAAGGCATTTTATTAATATGAATGACTTATATAATATTGATGAGACCTTTCATAGAACCATACTAAAGAGGTCTATTACAAAGCCCTATGATGTTATATATTCCATGACAGGAAAATTTATGGGGAAAGCGGCTCTGTGTCCTCCAACAATAAAAGAATTGAATATGAGCCAAAATAGTGTTTTGCTTAGAACTAAGTCACCATTAATCTCTGCGTTTATTACTATATTTCTTAACTCTGTAATAAACGCAGTTCAAGTTCGAGGGCAGTATTCAATTACTAAGCAGAAATACCTGAATCAAGGGAAAATTGCAAAGCTGAAAATAATTCCCTTACTTAACGAATATGAGAACACTCTGGAGGACTACATTAATGCCATAGACATATATTATTCATCGCTTGAAAAAATAACCAAACTAATCGACAAGTTTAATATTGAATTTGTTCCGATAGATAAAGGGTATAACGACAATCACTATAGCTATATCCAAAAACCGGATGCTATTACAAAAAGGATATTATTGCCTAACACTTATAGAGTTGACTTTCATAATGCAATTAGCAGATTTGAGGAATTCGATAAAAGTTACTTGGATATGGATAGGGTTAGAAAAGGTGATGAGGTTGGGAGTTCATATTATCAGGAAGATGGAACGCCATTTATAAAAACAAGTGATATAATGAATTTTGATGTGGACTATGAGCCTGACTGTTATTGCCCAAGCTCTTTTATCAATGAGCTTAATCAAGATATTAGGAAGGGAGATATAATATTCACTAAAGATGGAAAAATTGGCGAAGTTGCAATAATTGAAGAAGATGCTAATGTAGTTATTTCAAGTGGATTCATTAAATATCGTCCAATAGACGAGAATGAAAGGTATTGGTGTTTTTTGCTTTTATCGAGCAACCTCGGAAAGGTCTTTTTTCAGAAATGGTCTGTTATTGCTTCGACCATGGCACATTTGAGGAAAGATTTTTTTAACGACTTCTTTATTCCCAAATATAACGAATATTTATATGATAATTATATTAGTCCGTTGAAAAAATACTTTAACGACAAATATTATGCATATAACACTATACAGAGCGCCAAAGTTAATATTTTAAACACTTTTTTAGAGATAAACAAAATGTGAAATTGCATTCAATTTGATTAATGTTTTCGTCTCCCCTCGCGCGAGGCTTTTCTATTTCTATCATATAAAAAGAAGAAGGGGTATTCAATTCTTCTTCTTTTATACTACCATCTTTAATTTATCTTCATTCAATCCCATCCACTCACTTAACTTTCTAACTTCTCCAAATGTGAAGCTATCAGGGTCATTTAACTTGTTGTAGAGGGAGGCGGGGCTAATGCCAAGTTTTAGGGCTAATTGTTTCTTTGTATAGCCGCTTGTTTCCAAGTAGTAGGCTATCAAGCCTCGCAATTCTTTGTTTTTATCATCTCTTGACACTTGCGCCGCCTCCTTTCTTTGCTACTTTTCATCTGATGGAGGACGATGAATAATGGTATTAAATAGTATTAAGATTGATTTATTAAAGTCATTTATTGAAATGATAGAAAAAGATAACTTCAAATATCTATCCAATATAGACGATAAAGAAAATATAGAAAAAATCCTTACTGATGATACGGCGCGCGCCGTCATGGAACAAATTAAAGGGCTTTTATATGGTAAGTCTTTTTATGAGAGAACGACAATAGAAGATGTAAAGGCGATATTAAACGAATGTATATTATACTACTTTGAAATTATAGAAGAAGAAATAGCGCGAAAACATTCAATTCCGCATACAACAGGGTTTATTACGGAAGGAAACGTAATAAGAAAACCAAGAATTAATTTCAAAGAACGAATGTAGCAGGGGCAAGCGTTTTTCAATACAATATATAGTAAAATCCC
>CAYVOZ010000216.1:0-4356 GCA_964453325.1 uncultured Christensenellaceae bacterium | reverse complement strand
GCGCTCTCGGTGAGTATCAGCTTGTCGCATCCGACTATGTCGTATACGCTGAAGGAGCTCGCTATCGCGGTCTTCACTCCCGGGATGTTGCCGGTCGCTCTCACAAGAGCCTCGTGCTTCTCGTCGGTGATGATGAGCGCCTTGCCCTCTACCTTGAGATTCGCAAGCATTTTGACGGCTTCCTTGGTCTTCGCTTCGATGTCGATAGCGTCGACTACGATGAGCTCGTCCTCGGCGACTTTCATGGAGAGCGCGCTCTTCATGGCAAGCTGCTTCTGCTTCTTATTCATCTTTTTATCATAGGAACGGGGCTTCGGTGCAAAGACCACTCCGCCGTGAGTCCACTGCGGCGCTCTCGTCGAGCCCTGTCTCGCACGGCCTGTGCCCTTCTGACGCCACGGCTTTATGCCGCCGCCTCTGACCTCTGCTCTCGTAAGAGCGCTCTGCGTTCCCTGTCTATTGTTTGCAAGCTGGGTCACGACTGCCTGATGCATGAGATATTCGTTTATCGTTGCCGCGAAAACCGCATCGGACAGCTCTATTTCGCCCGCTTGTGTGCCGTCGGTCTTGAACATTGTAACTTTAGGCATTTTGCGTATCCTCCCTTCAAGGCTGTATTAAGCTTTGACGCTCTTTTTTATAGTTACCAGCTGCCCGTTTGCACCGGGAACAGCTCCCTTAACCAGCAGCAGGTTGCGCTCGGGAAGAACGCCGGCTATCTGCAGGTTCTGTACCGTGGTCTTTACTCCGCCCATCTGGCCGGGAAGACCCTTGCCCTTGAACACCTCTCCGGGATAGGAGCAGGCGCCCATGGAGCCCGGACGTCTGTGATATCTGGAGCCGTGAGCCATAGGTCCGCGGTGCTGTCCGTGTCTCTTGATAACGCCCTGGAAGCCCTTGCCCTTGGATATGCCCGAGGCGTCCACGATATCGCCTATTTCAAAGGCGTCTACCTTTATCTCCTCGCCCACTGCCGGGGTCTCCTCGGTGCGGAACTCTCTCAAATATCTCTTTACGGCAACGCCTGCCTTCTTGTAATGGCCGGTCTTGGGCTTGTTGGCAAGCCTCTCTCTTATGTCGCCGAAGCCGAGCTGCACGGCGCTGTAGCCGTCCTTCTCGACAGTCTTTAGCTGCACTACCACACAGGGACCCGCCTCAACGACTGTCACGGGAATGACCTTGCCGTCCTCTGCGAATATCTGCGTCATGCCTATCTTTTTTCCTAATATCGCTTTAAGCATGTCTGTCCTCCTTTGCCCGCTTACAGCTTGATCTCGATATCGACGCCTGCAGGCAGATCGAGGCGCATGAGAGCGTCGGTCGTCTTAGCGTTCGCTTCGAGTATGTCAATAAGCCTCTTGTGTGTTTTTCTTTCAAATTGCTCACGGGAGTCCTTGTACTTGTGCGTTGCTCTCAGTATGGTAACGATCTCCTTCTGAGTGGGCAGCGGTATGGGACCCGAGACCTTTGCGCCTGTGCGCTTTGCCGTCTCGACTATCTTCGCTGAAGACTGGTCGATGAGGTTATGGTCGTATGCCTTAAGCTTGATTCTGATTCTTTGGCTCGCCATTATTTATTATGTCCTCCTTCGTCTTATACACGCCTCCGTGCGTGTCATATAGTATTTCTGCGGCGGCAGGCTCATTCCATCTGCCTGTTCGCCGTCCGGGAGCGCCCGATCACGCGGGCTTCTCTTACCCTCGGAAATTACCCGGCATGGCTACCGGCAACCTTCCGAAGGGCGCATGCACCCCTAAAAGCGCAGCACGACCATTATATAATGCACATAACGCGAATGCAACACTTTTTTAAAAATAATCGAAATTTATTTTCAGGGCGCGTTTTCGCAGCCGTTTTATATGATAATACCTTTGTTTCCGGGTTTCAAGAGAGTAAAATAGACGCGTAAACGAATAAGCGATACAAGAGCAAAAAACATCGAGATACTTTCATTATATATATGTAGAATACTCGTCGGAGGGTGAAGAACGTGACGGAGCAGGTTTTGGCGGTACAGAAAATGCAGGAGTATATAGAGCGGCATATCGAGGACGATATAAGCATGGCGGAGCTGTCCCGCGAGTCTCTGTATTCTCCGTGGTATTCGTACCGGCTGTTCAAGGAGCATACGGGACTTACGCCGGCGGAGTATACACGCAGGCTGCGGCTCTCGCGCTCAGCGATGCTCTTAAAGGACGGAACGCGGCGCGTCGCCGACGTGGCCTATGAGCTGGGTTTCGGCAGCGTGGACGGGTACCAGCGCGCATTCAGACGTGAATTCGGCTGCAATCCCGGAGAATACGCAAAGGAGCCCGTACCGTTATCGCTTTTCATACCCTACGGAGTCAAATTCAGAGAGATAAGAAAGGAATATGTGAAAATGGCAAATGTACAGAGTGTGTTTATACAGGTGATAGTCAAGCCCGCGCGCAAGGCCGTAATACTTCGCGGAGTCAAGGCGGAGGACTACTTTGCATACTGCGAGGAGGTCGGCTGCGACGTATGGGGACTGCTGACAAGCATGGATTCACTGTGCGGCGAGCCGGTGTGCATGTGGCTGCCGAAAAACCTCGTAAAGCCCGGCACCTCGGTATACGTTCAGGGCGTAGAGGTCGCCGCCGACTTTAACGGCACTGTGCCGGAGGGCTTTGACGTGATAGACCTGCCCGAGGCGGAGTATCTCGTTTTCCAGGGCGAGCCCTTCCGCGAGGAGGACTACTGCGAGGCCATCGACGCGCTGAAGGCGGCTATGGATAAATACGATCCGTCCGTGATAGGCCGCAAATGGGACGACGGGAACCCGCGTATACAGCTTGAGCCGCGCGGCGAGCGCGGATATGTGGAGCTGCGTGCGGTAAAAAAGGCGTAAAAGGCACATAACAAACATCCTTACATGAAAAACATCCCCTCCCTGCGCCTTATAATATCGCGCCGGAGAGGGGTTTTTTGAGTCTTAGTGTCTGTTAACTTCGTCAGTGCTTCACGTCGAGATAGCCGCCTGTCTCGTCAAAGTATTTTTGGGCGTCATCCTCGTCGAGCGCGGTCTCGTATGCGCTGACGCCCGGCGCGGACGCGAGCGAATACAGCGGCGATATGTCCGTGACAGGCGTGCGTGAGATATCGAGCTCTCTTAACATGCTCATGCCCGAAAGCGGCGAAAGATCCGTGACCTCCGTGCCGTCCAGTATCAGCATCCCCATGTCTTTAAGCTCCGACAGCGCGCTTATGTCCTTTATGGCGGTCTTGCCCGCGTCGAGCGAGTATAGATCAGTGAAACCCGCGATAGGCGACAGCTCCGTCACGGAGGTCTCCCTTATCGAAAGATTCCCGAGCCCCGTAAGGCCGGAGATCGGGCCAAGGTCGTTTATCCCGACGTTGCCCGACAAGTTGAGAAAGTAAAGCGAATGCAGCCGGAGAGAGCGCTTATATCCTCCACGGCATTTGAGGACAGATCGGCGGTTTCCAGCCACGCGCACTGCGAAAGCGCGGATATATCCGTTATTCCGCAGCTCCCCGCGTCCAGCTCTTTAAGTCCGGTAAGCCCCGCAGGAATGCTTGTTATTTCAGCATTGATGCAATCGAGCGACGTCAGGCCTTTAAGGCCGTCGGGCAGCCTTGTTATATCCGTATCCCTCAGCTTCAGCTCCTTCAGCGCGGGCATATCCGCGACCGCCTTTATGCCGTCGTCTGTGATGTCCGTATACGACACATCCAGCGTCTCCAGCTCCTTTAATGCGGTGAGCGGCGATATGTCCGTGACGCCCGTGCCGGAGAGATCGAGCTTTTTAAGCCCGTTAAACTCCGCGAGCCCGGAAACGTCCGTTATATCCTCCCCGCTCAGGTCCATCACCACCGTGTCCTTCGGGAATCCCGAATATGCAGAGCTCCCCGCGCAGCCGCAAAGCGACAGCAGCACAGTCATAATAATCAGAATTACAATGCATTTTTTCATGATACTCCCCCGTAATGCCCGTTTTGTCGGCGTCTCACGCGCCCGCGGCTATACATAATGTATGTCGGCTGTTTGTATGTATCATAAAACAAACGCCGTTTAAAGTAAAGGGCGCAGAAGCGTTTGACCTGCCTTTCCGCACTGTCTATATACATATCTCTCAGATGATCCCGATCATAATAATGCCTTGCGGCAGTCTGACTTGCTATTCTCTTATTTCTCAAAAACCCGCAATAATTGTGTTGACAAGCGGCGACTGAGCTATTAAAATACTTATTGTGCTTGGGGCATTAGCTCAGTTGGCTAGAGTGCCACACTGGCAGTGTGGAAGTCATCGGTTCGAATCCGATATGCTCCACCACAGCAATCAAATCCGAACCCAATACCAATAGGTGATGGGCTCG
>CAYVOZ010000215.1:0-4360 GCA_964453325.1 uncultured Christensenellaceae bacterium | reverse complement strand
CAGCCACAAAAACTGAAAAGCATTGATAATACTGGCGTGATGAATATTTCAACTCCCCCCATCTCCACCAAAAAAATAACCCTGTAACCATTGAGGCTACAGGGTTATTTTGCTATTTGGCGTACCGCTTAAATACACAAACGTTTTTTCTTGCTGTAGATGTACCCAGGAAAAAAATCGAAAAGATTTCAGATATGATTGATATTTGCGCGGCTTATGGCTTGATAGGACTTTCTATCCGAATATAAATCGTCTTTGAGCGGATTTTTCTTATTTTTAATGATTGTTCTAATCTGATAAATTCCTACAGCAACATTCGCTGCGAGAGCCAGAATGCTGATAGCATAATAGGCCGTCGCACTATGTGTGGAGGCTACCGCGTATTTCCCGTGCACAAAGAAATTCGGCATGGTCATCATAAGCATCATGTAAAGTGCCAGCGTATGTACTCTATGCTGTGCCCATGCGCCCTTTTTCATTAAAAATGCAGGAATTGTGCAGGAAATCAAAAGCGCTGCACTGTAAAATGCGCGATCTGTAAGGCAATTGTAAACATAAGCGAAATTCCAGAGATCGTATGCAATAATCCAGAACCACATCATGTCCGGCCATACCAGATCGTGATGCTTGTCTTTGGTGATGATAATCCCGAACCAGCCACAAATGGTGAGCAAATTAATGATGCCCGCAGCGGCGTTCATGGCGTTCCATGGTCCGCCCATAAAGAACATGTCATCAATAACGCCCTGCATTCCCATAACCTGTATTTCACGGGCAACGGCCTCCAAAATATTGAGTGCAAGAATGGCGGGTGCAAGGACAAGACACCATTTTTTGCTCTGCATTTTCTTGGAAAAGCGAAGACCAAGACCGATATAGCAGCCTAACAGGGCTGAATATACCTTTATCCATGCAAACCAGTTTGCCGTTTGCGTACCCGTTCCCGTCCCTGATGTTTTGGGCCAAACAAAAATTGACAGTACAAGGGGGAGGGCAATAAAGAAGAAGAGGCCGGTAAATTTATTGTATCGGGTCACTTCGTTTAGGAAAATAAGACCTGCCAGAATCACAAACCACGCAACCCATGAATGCCAAGGGATAAGCTCAAATAAAAACATAATCCAATCTCCAATCTATATTTAATAGGTAAGACCCAGACGCCAACTATCCGGGGCTTTTGTGCAAATCCGCCATTTCCGAGCAGAACAGTTCATCAAATAAATAACGATGTCCATTATAAAAAAAGCGTTTTTCTGCACTCATTATCTATAGCATTATTTTCAATACAAGTAAATCAATTATTATTACACATGTACAACAATCTGTTGTGCAAAAAAACTATAAAGACTTGTTGCAAGAAGGAAAAGCAAAAAAAAGAGGTTTTTGCAGATGATAATAAAATGTCTACTGAACAATCACCATTTTATCGGGAAAGCGCCCTAGGGCGACCGGCCTGCCAAAGCCTCAAAAAGGCGCGCTGAATCTTCCTGAGAGTCAGCAGGAGAATGGACATGGCAATGCAACGATCGAAACGGCGATTGCCGAAGGAAAGAGAGCGATTATTCCGCCAAAGCAAAACCGAGCGGAGTTGATTGACATCATATTGAAAAGAGAGGACGCGGTTACACCGAAACAGCTCCCGGAAATCATGAACTTCAAGCCCCTACCCGAAAAAGGTAGGGGCATTTTTGCGCAAACTACCCAATTCGGGTGGTTCTTTTGTTTTCGGCTTTGCTATATTGTTGTTGATGGATGGTCTTATGCTTGGAAGGAGGGCTGTGTTTGAGAGCAATCAGAAAAAGGAGTTTTATTTTCGTAGCTTTTACCGGTTTTTTTGTACTGACGGGCGTTATGCTTTTTGTTTTCTGGAGAGCATCGTCCGAAATCCGGGTGCAGATACTCTTGGCAAGTGTCATCATTTCGAGCGGAATTTCGGCGGGGTTCTGGATACGGGAGCGCGGAAAGCTAAAGATTGCGTGTCTTATTGCGGAAAATCCAATCCTGCACATTCATACCGCAGTCATCAGCGATATATCTGATGAAGGGGCACAGCGGACGGATACCGAAAACACCGAGGTGTTCATCTCCTATTTTGGCATTCTGATGGACGAGAAAACCATCAAATTCAACCAGGACGGCATCCGTCTGAGAGCCGTGGAGATAGGAAATGATTTCATTTCCTTCACCTACGGCACGGAAAAGCGGACACAGTACATTCGGATTCTGCGCCCGGTACTTGATCCGGCGGCCGTGGCGCAGATCTCCGAGCGGTTCCGTTATGAAACCGGCATCACGCCGACAGTGTTATCTTAATGGGGAGGGAGCAAAGATGAAAAACGGTCTTAATCAAAAACCATGCGCAGCAAAAACAGTCAAGCGATTTCTGGCTGTACTTCTGGCTGGAGCCATGCTCTTTGGCCTTTGCGCTTGCGCCGCATCCAAACCCAAAGAAGCGGAAAAAAGCGAAACTATTACGGTGGAGCGGGAAGCGGGGCCGCAGGCCCTACAAATAGCAAACGAAGCCACAGCGCTGGCATTGCGATATTATATCTATGCCCGGCTGAAAACCGAGGAACTGATCGAGGCTGATTATGAATCCATGCCCGACGGGGTGTTTGAAAGCCTGATGGATGAGCTTGTTGCGGTATGGGAAACGGCGGATGCGCTCGCAAGCGGGGCCGAGGAGATCACCGATCAAGCCATCTTGTTGCTGGAGACTGCCTCCGCCGGCCAGACGGCGACAACTGGTCAGCCGCAAGCGCAGGTTATGACGCTCGCGGCGAAAGGGGCGGATTTTTCGGCGATTCCTCTTGCTGACAATGGAGGAGATGTGATCGACCGGCAGACGTGGGCAGAAAATCTGACGAAGCAGTATGACGCGCTAAGCGGCGGCAAGCGATACAGCTGGGTACAGATACGAAGACAGCCGTCGAGCGGATGGCGTTGGCGCAGAAAATCATTCGCAACGCTGCGGATCTGGAGGAAGCCCAGGCTGAGGTAAACGCTTATACCCGCAGCATCAACATCGTAGAGGGATACAAGACAGGAAGCAAGGTGGGATTGTTCATCGGAGCAACAGTCGCCACCGGAGGCGGAAGCCTGACCGCGCTGGCGGGCAGCAGCATGTCTGTGCCGGCGGCGGGAGCCGTGATCGTGGGTGGCGTGGACTGCATTGTAGACGTTGGGAAGACCACCAGCTCCATCGTATTGGGAGAAGACCATCAAGTGGCAATCGAATTTCAGAAAGCGAGTGATGTGCTCCAGCCGGTGTCTATGGTGATCGGTTTGGCTACATTAAATCCGAACGACATTGCCGGACAAATCGCTTTGGTCGGCGAAGGGATGATGGAATGGTTTAACCCCGGTAAGATTACGGGCATCGGGATAGAGCGCGCAAAAGATGGCGGCACGAGGATGATTGCACAGCTCGTGAATGCGGCGGACAAAAATGTGCCGGGTGCCAGAGAGGTGCTGGAGAAAGCACTGGCGGCGCTGGGGCTCTCACTACCATCTGAAAAAGAGGTCGCGCTTTCGGAGGTGATAAATGCCAACACCGTCGATTCCGAGGCAGCAGCCGCAAAAATGCAGGAGCTTATTGTCCAAATCCCCGCCCTTGCTCAGGGGGATGAAAGCCAAAGCACTCCGCCGCAAGAGACGGATCCTTCTGATGAAGATAGCGGCAGCCTGACTGGAGAGCAGAATGAAGCAGCCACAGGCCCCATCACAGGCCAGGAAATGGCCGGCACTTATAGCGAGAGCGCGACATTGCAGCATACCGCAGACGGCGTGGAGGCGGACGACAGCCTGTCAGTTACACTGCAACTGGGCGAGAACGGCATGGGCACAGTGAATGTGAACGGCTTTAGCGGCGAAGCACAATACACAGGCAGCACGGTCGCTTTTTCCGTCACAATGGAGGAGGATGCCGCGACGGTTTACTGTTCCTTCGAGGGGAAAGTAAGCAGTAACGGGAGCCAGATCGTAATCAGCGGTGATATGCACTGTTCCATGATGGGCATTACCTTCGCCTCCTATACTTGGACGGCGCAGAAGTAAGACCGCTAATCATTACGTGATTTTGAAGGAATCGATTATATTTATTGGAGGATGAATGTGATGAAAAAAGTGTTATGCATCCTTATAGCTGTTCTGCTGCTTGTAGCAGTTTTCGCAGGCTGTGGCGGGCCGGCCAAATCCGACCCGCTTCCAACAAATGATAAGGGGGCCTCGGACGAATCGGCTGTATCCCAGGAAACGCACGATGTTTCGGAAGCTGCCAGAGACAATAGTGATACAGAACATGGCGCCAATTTGGCAGAATCTTATGCTGCTTATCTGGAAGCCAAAAATGCTGTAATTG
>CAYVOZ010000214.1:0-4362 GCA_964453325.1 uncultured Christensenellaceae bacterium | reverse complement strand
TGATGGCGATCTGATTGCCAAACCCGACCTCACGCGTTGGTTCCAAGCTGAAAGTTACTCAGAAAAGGGATTGGGAGAGGTCATACAAGTGTTACAAGCAACGGCTGGCATTGCAATGGCTGAGCCCGATTATGTCCGTAGACCCGTCGGAGAAATGTATTCTGAGGTAGATTGGGCTACATCATCGATATCAAACTCACCTGCCTTATTTCCCGGTTCTAACACCGATCCGTTATTTGACCAACAGTGGCACCTGACAGCGACACATGTGCCTGAAGCCTGGGCATACCTGGAGAACCAGGGTCTGCCCCCAGGTGGCAGCCGTGATATCGTGGTGGCAGTGATTGATACCGGCGTGGATTACACCCACCCAGACCTGGCAGCTAATATCTGGATCAACTCAATTGAGTTCAACGGCAATCCAGGAGTGGATGATGATGGGAATGGGTACATTGATGATATCCATGGGGTAAATACAACGGATCTAAATAGGACCCCCAAAGACGACCATGGTCATGGCACCCATGTTGCCGGGATTATTGCCGCCCAAGCCGAAAACCAGATCGGTGGGGTTGGCATAGCATACAACACTCAGATTATGGTCTTAAAGGCAGCGCAATACTCGGGTGTATTAGCAGCTTCAGATATTGCTGAGGCAATTTATTACGCAGTAAGCAAGGGCGCAGATATTATCAACATGTCCTTTGGCAGCTACGCCCGGTCAGCGGTGGAAGAAGATGCACTGGCAGTCGCTTTCGGACAAGCAGTGTTAGTTGCAGCAGCGGGTAATGATCAAATGCCCAATCTTCCTTGCCCATTTGGTATAGACATGTATCCAGCAGCTTACAATTGGGTATTGGGTGTTATGGCTTCAACTCAGTTTCCAAATAGCTTCGGGGATTATCTCGCCAATTTTTCAAATTCTGATTGCACTTCTTATGACTCCCATGAATATGAATTGATGGCGCCTGGAGAAAGTATCTTAAGTACACTTCCCGAAAATCAATATGCAGCCTGGTCAGGCACTTCCATGGCAGCTCCTGTTGTATCTGGTATTGCGGCTTTAGCACGTACCTATTGGTCTGATGCACAGCTCTATACCTCACGTTTCATCATGGGTCAGATCGCTACAACCGGTCCGCTTCTCGGTCTCACTCAAGCCTATCAAGCACCCGATGCTCTTGCAGCCATCACAGCTGCACCAATTCCAAGGTTGAACTATCTGCAACATTGGGTGTTTGATACTCTAGAAGTTGATCCCCTGAATGACGCGGATGGCATCGTCGATGCGGGTGAAAGTGTGGATTTGGGGATCGTAATTCGCAACCATTGGGGACAGGCTTCCGATGTGACCGTATTGCTGGAACCTGTAGCGGAAGGAGCAGTTTATCCAGACCCCTACGTAACCATGATCACAGACACGGTGATCTACGACCCAATCGGATCATTTAACTGGCAGGACAATGGATTGATCTATACCGAAGGTCAAATCACCGGTGTGGAGCATCCTTTCCAATTCACAACTGACCCAAATACGCCTAACGATCACATTATTCCCTTCCGCTTGACAATGACCTCAAAAAACGGTTTAGACCCGGAAGATACACAAAGCCATACTCAAGTCGCTCATTTTTATTTGATGGTGCAGCGCGGCAGGGAACTACCCAATCTCATCACTGAAGATATGACACTGACCAATGAACATTTTTGGTTGCTTAGCGGTCCGCTTTTGATTACTGAAGGAACCACGCTTACTGTATCAGAAGGGACACAGATCCAGTTCACTAAACCGGAAAGTAACGACCCCTATAGCCCGGAGGTTTATCCGCGATTGCAAGTTGAAGGAAGATTTGTCATTACTGGTTCAGAAACCCATCCTGTTGAGCTATTTCTCAGTAACAACAATTTAGATCTGCCAATACAGATTTTCCAAGCTAATAGAGGGTACACAAGCATCTCATATGCCAGAATCAGCAATCCTTTGTTAGGTCATTCCCAAGAAGTTTTCGCCGGTACCTGGGGAGGGAAGCCGCTAGACACTCTGGACCATGTATTCTTCCGCCAAGATCAAGGTTACCTTTATAAGAGCGGTTCGCCAGGGGTGACTTCTTACCAGATTAATCATTCGATTTTTTACCAATTGGGAATTGATACTTGGACCCCTCCTGGTTATGTATACAACACTTTTCCACTTCATAACGGATATCATTATTCAACAGTTAAGAATACTTTGTTTGATAACTCGAGTGTATGGTTAAGAGCCCCTTCCGAGGGAAGTGTGTATCTCGGCCGATCAAGTTGGGGAAGCCCCTCATCGAGTGATTCTGGGTTTTTGATTGATCCAAACACACATCTACGGACCGCATTTCCGCGACAATATAACGGTAAAACATACGTTTTAGCTTCTATGCCATATCAACTTTATCCGGGTTATTCATCTTCTGATAGTTGGGGTTACATGAAAGGTGTAATGCATTTGGCGTCGATGTTTGGTGGATATGCAGTGGCAATTAATGATGCGGAAGAAGAACTTTTTCTTCAGAATTATCGTTACAACGTAGCAACAAAAGAAAATTTTTTATTGGAGTATCCAGATATGGATTGCGGTTCCTCGGAATCATGCTTGGATGTATTCCGCCTCGGTAGCGATGTGGGCTTGACGATTGGACTCACAAGTCATAATACCGACCATGAGTATCAATGGTTGAGTGGAGAACCGTTGACATATAACCCCTTTCCAGAAGGAAAGCCTTATGGCGACCCTTTGGAAGAAGAGTTTTACAAAAGGATTGATTTCGGGAATTGGACCCCAATCACACATTTTTGGGGCACACCAATAATATTAGAATTGCCAGGGGTTGTTGATGATGAAGCCCTGGAATCAGCCAGACAACAGATACTTGCTGGCGATATGGATCCAGAAATCAATTTTTCACATAACGCTGTTCTAAATGATTGGTGGAACCCCAACACCTCAAATTGGATGCGTTTTAGAATGGATCAACCCCGTAATTACCTTCGTCTCATCCAAAACAATTACTGGGGGACAACTAATACAGCATTAATCGATTCCGCCATTGTCGATTTTAATGATGACTTCAACCTGGGCACATACGTTTATCAACCCATTCTCGTGGAAGCACCTGAGGATGCATATCCCTTTGTGAGCAGTATTGTCCTTTCGACTGCGACCCTACAGGACACACTGGAAGTTGGTGCAGAGTTAGTAACATTTACAGTTAGTTTCAACCGGGATATGGATATGGAAATTCAGCCGCTGGTCGCATTTGGGCCGTCGGAGCCATACACAGACCATGTTATCGGGGGGGATTGGGTCAATCCAAGGGAGTGGGTGGGAACTTTCCAGGTCACACCCATGACAGGAAATGGCTACCAGCTAATGCGAGTGCAAGGCGCTGTGGCAGCGGACGATCCCTGGTTGGTAACAGGTCACGATGCGGCGCGATACCGCTTTAACATCATTGTTTCGGGCAGCGCTGCTATGAACTTGCAGGCAACCGGTGGAGAGGGCTTTGTCGACTTGAGCTGGACGCAAAGTGATTTTGATCTTCTGGCTGGGTTCAATCTGTACCGGTCTGATTTTATTAATGGTTCATACAATCGCATAAACAGTTCGATCTTACCTCCCGAAACACGTAGTTACCGCGACTCCAATGTAGTCCCTGGCAGGCCTTATTATTACAAATTCACTGTGGTGAAATCCGACATGTCCGAAAGTGACTTCTCCAACACTGCCACTGCCACCCCGCTGGATACCATTCCCCCTGTGCTGACACACACACCGGTCACCTCCGCAGCTCCCGGGCAACCACTGACGCTTGTAGCGACCGCTACCGATAATGTCGCCGTAAATAGTGTTACTCTGTATCACCGTCACGTCGGGAACACAACCTACACCAGCACTGCTATGGTAAGAACTACAGGGAATGAGTACTATGCCACCATTGAAGGCTCATTGCTCTCATCTCCTGGCATCGAATATTACATCGAAGCAACCGATGGCATCAGTATTACCCGCAACGGCAGGGCAGAAAATCCGAACCTGGTCACCGTGGTCGATCGCCCCGTGGTGACCCTCGTCACCCCCAATACAGGTCCTGCTGCTGGTGGGACAGCTGTTACCATAACGGGTAGTAATTTTAAAACAGGAGCAACGGTAACCTTCGGCGGTGCGGCTGCGACAAATGTGACCTTTGTCAGTACTAACCAGATTACCTGCATCACACCTGCCCATATTCCTGAAACAGTGGATGTGCGCGTCACTAACCCGGACACCCAATTCGGCATCCTGTTGAACGGGTTTAGTTTCTTGAGTACTGCTGCCCAGATCTCACTGCCCAA
>CAYVOZ010000213.1:3778-4363 GCA_964453325.1 uncultured Christensenellaceae bacterium | reverse complement strand
TGAACTATTTCCGGTAATGTCACAGTAATGTGCTCGTTTCGGCCGGAAATTTGTTGTACTGTATGACAGGTTATGATAAACTACATTTAAGTATGATAATATACATGTATCGTGAAAATGTACAGACAATCGACGGCTTTTGACCGGAACAACGCGGCAACGTACGAATGCGTTCCGATCAGCTTTTGCAGTTGATCTGCAGATCCGGAACGCAGAGCACAGACAGCTCAAGCGGAGGTCCGCGGCGCTTAAGACGCTTGCATGCGGGAATGACCAATGACGTTCTGCCATGTGGTAAACGTCCGCAGGGTCTGTCGCACGCGCTTTTGATTTTGAAATGCTTTGTATCCGCAGGACAGCATGGTTTTTGACGGACAGAAAGCTTATGACTCTCATTTTTACCGGATCGGGAGGCAATCATATGAAGAAGAAAATATTGGCCGTGCTGGCCGTTATGCTGATATGCCCGATGCTCGCGGGATGTGCGGACAGACCCGCAGAGCCCGCCGCTCAGGAGCTCGCGGAGAGATCGCCGTCTCTGGTGGGCGATATACCCGTATCCTTCCCGCTGACGACCGACGGGGA
>CAYVOZ010000213.1:0-3768 GCA_964453325.1 uncultured Christensenellaceae bacterium | reverse complement strand
GGACGTATTCGTCTGGCAGGAATACGAAAAAATGACAGGCGTGGATACGGAATTTACGACGGTCACAAAGGAGACGCGTGCCGAGGATGTGCACACAGCCCTCACCAATCATCGGAAATACGATATCGTAATGCGCTGCAAGCTATCCGCCACCAAGCTTTTAAGATACGGCAAGGAAGGACTTATACTGGATCTTGCAAAGGACGGCCTTTTACAGAAATACGCGCCGAACTGCTGGGCATATCTGCAGTCGCATCCGGATACGCTGGCGTCGGTCATGAACCCGGACGGCAGCATATACGCCATTCCGCAGGTCAATTCGGGCGCGGAGCTGCGCGTGGCGGTGAAGCTTTTTGTGAATAAGGAGTGGCTCGAAAGGGTAGGCATGGAGCTGCCGACGACCACAGAGGAGCTGAAGGAGCTGCTGACCGCCTTTAAGGAGCGGGACGCCAACGGAAACGGCGATCCCGACGACGAGATACCCTTTAGCGGTGCAGACTGGGCAAACGTAAAGCTTTCACTGTACGGCGCGTTCGGACTGGCCAACCGTGGCTTTCACAATACGACGGTGGACTGCGACCCCGAGACAGGCGGAACAAGGCTGATAGAGGGCTGCGACGCATATCGCGATTTTCTCGGATACATGAACGGGCTTTATGCGGAGGGGCTTTTTGATCAGCAGTTTGCGACGATCACCGAGGACCAGTGGCGCGCCAAGATAGCCAATGACAGGATAGGCGTATTCCCCATGACGAACCTTGCGCTGGTGCCGTCGGACAAGCTTGGCAACTGGGTCGCCATAGACGAGGCGCTCACCGGGCCGAACGGGGATAAAATGTGGTCTGCGATACGCGCAAACTTCCATTCCACGGGCGCGGCGGTACTGCCCGCGACCTGCTCTGATCCCGCGCTCGCGCTCAAGTGGCTCGACTATTTCTGGACGGACGAGGGTACGCTTTTCTATCATATGGGCGTGGAGGGCGAGACGTATACGGAGACAGGCGACGGCGGCTATGACTATGTTCCCGCTGTATACGAAGAGATGGAGGAGAAAAATCTCTCGTTTGACGACGTCGTTATGGAGTATTCGCCGTATCCCGGCGGCAGTAATCCGACCGTGGAGATAGCGCCGTATTTTATGGGCGGCGAGATGGCGGAGGTACCCGCAGCGGCGGCAAGGGCTCTTATGGAATACGGCCCGGAGGAGTATTGGCCGGGCTTCACGTTTACGGAGGATGAGAACGATACTCTCGACGGCATAAAGAACGATATGAGCAAGTATATGGACAGCATGAGGGAGGCCTTCATAATGGGCGAGCGCTCACTCGATGAATGGGATATGTATACCGCCGAGCTTGAAAGAATGGGCTCGTCGGAGATGCTCAATGTCTATCAGGCCGCCGTGGACAGATACCATGCGCTCATGACCGCTCTTGATTAGAAATTAAATAGATATACAGACGATGGGTGAAGCAACATGAAGAAAAAAGCGGGTCGGTTGTTCGGCATATTGAGATCGGGCTTTGTGAGGTCTGTGATAACGCGCGTGCTGGCGATATTCATTACGCTTAGCGTGGTGATAGTCGCTATAGCTTTTCTTTCATTTACTGCGGAGATAAGAAAGTCCGTGCTGAGCGACAGGCAGAAGCAGCTCGCTGTCGTCGAGAAGACGATATCGGACAGAATGGACGAGATAACAAGTATAGCCTACCATATCGGCTCGGATCCGGTCTTTTATTTAGAGCCGGTCGGTACGGATCCCAAGTCGGGCAAGGAGATATCCGAAATGCTCGGAAGGTATCTCGTGGGCAACAATTTTATTGAGCACCTGGCATACTGCAGGACGGCGGAGCCGGACACGATCTATACCGCAAGGGGAGCGCGTTCCCTGAGCGAGTTCTATATATCCGGCCTCGGTATGGATGAAAAGGCCGTGCCGTCTATAATTGCTGCTATCCATGCGGAGACGGACACAATGGTGATCGTCACCGGCACGGGAGAAAACACTTATTTTGCCTATGAATACCCGCTGCCTCAGCTTGCAGCCAAGCCTCAGGCGCATGTGCTGATAATGATACCGGTAAAGGAGGTCCGCCCGCTGCTCGAAACGCTGTTCATTAATTCCTACGGCAAGGCCGCGGTGTTCGACGCGGACGGGCGAGAGATATATAGCACGGGGAATTTGGAGGACGAATTTGATCTGACGGAATTTGTAAAGAACGGCGGGGACGAGCAGGACTATAAGGCGGCGTCCGGGCAGAAGTATGTGCTGCAAAAGGTCGTTTCCGATACGAACAGCTGGACCTATGTTTCCGTGATACGCCACAGCGAGACGCTCTCCGGCCTCGCCAATAAGCAGATGATACTTATCGTGCTGATACTGCTGTTGCTCATGGGAGCGATCGCGGTAATGCTCTCGAGCATAATAAGCCAGTATAAGCCCATCAGCAACCTCGCCGCGCAGGTCGCGGACAAGACGGCCGACGCGGACGGACGGGGCATAGTCGACGAGAGGACGCTGCTCTCGGATACGATAGCGACGCTTAAGGACGACAGCGAGCAGAAGCAGAAATACGAGACGGCGTATTATGAGGCGGAGGCGGCGAGCAAGGCTAAATCCGCGTTTCTCTCCAGCATGAGCCACGATATACGCACGCCGATGAACGCCATAATAGGCATGACTGCCTTTGCGAGAAAGAACATAGGAGACCCCGTTTATGTGGACGACTGCCTTAAAAAGGTCGAGGAATCCTCGGAGTATCTGCTCGATATAATCAACAACGTGCTCGATATGAGCAGGATAGAGTCCGGACGGATACCCATAGCGAGGGAGCCCGTGGTGATACCCGCTCTGATGGACAGCGTGGTCTCTCTTATGACCTCGGGTGTGCATGCAAAGTCGCAGGCGCTCAGAGTGGATATTGGCGAGCTAAAACAGACGGCAGTGCTCGGCGACAACACGCATATCATACAGGTGTTTGTGAATATACTCTCCAACGCCGTTAAATTCACGCCGGATGGCGGCACGATCACGGTAAGCGTGCGTCAGCTTTTGACCGACGATACAAAATACGGAGACTATGTATTCACCTTTACCGACACCGGCATAGGCATACCGCCGGAGTTTATTGGTCAGGTGTTCGATACCTTTACGCGAGCGGACGGTCCCGACTCCGTAAAAACGGAGGGTACGGGTCTCGGCATGGCCATAGCAAAGAAGCTTGTGGAGCTCATGGGCGGAACGATATCCTGCGAGAGCGAGCTCGGACACGGTACGACGTTCACGGTCAGCATGCATATGGAGTATGTCGACGAGGCCACGGCCAGGGCTCTCGTGAAGGAGTCCGGCAGGCAAAACGCCGTGCGCGGCGGGGACAGCGACGCTGTGGCGGACCTAACGGGCAGGCGCATACTTTTGGCGGAGGACAACGCCATGAACAGAGAGATAGCAAAGAAGATAATCTCCGAGACCGGCGCGGATATAACGGAGGCCTTTGACGGCAAAAAGGCCGTGGAGGCTTTCTCAGAAAGTCCGGAGGGATATTTCGATCTTATACTCATGGATATACAGATGCCCGTAATGAACGGATACGAGGCGACAAGTCTGATAAGGGGCATGAACAGAAGGGACGCCGCGAGCGTACCGATATACGCCATGACCGCAAACACCTTTGACGAGGATGTACGTCAGGTCAGGGACGCGGGCATGAACGGGCATATCGGCAAGCCCTATACGCCCGCCATGCTGTACAGAACGTTGAGCCTGGC
>CAYVOZ010000212.1:0-4435 GCA_964453325.1 uncultured Christensenellaceae bacterium | reverse complement strand
AAGTTTCGTGAGAAAAAGAATTTAAAAAATCTCCCACCCTTTTTAAAGACAAATTGTAATACTGTTCTTCTTTTTCAATCATTATCCATTCTCGTTTAGTTTTTATACAAGCAATAGCAGTTGAACAACTACCTGCAAATGGGTCTAAAACTAAATCATTTTCATTACTACTTGCTAAAACTAATCTTTCTATCAATGGTAATGGTTTTTGAGTTGGATGTATTCGTTTTTCTTTGTAAAAATCTATATCTCTCCAAATATCTGTAAATCCCATAGGTTGATGAAATGTTTGTGCAACACTTTCATATTTAATATAAAAATTTAATATATTTTGCAGTTTATCCCAAAGTTCTTTTGTCGGGAATTGTTCACATATATTTTTCCCTGTATAAATACTCCACATTCCGCCACCATTACTTTTAACCCCTAACACTTCGTTTATTTGTTTTGAAGTTAATCCTACTTTTAATTGTTGTTCCTTTAAAAATGGTTTAATAAATGTTCTATTTTCTTTTGTCATAAATAAAATACTTTCAGTAGTGTTTGGAAACATTTTATAGTTTTTTGTTGCTCTACCGCTTACTGCTCTCATACCTTTATCTACCAATATTTGTTGTCTTAAATCCAAACCAAGTTTATCAATATGTGGTACTAATAAAGCAAGTGTTCTGAAATAACCAAACAAATAGAACGTACCACCAAATCTCAATACTCTTGATGCTTCTTCCATCCATTCTAAACACCAATTAATATACTCACTTTCAGTTTTCCATTCATAATCCCATTTTTCATTCGCAACCTTAAAGTAAGGTGGGTCAGCAACAATTAAATCAACTGAATTATCATCTAATAATTTCATTTTATCCAAACAACTACTTAAATAAATTTTATTTTTTTCAAAAATATTTTGTCCAACGCTCATTTTTTAAATTCTTTTTTTTTAGTTCTTCGATTAAAGTTTTGTATTAATTAAACCGTACTGTGCATTTCCGACTTCTCGAACTTCTCGTAAAACTCATTGCGTTCCCTGACGTGCATCTTGCCGTCGACGCCTCGATAAAGGACGTACGGTATTTCCTCGTGTCCATTCGTGGCGTCGTGCACGTCTTCATTCAGCACTTCATACAAATTGCCTGTTTTATTATTCTTCCAAATGTTCATTCTGTATCCTCTGCGTTTTTAGTTTTTTTCTTCCTCGGCTTCTCTTCGGCTTTTATTACGGCGAGCGGACTGAGCTTTACCGCGATGTCTACCAGGTCATTCTGGTCGCGCATGACTACATCGATGTCTTTGTATGCGCCGGCTGCCTCGTCCAGGTCGTATTCGGACCTCAATGAATGCACTATTCCCTGCTGGTCGAGCATTTCTATCTCGCTCTTCAAATCGAGCGTCCTGCGCGCTTCATTTCGTCCCATGCGACGTCCTGCTCCGTGCGAACAACTTTCGAAACTTTCGATATTGCCCTTGCCTATAACTATGTAGCTGGACGTGCCCTGACTGCCGGGGATTATACCATAACCGCCGGCCGCGGCTTTCGTCGCGCCTTTGCGGTGAACGAGAACATTGTGTCCGAAGTGATTTTCTATTTTAGCGTAGTTGTGCGGCACGTCTATCACGTGCGTATTCAATTTTCCTATTGACAGAAAGTCAGTGGACGGGCGCAGATCGAGCAGTATGTCGGCTATGCGGTCCATCATCATCTTCCGGCTGTACTTTGCGAACATAACAGCGTACTCCATTTCATCCATGTATTTCCTGCCTTCCATTGTATCGAGCGGCAAGAATGCGAGCTGCATGTCCGGCGTTACGACGCTGTGCCATCGCATATTCAAGTCTAACGCCAGCTTATTATAATAGTCGCCTATCTGCTTGCCGAGATTTCTGCTGCCGGAATGCAGCATTACATAAACGTATCCGTCGTCGCCGGCCTGTACTTCAATAAAGTGATTCATTTGTTACTATTCATTAAACGCCAAAGTCTTGTTTTAATACTTTGTTTGCTTCTTTGTAATTGTAATATGCTGTCGTCAATATTGTGCGATAAAATAAAAGCATCTTCTTCATTTGTCCATTTTTTGAATATTGTGTTTCTTTTTTTTATTTTAATCGGTCTTTGCCATTGCATCACTTGTTGCGCATTTTGATATTTTCTGCTTATCGCCAGATTACGATAATATATTGCCGTCGTTAAAAATACTGCTTCTTCATTAAACGAGCAAATACTGTATATATTATCACGTTATAAGCAATTGCTAAGAACCTGCTTCCAATTTATTTTTTCGCCACAATAAGGGCAGTAAGCAAATCGGCTTAAATATCCACGCCTATTATCAATTATCTGTTTTGGAGATAATGGCTCGCCATTTAACAATCCGTATTCTTTAAATTTAGGTTGTATATCAGATATGCGTTTTACCTCATAATCAATATCAGATTTGCTTACTCTTTCTCCGCTTAAAAATCCTACTAAACAATCGCAACTGCTTATAACAGCAGTCTTGCGTAATGCGGGTTTTAGTGGTTTATTGGTGTTCTGTGCCATTTATAAAGTTTTTTGGTTTAACAAAGTTTAGTGCATTTTAAGCCCGCACTAACGCAAGGCTGCATCACGTTAGCCGTCAGTTTATGACGCGCCAAAATCGAGAAGGTAAATATACATTTGATAATTCTTTGCAATCTTTGAATAAAGGAGCTATTTGTTTTGGTTTTAATCCAGCCAAACCACATCCAATTTCGGTAACAAGAAAAATCAAATTTTCATTAGTTTTTGCGAAATATATAAACTCATCCACAAATGGTTTTATTTCTACAACTGACAATGTTCTTCTTATGCTTGCATCTTTTGTGGGTATTCCATAAGTTCTACCTTGCAATCCTTTTGCTTGTCCCCATTTTGCACCCCAACCAAGTGCAGTTTTAGCAGCACCTTTTCCATGTCGCCCTGATAAATTTGAACCAAATACAAATATTTGATTTTCCTCTAATTTTGTGATGTTTTCTTCTGTAATATTCATATAATTAATATTTTAAGTTAATGAAAACCGAACGGCTAACACTGTATAGCTTTCATGGCTGTTTTTGTGCATTAGTTTAGTTTTCTGCGTTTTATTAAACTAACGCGGGGTGATAGTTTAGTTATTCCTATCCCGCCACGAAAGCTATACCAAACGTTTGTTTACAGATACGTTACGTTCTATACCTGTAATCTTTAAGACAAACTGTTTGTATGATTCGATAAGAATACGACTTTTCGTAAACAAGCTAATAAATGGTTTGTTTGTCGACGTTATTCCAACCGATCCATCGCCGTCTATAATGCCTCGATAATAATCAGTTTCAAAATAAGGTATTTCCGGCGGTGCTATTATGTTTGATTTTTTACCTACGGGCAAACCGTATTCCTTATATTTTTTACGGACGTTTATAGTGCACACAGTAAGTAATACGGATACATAATTCTCTTTGAAATTAGTAGTGCGTACCCGTTTCGTTATCGAATACGTTGAGTTAATCATTGGAGCTATCCTGTAAATTATGTCCGCGTCTTTTTCACTAAGTTCGATCGATAATTTACCCTTACCTTTATACTCATGCAAATGACCATCTGTCTGTAATAGGCCTACGATATACGAATCATCACAATTTATTGATTCCATAAAGTGGTTTATTTTTATATATTGCAAAAAATCAACCACTTTCGCAATTACAACATTTCAAAGAACTTTAATGAACGGCATGCTCATTTCTGACACACTCTGCATCTTCATTTCAATGCAGTTCCGAATAAATCTTCGCCCACGTCTTTACGTTTCGGGCGGACAAGTGCCTATATTCTGTACGGGGGTATTTAAACCTTCCCTCGGAATTGCCATCTCAGGTTTTTCCCGATTTGCACGACTTTTTTATACCGATGTTTCCATTGGCAGGAGGCAATCATTTACCTCCACCGAGAGTACCAAGCTGGTATAACGAGCTCTCGTATTCTCGTTCTGCCACAAACATACCTGGTGGTTTTTCAGGCATCATATCGTGATCCTGCGGATTCGCGTGATGTCTCATGCCGAGCGGCACGACCTCGCGCACCTTTGACATTATCGCCTTGCGCAGCTCGGCTGTCATTTCAACGACAGGTATGTCGGTTTTCATAACGCGCATGCCGCAGCCTATGTCTACTCCAACGGCATTGGGCACAACTACGCCGTGCGTTGCAAGCACGCCGCCTATTGGCATGCCGTATCCCATGTGCGAATCAGGCATAAGCGCGACATGCCTGAATGCAAACGGCAGGTTCGCCAGATTAACGGCCTGTTTCAACGCGCCTTCCTCTATGTCATTAAGCCATGCCTTTATTGGAATTCGATGGCTTCCATACGCGGTTTCACTTATTACTTTTATCATTTTCTTCTTCTTTGTTTATTATATTCTGCCACTTGTC
>CAYVOZ010000211.1:3904-4459 GCA_964453325.1 uncultured Christensenellaceae bacterium | reverse complement strand
GCCGTCGCGGAGCAGCCGCCGCTGTTGAGACCTATGAGAATGTAAATGGACTTTTCGCTCAGTATCTTCTTTGCGAGCTCCTCGGAGAAGGGTATGCCCGCGCCGTTTTTGTAAAGCGCGACCTCTCCCGCAGCTGATTTAAAGGATACGTCTATGGCGTTAATATTCACGTCCGCGCCGCTGTAGCCTATCGCGCAGAGCACTCTGCCCCAGTTGGCGTCCGCGCCGAATATGGCTGCCTTTACGAGCGACGAGCATATCACTGACTTTGCGACCGTCTTTGCCGTGGCTTTATCCGCAGCGCCCGACACTATGCACTCTATGAGCTTGCTCGCGCCCTCGCCGTCGCCCGCTATGAGCATGCAAAGCCGAACCGTGAGGGAGTTTAAGGCCGCCTTGAACGCATCGAAATCCGCACCGTGCGAGGTTATCTCCGGGTTGCCCGCGAGGCCGTTGGCGAGCACGCACTCCATGTCGTTCGTGGAGGTGTCGCCGTCCACGCTCACCATATTGAACGTGTCCGCGACATCAAGCTTCAGCGCCTTGTTCAGCATT
>CAYVOZ010000211.1:0-3894 GCA_964453325.1 uncultured Christensenellaceae bacterium | reverse complement strand
TGTCGCCGTCTATGCTGAGCATGTTGAACGAGTCGGTCACGTCCTCCGCGAGAGCGGCCTTCAGCATAGCGGGGGAGATGGCGGCGTCCGTCGTAATAAAGACGAGCATGGTCGCCATGTTGGGATGTATCATGCCCGAGCCCTTGGCAATTCCGCCTATATGGCAGGTCTTTCCGCCGAGCGTAAACTCCGCAGCGACCTCCTTCGGGATGGTATCAGTGGTCATTATGGCGTCCGCGGCGTCGCTGCTGTTCTGTCCCAGGGACGCGACGAGCGCAGCCATGGAGGACGAGAACGGCTCTATGTCCATGGGCTTGCCTATAACGCCGGTGGAGGCGACTACGACGTCCGCTGCCTTTATGCCGGTGTGTTCGGAGACGAGCGCGCAAACGTCCTCCGCGAGCTCTATGCCGTTTGCGTTGCAGGTGTTTGCGTTGCCGCTGTTGCATATTATCGCCTGTGCGACGCCGTCGGCGATATGCTGCTTTGTAACGGTGAGGGGCGCGCCCTTTACGAGATTCTGCGTATATACCGCAGCCGCCGACGCGGGTACGTCGCTCACTATGAGAGCGAGATCCTTTTTGTCCTTGTTCTTGCGCAGACCGCAGTATATGCCGCCCGCCTTAAAGCCCTTTGCGGCGCAAACGCCGCCCTCGATGTTTTTCATGTATTTTTATGTCCCTTCAAACAATTATTTCAGCTTAAGACCCGTACCGGGCTCGGCGCCGATGAGTATGTTCATGCACTCTATAGCCGCACCGGACGCGCCCTTTCCGAGGTTGTCATATCGCGCGCAGAGCGTGACGCGGTCCTCACAGCCCTGAACGGATATCTCCATGCTGTCGAGCCCGCAGAGCGCGCCTGCGGAGAGAAAGCCGCTCTCGTCGGCGTTATCGTTATAATAGACTATATCCCCGCTGTATGCGGAGGAATATACGTTTTTGACGTCCTGCATGCTGCCGTGAAGCCCGGAGGCAAAGAGCGTGACTGTGGAGCACATTCCGCTGTAAAAGTCGCAGACTATGGGATAAAACGCAGGTTCGTGCGAAAGCGAGCATATCGCCTTCATTTCCTTTAGGTGCTTGTGCTGCTGCGCGAGCGCATAATGACGCGGAAATGCGAGCAGCGCGGAGCGGTCGGGGGAGGTGTATTCGGCGATCATCTTTTTGCCGCCGCCGCTGTAGCCTGTTATTGACGTGCAGCATAAAAGCGCGTCTGTGTCGATAAGTCCGCAGCGTATGAGCGGCGCGACGAGCGCTATAAAGCCGCTCGCGTGGCAGCCGGGGACGGCTATGCGCTTTGAACGCATTACTTTTTCAAAGCCGTCGGAGAAAAGCTCGGGCAGACCGTATGTCCAGCCCTCTGCGGTGCGGTGCGCCGTAGAGGCGTCTATTATCCTTACGTCCGGGTTTGTCACGAGCTCCGCGGCCTCCGCCGCGGCGGCGTCGGGCAGACAGAGAAAGGCAATGTCGCAGGAGTTCAGCGCATCGGTGCGCGCCGAGACGTTCTTTCGCAGCTCGTCCGAAAGCGTAATGAGGAAGATGTCCTCCCGCTCCGTCAGCCTGTCGAATATTTTAAGTCCGGTCGTACCCTCTTTACCGTCTATAAAGATCTTTGTTTTCAAGTCCTGCCTCCATACAGACATGCGAATAGATATGCATGTCATGTGGATAATTATACATGATTTAAGGCGTTTGTCAATATAATTATGCAATAAAAAGCGAAACAAAAAATCCGCGCGAAGGGGGATGCGCGGATAGCGTATTTCGCTTTATTATACGGGCAGGAGCGATTCCGCCCGGGCTGCGGTCTCGCGGAAGGCATCCGTCAGACGGGGCATATCCTGCCGCGTAAAGCGTCCGTTTTTATACAGACATTCGCCCGCGACGTATACGGTATCGACATAGCCGCCGCTGCCCGCGTATAAAAGGTCGCTGAGTATGCGCTTTTTGTTTATCATGCAGAGCTCGTCGAGCCTTATAAGTGAAAAGTCGGCGGAAAAGCCTTTCTTTATGCAGCCGGCGTCGTCATAGCCGAGCGCGCTTGCTCCATTTTCCGTGAGCATTTTATAGCACTCTCCGACGGGCAGCACTGTGGGGTCGAGCGTAAACGCCTTTTGCAGATAGCTGCCGTGGCGCGCCTCGCGCAGGATATCCCGGTTTGAGCTCGAGGCCTCTCCGTCGCACCCGAAGGCTACGTTGACGCCCTTCCCGAGCATATCGGCGATCCTTGGGACGCCGTCCGAAAGCTTCATATTAGTAGACGGGCAGTGCGCGACCCATGCGCCGCTTTCTGCAAGGATATCGAGCTCATAGTCCTTTAGCCATATCGAATGCGCGAGCACGGTATGCTGATCGAGCACGCCTATATGCGAAAGCTCCTCCGCCTCCCATCTGCCGCAGGACGTATGCACGCCCTCCGTCTCTGCGCGTCCCTCCGCGAGATGCGTATGGAATATCAGTCCGCGTTCATTCGCAAAGGCCTTTAAGGACGTCATAAGCTCCGGAGTGCAGCAGGGACGGCCCTGAGGCGCGACGGAGGTTTTTAAGAGGCCCTTGCCGTGATAGGTGTTATAAATATACTCTGCCTGACGTATGTTCTCGGAAAGCGGCGTGAGCTTTATGAGCTCGTTTTCCGCCATGTCCGTCGCGCCTATGCCGAAAGTCACGCGCAGGCCGGAGTCCCTATAGGCCTGTGCAACTGCGTCTATGCACGGAAAGTACGTCATTTCGTTAATTGCGGTCACGCCGTTTCGGAGGCTTTGCAGACAGCCGAGCAGCACGCCGTTATACCAGTCCTCGTCGGTGAGCGCCCACTGCACGGCGAGCATACGCCTGAGCCAATCGGTTATGTTGAGGTCGTCCAAAAGCCCCATCGTGAGGGACTGCACCATATGCGTATGCGTATCGGTCATGCCGGGGAGCATCAGCATACCGCCCGCGTCCACGGTATCGCAGCCGACGGGTATGCTTTCTGCTATATCGGCAAAGCGTCCGCCGTCTATAAGGACGTCCATGGACGTGAGCGCGAGACTGTCAAAGTCGGGGATAAGAGCGCCGTGTAGCTTCAGCATATAAGCGCCTCTGCGGCGAGCAGGAAAATGTCGTCCATATATCCCGCGATCTCCTCGCCCGTGAGATACTTGCGCGTCAGGTAGTTTTCTCTCGCGACGGCTATGGACGCCGCGCGTATTTTCAAAATAGAGCTCACGACGAACATGGCGCTCGTCTCTCCGTCGAGTATATCCACTCCGAGATTCGACCAGTATTTTATACGGTCCATGCCTCCGGGGGCATAGGGAGACTCGTGCTCCTCGCAGTCGTGTGAGCGGAATATGCCGACCCGCGCGTCACCGCCTGCCCTTTCGAGTATCACGGAGAGCAGCTGCATATCCGAAACGGCGGGATAAGACGCGTCGATATACTCCTTGCTCGCGCCCTCGCCGCGAACGGCACCCTGGGCAATGCAGACCGTGCCTGCGGCTATCTCCTGCTGTATCGCGGGACACGCGGCTATTTTTATTATGTCGGTCACGCCTAAATGCCAAAGCTCCTCCACGGCTATCGCCATAGGCATGCACCCGAAGCCGCAGCTCATGACCGAAAGGGGACGCCCACGGAAGCTGCCGGTAAAGGTGACGTATTCGCGGTTGTCGCCCGTCTTTACCGCGCCGTCGAGAAGGTACGCCAAAGAGGGTATCGCCATAGGGTCGGGGGTGAGTATGACCTTTTTTGCGGTGTGGGATTCGTCTATGCCTAAATGATGCATCGTGCCGTCCGTATGCGTCATGCGCTTGCTGGAAAATGCCATAGCCTTATGCCTCCGTTTCGCTTAATATATCCGCGGCGCGCATGGCGATGCGGGATACGGTATTTATGCGGCCTGCGAGATATT
>CAYVOZ010000210.1:0-4476 GCA_964453325.1 uncultured Christensenellaceae bacterium | reverse complement strand
CATGCTCGTGGAGAACTTTACAGTCACCGAGAACATAATACTCGGCGAGGAGACCACCAACTTTTTAGGAATGATAAAGAAAAAGAAGGTGGAGGAGGACGTAAGGGAGCTCTCGCGAAAATACGGTCTGGAGGTCGATCCGGACGCAAAGATAGAGGACATTTCCGTGGGAATGCAGCAGCGCGTAGAGATATTGAAGGCGCTGTACCGCGGAGCACAGATATTAATACTCGACGAGCCTACGGCCGTTCTGACGCCGCAGGAGATCGAGGAGCTTATCGATATAATGCACAAGCTCGTCGAGGACGGCAAGACCATAATCATAATCACGCATAAGCTTAAGGAGATAATGCACGCCGCAGACGTATGCACCATAATATGCCGCGGTAAATATATAGATACCGTCAACGTAGCCGAGGTCAACGAACAGATACTCGCGGAAAAGATGGTCGGCAGAGACGTAAAGCTCTCCGTAGATAAGACTCCGGCGCTGCCCGGCGAGACAGTCTTTGAGATAAAGGATCTGCACGTCAGGGACGACAGAGGCATCGAGCGCGTAAAGGGCTTTGACCTCAAAGTGCGCAAGGGCGAGATAATAGGCGTAGCTGGCATAGACGGAAACGGTCAGAAGGAGTTAGTCGAGGCTATAACGAACCTGCGCCGTTCTCAGTCCGGTACGATAGAGATAAACGGCACACAGATACAGAACACCTCTCCGAAGCATACCGTGGACAGTCAGATAAGCACTATTCACGAGGACAGGCAGAGAAGAGGCCTTGTCACGGCGTTCTCCGTGGCGGAGAACATGATAATAGAGAACTATGCAAAGGAGCCCTTCTCAAAGCGCGGAGTGATGAACGACGCTAAGATAAACTCCTTTACAAAGGAGCTTATAGAGAGCTTCGATATCCGCCCGTCCGGCTGCGAGGGCAATCCTGCGGCGTCGCTCTCGGGCGGCAATCAGCAGAAGGTCATAATAGCGCGCGAGATAACCAACGCGCCCGAGCTTCTTATAGCAGTGCAGCCCACGCGCGGTCTGGACGTCGGCGCGATAGAGTACGTGCATAAAAAGCTCATAGAGCAGAGAGACAACGGCAGAGCGGTGCTGCTCATATCCTTTGAATTAGACGAGGTCATGGACGTCTCGGACTCCATAGCGGTCATGTACGACGGCAGGATAGTAGAGGTCATGCCCGCGGAGGGTGCGGACGAGAACCGCATCGGACTGCTGATGGCGGGAGGTGGATCGAAATGAAACAGAGCAGATTAGCAAAAATGCTCATGAGCCCTCTGGCCTCTGCGGTCATAGCGATAGTAGCGGGCTTTATAGTGGGCGCGATAGTGCTCCTTGCGGCGGGCTACGACCCGATACAGGCCTACGGCGCGCTGTTCACCGGCATATTCTCCAAGCCCAAGAGCATCATGACCATGATAATAAAGGCTACGCCCTTGATATTCACGGGTCTTTCAATAGCGTTTGCGTTCAAGACAGGGCTCTTTAACATCGGAGCCGAGGGACAGTATATCGTGGGCGCTGTCGCGGCGCTGCTAGTGGGATATCTTGTGGACGTCCCCGCGATAATACACATTCCGCTCTGCCTCATAGCGGGCATGGCGGCCGCGGCGATATGGGGCGGCATAGCGGGCTTCTTAAAATCCCGCTTCGGTATAAACGAGGTCATAACGGGCATAATGCTCAACTGGATAGCCTTGTACTTCCAGAACTATATGATAACGATGGACTGGCTAAAAAAGCCGGCGACGGAATCCTCCTTTGAGACGCTGCAGTCCGCGAGGATAACCGTGCTCGGAGAGTGGAAGATGTCCGAGGCCGGGCTTGCATGGGTAAAGGAGCATCCTGTGATAGGCGAGGTGCTCTTAAAGACAGATGTGAACTGGGGCATCATCATAGCGTTGGTCATGGTGGTGATAGTGTGGTTCATACTGCGCCGCACGACTCTCGGCTATCAGCTCCGCGCGGTCGGCCTAAATAAGGACGCCGCGGAGTTTGCGGGAATAAACGTAAAGCGCAACATATTCGTGTCCATGGCGATAGCGGGAGCCGTCGCGGGGCTCGCGGGGTGTGTGGCGGTCATGGGCGCAAACCCGTTCCGCATAAGCACGCTCTCGGTCATGGAGGGCTTCGGCTTTGACGGCATGTCGATAGCGCTCATTGCAAACAGCTCGCCGTTCGGGTGTATACTCTCGGCGCTGCTGCTGGCGGGTCTGCGGTACGGCGGACAATCAATTCAAAGCCAGATGGGCGTGCCGTCCGAGGTGATAAGCATAATGATAGGCACGATAGTGTTCTTCATAGCCATCGCAACGGTGATCCCCATGGTGATATCCCGGATCGAGAAGAGGAAGGAGAGAAAGAAATGACTTCCATACTCGTAATGATAGGAACGACCTTCAGCTATGCGTCTCCTCTGATATACGCCGGTCTCGGCGGAGTTATATCCGAGCGCGGAGGC
This sequence comes from uncultured Christensenellaceae bacterium, assembly GCA_964453325.1. Taxonomy (GTDB): domain Bacteria; phylum Bacillota; class Clostridia; order Christensenellales; family Christensenellaceae; genus JAZRGP01. Next base: position 2,002 of record CAYVOZ010000210.1, on the reverse strand, counting down.
GTTGTAAACATAGGCCTTGAGGGCATGATGACACTGGGCGCTATAATGGCGGTCACGGTGGGCTTTTATACCGCAAATCCGTGGCTCGGGTTCCTCGCGGGCGGACTCGCGGGCATGCTGCTTTCGCTGCTGCACGCTCTCGCATGCGTGACCTTCCGCGCGAATCAGACCATATCCGGCGTTGCGATGAACTTTTTAGGACAGGGTCTTGCGCTGTTCTTTGCGCGCATGTTCTTTGACGGTGCGACACAGACGCCGCCGGTGCCCGAGAAGATGCCCAAGTTTTTATCCGGACTGTTTTCGGATCCGACCAGCGCGCTTGCAGTTGCGTTCAATCAGAATGCCGCCGTAGTGCTCGCTATAGTCGCGGCGTTCCTCATGTGGTTTTTACTCTACCGTACGAAGTGGGGACTCCGCATACGCTCCGTCGGCGAGCATCCCGCGGCATCGGATTCTCTCGGAATCAACGTATACGGCACGAGATATTTCTGCGTGCTGATGTCCGGCTTTTTAGCGGGACTGGGCGGCGCGACCATGACGCTTTCGGTCATATCCGCGTTTACTCCGACAGCCATAAGCGGTCACGGCTTTATAGCCCTCGCGGCGGTCATATTCGGACGGTGGAAGCCGATAGGCACGCTCGGAGCGTGTCTGCTGTTCGGCTTTGCGCAGGCGCTCGTCGTGCTTTTGGGCGGCGGAGTGATACCGCTCGATACGAAGATATTGTCCATGATACCGTATGTGCTGACGCTCGTTATTCTCATTGTCATGAGGGGCAAATCGGCCTCTCCGAAGGCGAGCGGAGTGCCTTATAACAAGGGCTCGCACTGATAAAAATTAAAGGAGGTACACTGGCCTTATGCTGATGTACGATGTGATAACAAAAAAGAGAGACGGCTTTGAGCTCACTAAAGAGGAGATACAGTTCTTTGTGGACGGAGTATGCTCGGGCGAGCTGCCGGATTATCAGATATCCGCGCTTTTGATGGCGATATACTTTAAGGGCATGACGCCCCGCGAGATCGCCGAGCTTACGCTCGCAATGACGTATTCCGGCGACGTGGCGGACCTTTCCGCGATAAAGGGCATAAAGGTCGACAAGCACTCCACGGGCGGCGTGGGCGACAAGACCACGATGATGGTCACTCCCATAGTGGCGTCTGCGGGCATTCCCGTCGCAAAGATGTCCGGCAAGGGCATGGGTCACGCCTGCGGCACGGTCGATAAGCTGGACGCGTTCCCGGGGATGCGCACAGGGCTTTCGAGCGAGGAATTCATAAAGACGGTAAACGACATAGGCATAAGCGTTATAGGCCAGACGGGCAACTTTGTGCCTGCCGATAAGTATATGTACGCTCTGCGCGCCGTCACCGCGACCGTGGATTCCATACCGCTCATAGCCTCGAGCATAATGTCCAAAAAGCTCGCGGCAGGTGCGGACAGGATACTGTTAGACGTAAAGACGGGCAGCGGCGCGTTCATGAAGACGTATGAAAGCTCGGTAGAGCTGGCAAAGGCCATGGTCGAGATAGGCAAGAACGCGGGACGCGGCACGGGCGCGGTCATATCCGACATGGACGTGCCTCTCGGAATGTATATCGGCAACGCCCTCGAGGCCATAGAGGCCATGGAGGTCTTAAAGGGCCGAGGCTCAAAAGAGCTCACGGACTTTGCGGTGTTTATGGCAGCGCGCATGCTGAATCTCGCCGGAGTAGGCACGATAGAGGAGTGCGAGGCAATAGCGCAGCACCAGATAGACTCGGGTGCGGCTATAGCCAAGTTCAAACAGCTCATAGAGCATCAGGGCGGCGACGTCCGCGCGGTGGAGGATTATACTCTGCTCGGCACGCCTAAGACTGTCTATGAGGTAAAGAGCCCGAGGAGCGGATATATATCCCACATGAAGACGGACACCGTAGGCATGGCGGGAGTGCTGCTGGGTGCGGGCAGAGAGAAAAAGGACGACGAGATAGACTATCGTGCGGGCATTGTGCTGCATAAG
>CAYVOZ010000209.1:0-4500 GCA_964453325.1 uncultured Christensenellaceae bacterium | reverse complement strand
TTTGAAGGAGACGAACAGCTAATCGCATACATAGAGCAAAATCGTCACATTATGAAAAACCGCACAATGTGCCTGACACATGACGACTATCATCCCGGGAATTTGATTTTAAATAAGGATAACGAGCTGTTCGTTATTGATTTTCAGCGGCTCAGAATGGTTGAGCCATACCATGCTTTAGCAGGAGTGCAATTCTCCGCAAAGCCCTGTCCGCACTTTGCTACAGGGCAGTTAAATGCTTATTTTGATGGTGAACCCCCGGAAGATTTTTGGAGATTGCTTGCGTTATACATGGCATGTGTGGCGGTAAATGCTCTGCCTTGGTCAATTCCGTTTGGGCAGGATGAAATTGACTTTGCCTATCGGCAAATAGCAGATATCTTATCGTGGTATGACAAGATGCAGTCAGTTGTGCCAACATGGTATCTAAAAGAATGGAGTGCGGAAAATGGTTAAGCCTCACGGAATCATCATATTCGGTGCAAATGGTAGCGGCAAAACCACGCTTGGGCGTGAACTTGCTCGCATTTTAGAATTTAAGCATATCGACCACGAAGATTATGCTTTTTATGAATCGGATATCCCATATACAAATCCACGCACAGAAGATGAATGTATAGAACTGATGCTTGCCGATATTGAAAAATACGGTTCATTTGTCCTCTCCGCCGTCACTGGTGATTTCGGCGATATTATCTCACAATGCTACGAGCTTGCCATATATTTGAATGCACCTCATGATCTTCGCATGGAACGTATAAAGCAACGTGAAATTGATAGGTTTAGTGACCGTGTACTTGAAGGTGGCGATATGCTAAGAGACAACAAGAATTTCACAGTTTCGTAGCCACTCGAAATTTGGCAAAAATTGAAAAGTGGGCTGAAACGCTTAGCTGTCCGGTTATTCAAATTGATAGCACAAAGGATTATAGACAAACAGCTATTTATATGGCAAATCGATTTATAAAATAAAGGGTTATATGTAATGGATAATAAAAAAGAAACTGAAGAAAATCTGATTGAACAGGAACTTGAACACACAAATGAAATATCGTCTATTGGGTTTGCGTATCAAAACTCTGCTGCCCTTGCGGTGCAAAATGTAATTGATTCACAACGGAAAATGATTGATGCTATTCCCAAAATAGAAATACCTACTATTAATATGCCATCAGTTTCAGAGCTTGGATTGACTGTATATCAAAACAATTTATCTGCAATTAGCGATGGTCTTACACGATTAGGCGAATCCATGCAACGAGCCATCGTGGATTATATGCCAAGTATTTTGCAATCGATCAATAGTGTTTTGTCCTCATTCGCTGAAACTATAGCTCGTATTGATTTTGCTCCCATGTTCGATGCCTTACGCAACTTAAACTTTGATTTCGATTTTGAAAAATATGAAGAACAATATTTAAATACGATGTATGAATCACGATGGTTTCCTTATGTCGGACAAACGGTTTCGTTTGCGATTATCCAAGATATTAATGATATTCTTAGCTCCACTCGCCAATCCAAAAATAGAATTAAAAAAATTGATGCGTGTATATTTTCATATTATAATGATTTAGAAATAGACAGTATCAAAAAATATTGGAGGTCTTTAGATTTACCTTCCTACATAATGCGTATTTTATATCAAGCTATAAAAGCATATAAGAATAAAGAATATGCGGTTACAACAATTGTTTTGTCAAGTTTATGGGAAGGTATTGTTGCAAATAAAGCATCTCATAATGGCTATAGGGTTGGCAAGCAAACAAAGGAAAGATTCAATGAGTTAATAATGTCAAATGATTTTCCTGCCATATTTTCAGATTTTTATGATAAATACATTATGTATGATTGTCATTCAACGGATGATGTTATTGATGATGTTCCCGGTAGACATGGGATTGCTCATGGATGGTATTCAAAATATCCGTCAAGAAAAGCTGCGCTTAATGCCATTCTATTTACTGATTTATTGTTGCAACTAAAACCCATTCAGATTGAAGTCGAAGGTGATGAAAATGCTTAAAGTAGAATTTCACAGGAACAAGCCGCAAAGTATTCCACTTACCTATGTCGTCCTTGCCGCACGACACAACGGTCAATGGGTGCTTGTCAGACATAAAGAGCGCAATACATATGAAATCCCTGGTGGTCATATTGAACCGGATGAAGACTATGTCACTGCAGCCAAGCGTGAGTTGTACGAAGAAACTGGTGCAAAGGATTTTACACTTGATTTTGTATCGATTTATACGGTTGCAACAGATGGGAAAACTTCGGGTGGGTATCTGTTTTTTGCCGATATTAGAGACTTTTCTACACTACCTGATTACGAAATGGCAGAAGTCGTGCTGATGGATCAACTCCCTGAAAATTTAACATACCCTTTGATTCAACCGCATTTACATAATCAAGTGCTTAATTGGATGACTGGGCGCAGGTTAGAATGGAAAACTACAGAAGAAAATGAAGTCCTTTCTCAAAACAAAATTTCATGGAACGCTATGGCGGACGGTTGGTCTGGTACTATTCTTCCGGTTTGGGGCTGTTCTTGCCCAGCCGAGGATGAATTGCGCTTGATGCCGGATTTGACCGATAAAAATGTGTTGGAAATCGGTTGTGGCAGCGGTCACTCACTTAAATGGTGCGGTGACAAAGGCGCTTCCGAACTTTGGGGTTTAGATATTTCCGATAATCAGCTTAAACTTGCTGAAACATTCTTGTGTGATAACAATTATGAGTCAAGACTATTTAACTCTCCTATGGAGCAAAATCCAGGATTGCCAAAAGATTATTTTGATGTCGTGTATTCAGTTTATGCTATCGGCTGGACAACCGACCTTCAAGCAACATTTAATTTGATTTTATCTTATCTGAAAAAAGACGGCATCTTTATTTTCAGTTGGGATCATCCATTTATGCACTGTGTGGACGAAACGGATGGCAAGTTGATCTTTTCGGGGAGCTACCACGAAGCAGAACCGTTTACTTTCCAAAAGCACGGCAATCCGCTTACACTGCATAACCGCAGACTTTGTGATTATATCAACGCTCTTGCTAAAGCAGGATTTGCGATTGAGCAAGTTGTAGAGGAAACTAACAAAGAAACACTTGAACGTGATGCAGAGTTTACGAGCGGATATTACTCGGATACAAAAGCGAAACAATTTCCGCTGTCAATTATAATAAAGGCGAGAAAATTATGAAAACACTTATAATAAATGGTTCTCCACGTAAAAAAGGTGATACCGTTTCCTTAATAAATCAAGCAAAGAGTTATCTCACCGGTGAAAGCATAACCATTGATACCTACTTCACTGATATTAAACCATGCAATGATTGCCGTTATTGCTGGGAACACTCAAAGTGTATTATAGATGATGGTATGCAAACAGTTTACAAGCAAATTGATGATGCAGATTTTATTATCATTGCTTCACCTCTATACTTTTCTGAACTTAGTGGTTCATTGTTGCAATTTGCCAGCCGTTTGCAATACTATTATGCATCTAAGTATATTCGACAAGAAAAAGTGTTGCACGACAAACAAAGATACGGTGTCGTTCTTTTGGCCGGAGGCGGTGACGGCACTGTCAAGTCTGCCTTATCGACGGGAAAATGCTTATTAAACCATATGGGTGCAGAATTTGTGGATTTTATATGCAGCCATAACACAAACGCTGTTCCGGCAAGTGGAGATATTGACGCACATGATAAAATCGAGAAAGTTATAACGGATATAATGAAAGGATATTGATATGGATATTAGCAACTCAATAATTAACCATAAATTTCTCAATGAAACTCATCCTGATTATTTATCAGAATTACAAACTCACCTTGATAATATAAGCTATTTAGAATCAAGTGCCATATCTGAAAAGGTGCATGAATTAATTAGTGATGATACAAAATATTTTCAAGGGATTAGTGAACTCCTGCTGTGGTTTTTGTTTGAGAAAAGAAAATTACAATATTCAGTTGATTATCCATCTTCTGATGTCCCAAACTGCGATTTATCTGTCGAGATTAACGGTATACGTATAAACATTGAGGCTAAATCGCCAAAAATAGAAAGTCACGAGAACATACATAAGGCATTAGAAGATGTTTCGGCCGCTATAAAAATTAGTACGCCCTTTCGCAGTGGTGTTCCAAAAGAAATTAACGATGCGATTCAAAAAGCAATATTAGATGATTTACAAAAAACATTTGCTTCTCGTGAAGGTGGAGTTGCTTTTTTCTCAGGTTTGCCGGCTGATAATCCGTTATTCCAATCAATAGCAAAAGCTATTACACAATTACCTAAAGCCAATGGGAAAAATTTAAATATTATTTTTATACCAACAACTACGGAACAAATGGGCAAATATTTAGACTATCTAAAAAATCCTGCAACAGGAGTCTTAACTGATAATTTTACAAGTGTTTCAGGTAACGGGAATCACAAATGGGAATTGACTCGTGAAAATTTATCAAATGTTGCCGGGGTGATAGTAT
>CAYVOZ010000208.1:2592-4521 GCA_964453325.1 uncultured Christensenellaceae bacterium | reverse complement strand
TTTCCCTCGAACTTATCTATGGCCTTCGTTGCCTTAAAAAAGGTATCGCTGGTCAGCTCGTCCGCCGTATTCTCGTCGCGGCAAAGCTTTAATAAGTATTTATGCACCGCATCGAAGTGCTGCATATAGATCTTTTCAAACCCGGACTCCGTCACTTTTTCACCTCCTGTCTGTTAGACTCCGAAAGGCAGGCAATCTTACAAACTTTTTTGAGAAAAATTTGTTCGCTCAATATGACCGACTGTACGGGCGGCGAATATGTGATATCGCTCGCAGGATCCCGGCCTTATTATTTATCTGACATCAAAATCGGTTTAAAAGCTGACGACGCGCGGGGCCTCCGTGAACGAGGAGAACGTTGCCGTTGCGTCCTTTAAATAGAAAACCTCGTTGTTGCCGTCGCCGGGCTTATACATGCCGGACAGCTCGGGATATGCGGCGAGGAGATGCTTTTCCGCCTCTAAATTATCATCGGAAACGGCGGTCGCCGCCACGCGCAGCCATCTGCCGTTCATGAATGCGCAGAGCTCTATTTTAGGGTTGCTGTGCATCTGCCTAGATACGTCCTTTTTTCGCCCTGTCTGTATATACAGCCTGCCCCCGAACAGATCGACCGTCCCGAACGGACGCACGCGCGGCTGATCGCCGTCGACAGTAGCAATATAATAGGTCTTGCAGGCCTTCAAAAATTCATAGACTTCGTTCATTGTGTTTTCTCCTTTACTCATACTCTGTTTTGTTTTTGCCGGTCACGAGTATTATACACCATAAAAGCGGATGCTGTTAACTGTGACGTTTTTTCCGTGATTTACGGAAAACGTATAAAGACAGCCGCGTCGGGGACAGCAGCTGTCTAAAAAGCGCCGGATCACGATACGCAAGAAAGTAAGCAAGATAATACGCAAGATAGTAAGCAAGATAATACGCAAGATAGTAAGCAAGATAATAAGCAAGATAATAAGTAAGATAATACGCAAGATGTTGAGCCCGATACAAAAACAGGGTATAATATAACTACCAAATAGTATGAGGAGAGGACATGAGCAAATATACGCCTCCTTTTTCCGTAACGAATAAAATGATCGCGCTGATCTCAGAAATATCGGAGAAGCTTGGGCGCATCGGTAATTACAGGGAGTTTGAATCCAAGCCTTATCTCAGGCGAAACAACCGCATTCGCTCCATACACTCATCGTTGGCCATCGAAGCTAATTCCTTATCGTTGGATGCTGTTCGCAGCGTGATCGACGGAAAAACCGTGTTGGGGCCGCGGAGGGAGATACAGGAAGTCAAGAACGCATACAAAGCCTATGAGGAGATCGGGAACATTGACCCGTTTTCCGTGGATGAGCTTAAACGGCTGCACGGCATTATGACCTACCTTACGGTCGATGGGGCCGGAGCGTTCAGACTGCGCGAAGAAGGCGTCTTTGAAGGCGATAGGTGTATCTTTATGGCGCCGCCTGCCAAGCTGGTCCCGAGCCTGATGGACGATCTGTTTTCCTGGATGGGCCGGGCAAACGGAGAAGTGCATCCTCTGATACTGTCGTCGGTATTTCACTACGAATTTGTCTATATACACCCGTTTACAGATGGGAACGGGCGTATGGCAAGACTTTGGCAGACGGGTATTCTTTCGGAATGGAATCCGGTCTTTAAATATCTTCCGATCGAAAGCAGGCTCCATGCCTTTCAGCGCGGCTATTATGATGCTATCGCAAAATGCCATACAGCGGGTGAGTCCGATATCTTCATTCTTTTCATGCTGGAAAAGATCAATGAAACGTTGGATGCTCTTCTGTTGCAGGCGGATGCCTCAAATGCACAGGTAAGCGAGTATGTCCGCAAGCTGCTTAATGCCATGAAATACGGTGTTCCATATTCGGCTAATCAAATACTGGAGCTGCTCTGCTTAAGATCAAAGGAAAC
>CAYVOZ010000208.1:0-2582 GCA_964453325.1 uncultured Christensenellaceae bacterium | reverse complement strand
TTGAAATGGGGCTTATCACAATGAGCGTTCCGGATAAACCGACGAGCCGGAATCAGACATATACGAAGAAATAAACTGGTAAGTTTAGAATTATTAAGACAACAGTAACGAGTGAGCTTTCTCTATCGTCCCGTTACAATGCGCCCGTTCGTATTATCTGCCGTTTTTAACAACGCCCTATATCGTTATTATCCCACAGGCAAAGCCCATACACTCCGGGTGTTCGGCCGCTGCTTTTTGCAGAAGGGTCGGGGGTGAGGACTGCTTCTTTCCTGCGTCCGGCCCGAAAAGATTCTCGTTGGCCTGCTCCGGGTCTGCGCAGGTGCCTATAATAGTAAAACCAGAGGCAAACCGGCGAATATTCGACTCCTCCGGGAGCTGCATGAGCATGGGAGGGTATAGCAGCCAGCTGTAGCAAAGAAAGGCCTTATAACGGACTTCCGGGAAGTACCGCGGAAAGAAGGCTCTTGCCGCATCAAGGGAGTCCACGACGGCCTTGCGGGTCAGGTCCGCACCGCGCTGGATATGGCAATTCAGCACAGGCGAGGAATCCGGCAGCGCTGCCTTCTGCTCCCGGGAAAAGGTCATATAGGGCTCGCCGATGGTCTCCTCGTCCAGATATATCATCGAAAAGGGCTGAAATTGCAGGGCTCCTAACTTGAAGATACCGACGTTCATTATATGGCGGAACCATATCACGCTGTCTTTTGATAAGCCCGGCTTCCCGGTACTTTCGTAATACAGCGAGGCGCGCAGTGTGACGTCCCCGAAGGTATCAAATATGACGTCGTCGGGGATGCCCTTGGCCTTGTATTCATCGTATTTTCGGGTCAGAAGATATACAACGACAGCCAGCCGCGTCAGCGGCATACGCCTTAACAAGGCAAAATGATATTCTTCTCCCTGATAGGCCGTTCTGCTTATCTCCTCTATAGCCGCCGCGTCCTTGCGGAGTTTCTGCAATACCGTCAGGCTTAGCCCGTCCGGAAAATGCAGTTTTGAAAGGATTTCTTCCGTTGTCATGCAAATATTGCTCCGTTGATCTTGATTATTCATTGCGCCTGCCGGGACCGTATACCTATATCAATCGGGAAGACTTCTGAAATAAACGATGTTTCCGTCCGGGTCGTAAAAGCTCATGCTGACGGCTCCCCACGGACGCTTCGTTGGCTTCTCGATGATCTTGACTCCCATCTGCAAAAGCCTTTCATATTCCGCTTCGACATCCTCTACCGTAAACGCCAGCGCGATATTGCGGTTGTTGTTGTCCTTGCGCGTGCCGTCGTTATAAACCGTGAGCTGTGTTTCCTCGCCTATAAGCGTCTGATGCACGTTGTCGCCGTCGCAGCCGTCTATCTCAAGCAGCCTTCTGTAAAAATCCGCAAGCGCCGCTACGTTGTTCGTATTTAAACTGACCTCTCCGAGTCTCATGCCGATACCCCGCATATATAACTGATACGATTATACCACAACCGTTCATAGTGCGATAAATCCATTTGACACGGTCTTGTACATTGTTTTGTTTGACAAACGCGCATGCTTGCCTTAAAATTAAAGCTGTGTGTTTATAATGATATGATCTTAGGGCGAAGCCCCGGGGTTGTCATATATATCCATAGCAATATGTTTTATTATACTGTGCCAAAGGAGGTGCAAATTTAAGTTGGATCTGATATGGGCTATCGTGATCGCGGTCGCGACCCTGATAATAGGACTCTTGATAGGGTATGTTTATCAGAAGCGCTCCACCGAGAAAAAGATAGGCCGTGCCGAGGAATCCGTAATATCCATGATCGACGACGCGCGTAAAAAGGCAGAGGCGATACGCAAGGAGACGGAGCTCGAGGCAAAAGAAGAGATTCATAAGCTAAGAAGTGAATTTGAAAGAGAAACCAAAGAAAAACGTAATGAACAGACCAGAATTGAAAGAAGACTGACCCAGAGAGAGGAAACTCTCGATAAAAAGATCGAACAGGCGGAGCAGAAGGACGCTGCTCTGACTAAAAAGCTCAAGGAGGTCTCCAAGCAAAGGGACGATATCCACGAGCTGCAGCAAAAAGAGATCGAAGAGCTCGAAAAGATATCCGGACTCTCAACGGAGCAGGCAAAGGATCTGCTCGTAGAGAAGGTAGAGCACGAGGCACGCCATGATATGGCGGTCATGCTGCGGGATATCGAGCAGAAGGCTAAGAGCGAGGCCGAGAAGAAGGCAAGGCAGGTTTTGTCGCTGGCGATACAAAGATGCGCCGCGGATCACGTCGCAGAGACGACGGTGTCCGTAGTGCCGCTGCCGAACGACGAAATGAAGGGGCGGATAATAGGCAGAGAGGGCAGAAACATCAGGGCTCTCGAGACCGCCACCGGCATAGATCTTATTATCGACGACACCCCCGAGGCCGTTATTCTTTCCGGGTTCGACCCGGTCAGGAGAGAGGTCGCGAGGATAGCGCTTGAAAAGCTTATCATCGACGGAAGGATACACCCGGCACGCATAGAGGAAATGGTGGGCAAGGCCAAGAAGGAGGTCGACAACCAGATCCGCGAGGCCGGCGAGGCGGCGGTATTCGACGCGGGAGTGCACT
>CAYVOZ010000207.1:0-4568 GCA_964453325.1 uncultured Christensenellaceae bacterium | reverse complement strand
GGCTGGGGCGTGCTTGACGCGACGGCGTTTGCATACATCAAGGCGGCGTCGTGATGATTTACCGCAATAAGATAACCGGTGCGATCGTCGAGACCGAATGCGAGTGCAGCGGCGAGAACTGGACTGCGGAGAAATCCGGCAAGCCCTCTCCCAAAGGCAAGACCGAGCCTAAAGAAAAGGCGGTGAAGGCGGATGCCACAGGTTAATTACGCGACCGTGGGCGACCTTGCGACGCTGTGGCGGTCTTTGACCGCAGCCGAGCAGCCCAAGGCGACGCAGCTGCTCACTATAGTCTCTTCGGAGCTCCGTAAGCGTGCCAGCGACGTAGGACGCGATCTCGACAGCATGGTCGACGATGACGACGATTATGCCGATATAGCGAAGTCGGTGACCTGCGACGTTGTAGCCCGAGTGCTCATGACAGCCACTGATCAGGAGCCTGCCACGCAGTTTTCACAGGCTGCGGGCGGGTATTCCGTTTCAGGGACTTACCTTGTTCCGGGAGGCGGCGTTTTCATCAAAAAGAGCGAGCTGGCGAGGCTCGGGCTCAGACGGCAGAGATACGGGGTGATAGAGTTTTATGACGCCGATTAAGGGCATGACAGTGCAGATCAACGTCAAGACGCAGACCGGGACGGATGCTTTTGGTTCTCCGGTATATACAGAGGCGGCGGAGGACGTGCAAAACGTCCTTGTCTCTCCCGTATCCACGTCTGACGCCATTGACGAGCTCAACCTGACGGGCCGCAGGATCGCATATGAGCTGTGTATACCCAAAGGGGACACTCACGTCTGGGAGAACACAACGGTGAGCTTCTACGGTGAGCATTGGCGCACAGTAGGCATGCCAATCGAATATATCGATGAGCTTGTGCCGCTCGGATGGAACAAGAAAGTGAAGGTGGAGCGCAATGAGTGATATAAAGGTCGTGTTGAATCGCAGCGGTGTACGTGAGCTCCTGCGTTCCGAAGAAATGCGGACGCTTTGTGCAGAACGTGCGAAGCACATCGCCGAGGCGTGTGGATCCGGCTATGAGGTCAGCACATACCGCGGGAAAAACAGAGTGAACGCGTCTGTGCACGCCGCGACATCCGAGGCCATCCGTGACAACTGCCAGAACAACACTCTGCTGAAGGCGGTGCGGCAATGATAGAGACCATTGTAAAGGATTACCTTGATGCGGCTCTGAGCGTACCCGTATCGATGGAGGTGCCGGAGAATCCTCCGGCATCTTTTGTCGTGCTGGAGAAAACCGGAGGCGGTAAGGAAAATCACATTAAAAATGCCACGCTCGCCATACAGTCATATGCGCCCTCGATGTATGAGGCTGCGGTGCTCAACGAAGCGGTCAAGGCTGCAATGGACGACCTTGTCACGCTCGATGCTGTGAGCAGATCGGCGCTGAACAGCGACTATAACTTTACCGACACGACGAAGAAGAAATACCGCTATCAGGCTGTATATGACGTCGTGTATTACTGAAAAGGAGACGAAAAATGTCAAGTGTTGATAACGTAACAACAAGTAAACCCAAGGTAGGCGGCGCGGCCTACTGCGCCCCGGTCGGGACGGCACTGCCCACCGACGCATCGACCGCCCTGAACGCTGCATTTAAACCGCTCGGATACATAAGCGATGAGGGTCTGACAAACGCGAACAGCCCGTCGGGAGGCTCGATAAAGGCGTGGGGCGGAGACACGGTACAAACGTATCTGTCCGATAAGCCGGATACTTTCGCTTTTGCGCTTATCGAAGCGCTCAATCTCGATGTGCTCAAGGCAGTGTACGGCTCAACCAATGTGTCGGGGACACTTACTACAGGGATAACGGTCAATGCCAACAGTGCCGCGCAGGACGCGTGCTCGTGGGTGTTCGAGACCGTGTTGAAGGGAGCTGTAAAGAGGATCGTGGTGCCGCAGGCGTCTATCACGGCGCTCGCGGATATCGTGTACGGCGACGAGGATGCGGTTGGCTACGGCATAACTATCACGGCGCTGCCGGACGATGACGCGAATACCCATTACGAGTATATCCTCACATCAGCGCCCCCCACACCTACCCCGTAAGGAGGCCTCATGGCAGATAAGAAAATACTACGTGGCAAAACAGAGTCCGGATTCGATTACGCGATCGATGAAAAGGATCTCGACAATATGGAACTGGTGGATGCCTTGGCGGAGACTGACGACGGTGACAGCCTTGCACTCTCGCGTGTATCGCTGCTGCTGCTCGGCAAGGAACAGCGCAAGCGGCTGTATGACTTTATACGCGACGAGTCCGGGCGCGTGCCTGCCGCGGAGTTCGGTAAATCCCTCAAGGAAATATTCGAGAGTATCAAGCACTTAAAAAACTCCTGAGCCTTGCCGTTATGATCCGCGAGCACGAGGATGAGCTTGTATGCGACCTTGCGGAGACATACGGCATATTTGACTATAGAGCACAGCCCGCGACGCTTATAGCGACGCTGGCGTTGGGGCTGCGCTCCGATTCTCGTGTGCGTCTCGCGTTCGCCGGTCAGAATGTGTCGAACGATACGCTGCTGCTCGCTGCGGCTGTGGACGATCTTGCTTTTCTCGCGTGGACAAAGACAAAGAATGCGCGAAAGAACGTCGGACGTCCGCGCTCCATTGTGGACGCGCTGACTAAGCGTCAGAAGGGTGGCGGAACTATGGCATTTGACACGCCGGAGGAGTTTGAGGCGGCAAGGCAAAAAATAATAAAGGGGGCGATTAGTGATGGCAACTGAGCTTGCCAAGGCGTATGTGCAGATCGTTCCGACGACGAAAGGCATAAAGGAATCCATATCCGAGGCTCTTGGGGACGCAAAGGGCGCGGGTGAAAAGCACGGATCCAGTTTAGGGCAAGGGATACTTAACGGGCTTAAAACGGTCGCCGTAGGAATAGGTGTTGCCATAGGTGCTGCATCAACAGCAATAGTCGGGTTGGGCAAGCAATGCATAGAGAGCTATGCGGATTATGAACAGCTTTCAGGCGGCGTTGAAACGCTTTTTAAGGACAGTGCGGATGTAGTAACCGAGTATGCGAACAACGCATATAAGACGGCGGGTATGTCTGCAAACACCTATATGGAAACAGTGACAAGCTTCTCGGCGTCACTGCTGCAATCTCTTGACGGTGATACGGCAAAAGCCGCACAGGCGGCCGACATGGCCATTATCGACATGTCTGACAACGCCAACAAGATGGGCTCGAGTATAGAGTCAATACAAAATGCTTATCAGGGATTCGCGAAGCAAAACTATACTATGCTGGACAATCTCAAGCTCGGTTACGGCGGCACAAAGGAAGAAATGCAGCGCCTGCTCGCGGACGCAGAGGAGCTGACCGGCGTAAAATACGACATAACAAACTTGAATGACGTATACAGCGCTATCCATGCAGTCCAAAACGAAATGGGGATAGCCGGCACTACGGCAAAAGAGGCTGACGCGACCATTCAGGGCAGTGTCGCTTCAATGAAATCCTCGTGGGAGAATCTGAAGGTCGGAATGGCCGACGAGAATGCAGACATGGGCGCACTTGTCGGTAATTTTGTGGACAGCGTGGTCACGGTCGGCAAAAATATTGTTCCTCGTATAAAAACACTGTTGCCGAGGCTCACGGACGGAATCACGCAGCTCGTTAATGCGCTCGTTCCGGAGATACCCGGAATAATCAGCGAGCTATTGCCGAGCATTGTAAGCGGAGCAACGGCGCTGGTGTCCGGTCTGGTCGGTGCGCTTCCCGGTATATTAAGCGCAGTCGGGGATGTTGTACCGCAGCTGATCACCGCTGTCACAACGATGTTGCCTCAGATGATCGAGGCATTCATCCAGATACTTGTTGCCGTCGTCACCGGCATAGGCGAAGCGCTGCCTGAGATAATACCGCAGCTCGTGCAGGCTATCGTCGACGCAATTATGGTGATCGTCGATAACATTGATGCCATTATTCCCGCAATAATCTCACTTATCGAAGGGCTTATTCAGGGCATTATTACTGCGCTGCCTGTTCTCATCGAGGCTCTGCCGGGGATAATAATGTCTGTCATTGATGCGATCGTGGACAATTTCCCGCTCATCATCGACAGCATATGCTCCATGATACCGATCATCGTGCAAAGCCTGATCGAGAATGTACCAAAAATAATCGGTGGAATAATCGAGATCGCAGCGCAAATAGTCATGAAACTCCCTGAAATACTCTGGATGATAATAAGCGCGGTCGTGCGCATCATCGGGACGTTGTTTGCATCTATATTTGAGGCGGTCGGCGCGGATCTTGGACAGCTGTTTGCCAACATCGGTGAGTGGTTCTCAGGACTATGGAAGGGTCTCACAGGTTGGCTCGGCGATACATGGGCGAGCATCGAGACGTGGATATCCGACACGTGGGCCAGCATTATGCAGTGGTTCGACGATCTGTTCAGCGATATAGGCGGCTGGTTTTCCGGTTTATGGGAAGGCTTTACGGGATGGCTTGGCGACACATGGCGGACGATATCCGACTGGTTCAGCGGAATATGGGACTCTCTCGTCGACATTGGTAAAAACGTTATAGATGGCAT
>CAYVOZ010000206.1:3995-4634 GCA_964453325.1 uncultured Christensenellaceae bacterium | reverse complement strand
AGGTATTCTTCATATATATCTTCTAAAATAAATATTTGTTCTTTAGAAAACTGGTTGACAACCATTTCCAAATCATAATTTAAATCCGAGAGTTTTTCCTTGATAATATATCCCTCTTCGGACTCCTCGTCGTCATCAAACAGGCTATCAAATTGAATAGATTCCGGCTCAAATCTAAGCTGGCTAAATGAGACAAACTGAATTTTATCATTTATAACGTCAAGCTGCTCATATATATTATTCAAGCGTTTTCTGTAATTCTTCCCTTTTAAAGACAGCTCTTCATATTCAATGTATAAAGAATCAAGCTGACTTTTTTCTTCGCTGCCAAAATTAAAATAGTAATGGGAAAGAACATAATCTACATGAAAAAATTTATCAACTGCAATCAATAATGCATTCTCTAATTGCTCACGAGAGGCAATATTTCTATTGATTTCTGACCCTATTCTTTTAAAGGCATCAATCGCTTCATCGCTTGATATCCAAGGCGTTGAAAGAGTTTTTATAACAACGCTCAAATTAGGTGAAGCTGAATTGGGGTGCGTTTTTGCGACTGAAACCTTTATGTCATTGTTGTTATAATTCTGAATTACAATAACAGGATATGGTATTGACTGATGGATTACTGATGCAAAT
>CAYVOZ010000206.1:0-3985 GCA_964453325.1 uncultured Christensenellaceae bacterium | reverse complement strand
GTATTTGAGCATTATTTCAACGACTTGGAGCTCGGTATCACCAATCGGAATACTGTATAAAATATTTGATGTTACAAACTGATCGAAAAAAATTTTCAGTCTTGCATCTGTCATCATAGAATTTGATATCCACCTGTCTTTATCTATGGCTTTATCAACTATATACTCTGATGGAAATGGAGAATCATACAGTTCGACACTCATTTCACTTTGCCTCCTTAATAACGAGAAAACAAATTAATTCAAAATCATTTATACCCTTAAAGTTTTCTGACAATAGAGAAGTGCCCCCCGCTTTAAACAAACTGTCAATATCGCTTTCTTCCTTGGTTTCAATAATTGACCCAATTGCATTGCCGAGAAGCCCGGAATACTTGCGCATGTCGCGCCCTTCTTTAGTTTCGCGGTTAAATGCTCCGCACAAAGCGAAATCAGGCTTAGTGCTACGTCGGCAAAGATAACGCATTTTATCAAGCATTTCTTTTGGCGAAAGATGATTGCAGACAACATTTCCATTATCCGAAATGTAAACCATATAGAACGGATGCAGGCGGTTTTGTTTATCGATATTAACCGAGCCGTTTACATTTTTCAGCACAAAAATAACGCCCGGAGGTGTATCAGTTTTGCTTGCGGCAACTGCATGCATACCAAACGGGGTTTTATCGAGATCGCCGTTATCCTTGATATAATCGAGCAGGTCAAGACGGAATTCGTTCAGACCGAGGTCGGTTATGCTGATACCGTTTGACATATCCTCAATGTCAACAACTTCCTCTTTCAGTCTTTCAAGCTGCGCCTTGCGGTATTCAAGGTCATTTTTCTCTTCGTCAGAAATAATATTGTCATCGCCGGTTGCGGTCATATCAACGATTTTCATGCGTAATTCGACGCGGCTCTTGAGGTTTATGTATTCATCAAGGTTAATATTGGGCCAGAAATTAACAAGCTGGATTACAGCGTTATGGCTACCAATACGGTCAATTCGCCCAAAGCGTTGAATAATTCGAACAGGGTTCCAATGAATATCGTAATTGATGCAATAATCGCAGTCCTGAAGGTTCTGACCTTCGGAGATACAATCGGTTGCAATTAAAATATCAATATTTGCGGGGTTGTCCGGCATAAGCAGAGCCTTATCTTTTGATACTGGTGAGAAGCAAGTCAAAATATTATTAAGATTTGACTTGAACTTCGGTATAGTATCAAGTCCATACTTCGCCTTGACATATTTGCTCACATTATCAAACAAATATTGCGTTGTGTCCGAAAAGGCACTGAATAATAATATTTTTTTATTGCCTGCATTGATGGGATTGCTTATCTTATTTGATATGACCTCATAAAGCGTCTGAAGCTTTGAGTCATGCTCTGGAGTGATTTCCGCTATCATTGATGCAAGAAGCGCAAAGATTTCTTCATCCTTTAGAAGGTCTTTACGCCATGATGCGTAATCCATATCAGCAAGGTCAATCTTGACTTTCTTACCGATTGTAAAAATATCATCATTCTGGTCTTCAAGGTCAAAATCTTCATCATCACCGATATCAATTTCAACAAGTTCGAGTGTTTTATGACCGTACTTTTCAAAATCATCAATGGCATCAATTGTTGAATCAATAAAATGCTGAATTCTGGTAAGCGTAAGCTTAAAAGCATAAACCGAGCTTTCAAGTCTCTTTAGCAGATTAATGCTCATCAGTCTTCGTATACCTTGCTCACGGCCCTGCTGATTTATGCTCTTAGATGTATCGACATATTTATCAAGCTTACTCGTGAATACGTAATCAGTAGGCGTGTAAATATGAAGATTAAGCATCATAAGCTGCTCATATATTTCGTTATAGTTAATGGCATTACCCAGGTCAGTCAAATCGGGAGTCAATGATATAGGCTTAAGCCTTTCCGGAAAAGAACCCAGATCTGATGTGTCATAATATTTTTCAATATGTTTGCGTGATCGTGCAATTGTAACGCTGTCAAGCACCTCAAAGAAGTCAAAACTGAGCATTTTGAGAAGCGTGTCGGTTTTACGCTTTTCGGGTGACATCTTGCTCCAAGTATTAAAAGATTTCTGTGCCATGCGAAATATATCGTCAATTGAGTGAGAAGTGTTAAGCCTGTCGTCAATTAACCGACTATCGCCTTCATATGCAAGCTGAAGTTGATTTTTCAAATCGTTAAATCTGTTATTAACCGGAGTTGCCGAAAGCATTAAAACCTTCGTTTTTACTCCTGGTTTTATTACACGGTTAAGCAAGCGCAGATATCTGTTTTCGCGGTTGTCAACTGACATCTCACCGCCATTTCTGAAATTATGTGATTCATCAATTACGACAAGATCATAAGTCTCCCAGCGTAGCCTTGATAAATCCGTACCGTTTGATTCGCCGTCGTCTCTGCCAAGGTCGGTATGGTAAAGCACTTTATAGTTTAACTTGTCCGCAGCAATTGGATTGTTAATATAGTTATCTTTGTATGTGTTCCAGTTTTCTGAAAGTTTTTTGGGGCATAACACAAGCACGGTTTTGTTTCTGCATTCATAATATTTAATTACTGCCAACGCAGTGAAAGTTTTGCCTAAACCAACACTGTCGGCAAGAATACATCCGTTGTATTTTTCAAGCTTATTGATAATTGCAAGAGCTGCGTCTCGCTGAAAGTTGAAAAGCATATTCCATATCTTGCTATCTTTAAATCCGGTGGCTTCGTTTGGAAGAACATCGTCTGACACATCCTTAAGAAACTCATTGAAAATATTATATAGCGTGACAAAATATATGAAGTCTGGGGAATTCTCATTGTAAGCTGTTGAAATATTTGCAAGCACTTCTTCAGTTACATTTTCAAGGCGTGACTTATCATTCCATAACTCATTAAAGAGATTAATGAGCTCTCCAGAATCAGGAGCGTCAAGCTTATTCACATAATTATATGCGTTGTTTCCGCGTTCACAGCCGAGGTCAACAGTTGTAAAACCCAAAACCGGCATATAAGCCTTATCGTTGGCGCTGATAAATCCCATCATATTTTCGCCTGTAACATTGGATTTGAAGGTAACCTTTGATCTTATCCAATCGGCACATTCCTTTGCTATTGCCTTCTGTGTAAGTTCATTGCGAAGCTTCACTTCAAACTCTGAACCATAAAGGCAACGTTCGCGACTAAGACGTGGTATATAGAATTCTCTCTTTTCTTTATTGGATTTTTCAGCTGTAAAAGTTGAAGATGTGAATATGAATCTGAGTTCCTTAATATTTTGAAGCTGAACTTTTAGTTCATGATATGCATATATAGAGAAATAAGCCGCAGCAATCGACAGTCGGCTTCCGTTCGTGATTTCATTAGCTAAATCGTCTTTCAAGGTTGCGTTTATGTTGTCAATCAGTTTCATTTGACAGATCTCCTTCAACAAACTACCTATTCTATTTTAGCACTATCTATTTCTGTAGCGGTATAATAAATTTGTAACGGACCTGACTAATAGTGTAATGCTTATATTTATTAATAATAACACATATATATTTCTTTATCAACCAAAAAACGTCAAAAAATGATAAGAAAATCTATCATGTACCATTTACCGTACACTGTGAAAATTTTCTCAAAAAATCCTACCTAACCTCTTGACAGCCACATCAAAAGTGTGTAGAATACAAAGCATAACGAACAAATGTTCTGTTGATACCACAAACTGAAAACAAACGGAGGTAAAAATGATGGAAAGATTCAATGTTTTGTGCCCAAATTGCGGAAAGCTCAACGCCGGATTAGATCTGAAAGAAACACTTGGCTCTTATGAGTGTATCGAATGCGGTGAGACTGTTCTTGTCAAGTATGAAGGTCAGGCAATTCCGGTATATAGCGCTGAAGAGATCTCTCGCCTGGCGTCTGTTTCAGGTTTCGGTCTGATAGGGGTGATATCCAGGGATGGAAGAGTTTAGAAAGGTATATGTTGAGGTTAACGCAGATCATTTCCCCAATG
>CAYVOZ010000205.1:4078-4674 GCA_964453325.1 uncultured Christensenellaceae bacterium | reverse complement strand
TAGCACCGCAAGGATCACCTGCATGATCCCGTACGACACGGTCATTGGCTCCGCCACCGTGCGCTTTGGCTTGGGCGCATCGTCAAGCTCGATGCCTGTCCGCTCCACGAGATATCTAATAAACGAGGCGTTGTTGGCGTCCTCCGGCATACGGTCCATAAGAAACGAGGACGACGACACTACCGTAAGTCTGCCCTCCGCGCAGACGACGCCCGCCGCAAACGGCCCTTTTAGACCGTTCTCCGTATACGCAGTCTTTGACGTCATGAGCAGCGTCTCCGCCCCGCGGGCATATATAGCCGAGCAGTCGGACAGCACCATAGTGCCGCTCTCAGTCCCGCCGCAGCGGTCGAGCTCAATGATATACGGCATAAGGCCGGTCCGGGATACGTCCGAATCGTATATCCTCTCCGAGGCTACGGACACTCCGAACGAGGAAAGAAGACTTGTGAGATTGTCATGTTCCTCGCCTGTGTCTATGTATTTATAGCTGTCTATGAGCATGGTGACCGCACCGCCGAGTCCGATATATTCCTTAAGATACTCCGCCTCGTCCGAGGTCATCAAGCTGCACGCCAAGCTTTTCAAGAAGCACG
>CAYVOZ010000205.1:0-4068 GCA_964453325.1 uncultured Christensenellaceae bacterium | reverse complement strand
AAGATAGCGTCCCTCTTCGGGTCGGGCGCTCCGTTGCCCTTTAAAAGGTCGAGCTGCACCGTCTCCACGCAGGCCGCGCCGAGCATGCTGACAAAGGACGAAAGCTCCTCCGCGTCCGCCTCTCTGTGTCCGCTCAGCAGGTATAGCTTTTCCTCTTCACCCGTGAGCACATACTCTATCGCCGACGTAAGCTTGGCCTCCGCGTTAAAATACGTCACGGAGCCGAGCGTATAATACAGCTCTCCCGCTCCGAGCACACGGTATCTGTCCTCCGCCGGAGAATAGACTATAACGGCCCCAGCCGCTATACTCTCATAGTCTCCGAAATGCTCAAGCTCCTTTCTGGCGCCCGAGGGATTCACATTTATTACGGTTATGCGCTTGCTCCTTGCGCAATAGGAATTTAACAGCTCGCTTAAGGTACGGTTATCATTCCCCGGGGAATAAAGCGTATATATATGTATATCGGATCCAAGTCCGGCAATCGAGTCCGCAGTCTTGTCCGAAAGAGTATAAAGCTTCTCCTCCGTCAGATCCGCGCGGAGCCCGTAGCCGTCCGTAACCGACGCCAGCAGTATAAGCACGGCTGCGGCTATCACCGCCCATATCATGTATTTTCCCGACCTGCGGGTAAGCGCGTCACGGCGCGACGGATAAAACATCCTGTTCATGTCACGCTCCCTTCTCCCTGCGCCGCTCGAGTATAATGCCCGTGAGCAGCAAAAACACGCACGTAAAGCCCACGAAATACAGCACTCCCGTCACGGAGAGCACACCCGCCTCCATGCGAAGGAAATGCGTGTATGCCGAGAATACCCACATGAGCCTGTCATACAGCATTACGGACGACACCGAATTTGCCTTGTCCGCCAGAGAGAGTATCGCCATCACGGAGTACATCATTATAAATGCCTGAACGCGCCTGTGCGTGACTGCGGAGATGAACAGCCCGAGTGAAGTTATGGAGCAAAGCAGCAAAAACAGCCCCAGCTGTCCCGAGAGCACCTGAGGTATATACGGCTCGGCAAATATCGACAGCAATCCCACATATATCCAGGTAGCCGCTACGCAGAGCAGTATCATCGACATTATTGCGGCAAATTTCGCGGCGACGAGCCGCATTGACGAGGTATATAAAAGCTCCTCGCGCGAAAGCTCCCGTCCGTCCAGGAAGACCTGTACGGTCATGAAGGGTATCGTCAGCACGAGCATCACTGCCAGCGCGGAAAACGTCTGCGTCATGTCTCCCGAGCCGCCCATCACGTTATTGAGCGTAAAGGAATATCCGCACACGATAAGCGCCAGCGACAGATATACATAGCCGCCGAAGCTTCTGAAATATGAAAGGAAATCCTTTTTATACACAGCCGTCAAGGCGTACCCGCCTCCCTTCCCGAAAGCGCCGTCAAAGCCTGTAGTTTTCTCCGGTCATCTGAAGGAATATCTCCTCCATGGAGACGTTCTTCTTCTGCATCTCCAATATGGGTATGTTCCGCTTGACAGTCTCCTGCCATATCATCTGTCTTATGTCGTTCTCGGACGGGTATGTAAGCAGCATATCCGAGGAGCCCTCCTCGAGCGAGGGCAGCGTCTCCACATCCGCATGCGCGCTCATGCTCTTTATAAACTCGCCCGTCTGCTTCTCGTCCGCGCTCAGGCGCAGCTTCAATACGGACATCCCCGCCAATCCCGACGACATCTTGCGTATAGAGGAGTTTGCGGCTATCTTGCCCTTGTTGATTATGAGCACCTCTTCGCACAGCTCGTTGGCCTCACGCAGAAGCTGCGACGCCATTATGAACGTATAGTCCGGGCTCAGCTTCTTTAAAAGCGCGCGCAGCCGCGCGGCCTCGTCGCGCTTGAGCGCGGCAGCCGGCTCGTCGACTATGAGTATATCCACATTCCCCGCTATCGCCTGTGCCAGCTTGAGCGCGGCTCTGTCATATGAGCAAAGCTGCCGTATCAGCGTTTTTCGTTTATCCGAAAGCCCGGTCTGCTCAAGAGCGTCGTCTATAAGCCCGTCTCTTTTTCTGCCGGCTTTTTTGAGTTGCAGAATGTAATCGATATATTCGCTCACGGTCATATCCGGATAAAGATAAAGCTCGATAGGCAAATAGCCTATCCTGTGCGCGATATGCGTGCGCATGTCGTGCAGATCCACGCCGTCCACCGTCACCTTGCCCGACGTAGGCACTGCGCAGCCCGCTAAAATATTCATGAGCGCGGTCTTGCCCGAGCCTACCGTACCGAGCACGGCAAGAGACGCGCCGTCGGATACCTTAAAGCTTATCTCCCGCAGCACGGGTTTTTTTTCGATCCCTATGCACTTTTCGACGTTCTTTACCTCTATCAGTGCGATCGCCTCCCTGTATATGTGCATTTTCATTGTATCATCCGAGTAATGCGCGGTATGTAAAGAAAATATGAACTTAAAAGCGTGTTTTCATGCGGCGGCGGCAGTAAAGCCACACGCCTGATGCACGCTTCTCTGTGCAAGCCTTGTTATGCTCTTCTGTCGTTACTCGTTTGGGGCTTCGAGCAGATCCTCGATGCTGCATCCAAGTATACGGGACAGCTTAAAGAGCGTCTTCGACTGCGCCTTGTCAATGTCGTTCACGCGCTGCTCATACATCTGTATCGAGCGCAGGTTTACTCCTGCCATATCGGCAAGCTCTGTTTGCGATAAGCCCCTGTTTTCACGTATCTGCTTTAGCCGCGTCTCCGTGATAACAGAATCGTATGCGGCGTTCATCGCACCGATGAACCGGCTCACGTCCATTTCATGATATACGAAATACATCTGAACGATCTGTGATAACGGCACTCTGCCGAATATATCCCTGAATCGTTTTCCCGTGGACCACTGATACTCCGCAAGCGCCCAGCCCGCCCAATACTCCGGGGTCCTGTTCTGCGAGAATACGGGCGCAGCTGCCTGATCGCCGCAGCCCACCCTTAAAAGTATTGCCCGTGTAAGTTCAATGCCCGACATTCCCGAGATAACCGAGGGATTTCCTGTCCCGAATTTATCAGCGTAGCCCGACCCCAAAAAAAGCCCGGCAAACCAGTCTGCTCTGAGCTTGCAGTCGTTTATCGCATAATCGAGCATCTCTGCCATGCAATTCTTAGCGTCAGTCACGTAGTATTCGCTGTATGCGGGCATCGTCGTTCTTCATCTCCTCTCGTATAATGTCCATTACAAAAATATCATCGCGGTAAGAACGGCCTGCCTTTATCTCTTTTCGAAAGGTCTCGCGGGCGCCGCTGTCTCTCGAAATAAACTTTGGGTAGTATATGCTTTTGTCGACCGCCTCCGCGCTGTCAAATTCGATGCGGTCAAAAGCCTTTTGCGATATCAGGACTGTCTGCACGCCTAATTTTCCAAGGCGAAGCGCTTTATTAAGACTTCGCAGCGGAATACTATTTGACACGAAGCCCTCCGCAAAAGAAAAATAGGAATCGTCAGCCCGATAGCCTCTGACGACATCGTGACCGGACACCTCGACGGAAAAGTTATCGATAATATAGTTTCTGGCGTCGGCTGCTATTTCACTGGATAGGTGAAAGGTGCGGTATTTTAAAAGCAGCGCCATCCAGTTAAGTATGCTGTGTTCATTGTCCAGAAGATCAAGAATCCTCAACTTGCTGTCATCAAATACATAGCGATTAACAAAACCGCTTGTATTCTGCTTGCAGGCCCACTCTTTAGCGATCTCGGGCTCGCATGTGCAATAAAATCCGCGTCCGTAGTCGTTGTGCTCGTTGCCCATCGTCGGCAACGGTTTCTTGATTATATGATCTGTTCCGTGCAGCAGATAAGCTTTTTCCAAGCAGTTCACCCCCTATCATTGTAATGATATAGCCAAATTATATCATTGCAATGATATAACGTCAAGCAATACTGTTTATATACATTATTACCCTGCCATGACGGATATATCCTTAGTCAGTATTCTTCGGAGGGTACATACATTTGCTGATACTCATAGCTTGAGATCACGGCTGCGCCCTTTCAGAGTGTCAAAAAAGCCCTTGACCTTAGTAAGCTTTAATTCATAGGCGCAGGGC
>CAYVOZ010000204.1:0-4678 GCA_964453325.1 uncultured Christensenellaceae bacterium | reverse complement strand
CCGGCACATGCCACGGGCAGATGGCTTACCCGCATCAGTGTCGGGTGATCCACCGCGCCCGCCTACGACACCGTCGTCCCCGCCAGCCGCGGCTGGAGCCCGTCGGTGGCGCTGCGGGGGTACTTTGCGTGAGCGATCAGTCGGGGACACGTCATTCCGGGCGCGATGGACACCTTCTACGGGATCGACTTCACGGGCCAGATCTTGCAGTCCATGTTCCTGAAATAGCGTAGCGCGAGGACATCGCCTACCGTCTCCGCGCCGTGGGGCATCTGTTCGAGGCCGAGGACGAGTCCCAGGTGTGGCCGGAACTGCACGCTGCTATCCAGGACGCCCGCACCCGCTGCCAGGCGGCTGGTGAGATGCCGGGTTGGAAGGCGCTAGAAAGTCCGATGCGAGGAATAAGAGAGAAGTGCACATCCTGAAAATCGAACCACTATTGACTTGCACCAGGAATGAGGTATGATATATCATTTGATTGCGCGATTGCTATACTCGGCCCGGCGATTGCCGCAGGAGGACGATGTTTTGAACGATCATCTCAGTACCGCACAGCCGATCAAATCGATACGGCAGGAACTCGGACTGACGCAGCAGGATTTTGCAGCGAAACTGGGCGTTGCACTGCCGACGATCAGTCGCTGGGAGAACGAGGTCCACAAGCCCTCGCCTCTGGCGCTAGACAAGGTGTCGTCATTTCTCCGCACCCTCGGAGATCGCGGGGTGCGGATGATCGAAAAGCATGGCATCGGAGCAGAAAGGGGGTTGACATGATTGGTGTGGCATTCGACGAGGCGCGCGCCGTCAATATTGCCGACAGTCCCGTCAGTGCCGTTGACCTCTTCTGCGGCGCTGGCGGCCTGACGCACGGGTTGATGCAGGCCGGGATCAAAGTCGAGGCTGGGATCGACATCGATCGGCAGGCGGAGTTTGCATACGTCCAGAACAACCCGGGGGCCAAGTTCCTGCCCTGGGATCTGTCTCACAAGAACTCCCGAAGCATAGGGAAGCTGTTTCGCCCTGGCAAGGTTCGGCTGCTGGCTGGTTGCGCGCCCTGCAAGCCCTTCTCCAAGCTGACCAACGGCATCAAGCGCCACAATGACTGGGATCTGCTGGACTACTTCGGCCGTTTCATCAGGGGCGTCCTCCCCGATCTGGTGACGATGGAGAACGTCCCGGAGCTCGCGGATCGCGGCGAGGAGGTGTTCGTTCGATTCGTAGGTGTCCTGGAGCGTCTCCACTACTGCATCGACTGGCGCGTCGTCAACTGCTCGGAGTATGGAGTTCCACAGTCGAGGCGGCGTCTTGTCCTGCTCGGGTCCAGACTCGGTTCCATCAAGATACCGGAGAGTCCATATCCAGACCCTCGCCAGTGGAAGACGGTCCGGCAGACGGTCGGCGATCTTCGAGCACTGAAAATCGGTGAATCCGATCCCGACGATCCCTTGCATGGTGCTCCGCTTCTGTCGGCACTCAACCTGCGGCGGCTGCAGGCGACTCCGCTCGACGGTGGAACGCGCAAAGACTGGCCTGATGATCTCGTCCTGGATTGCCACCGCAAGAAATCCGGTGAACGCTACTTTTCGATCTACGGAAGAATGTGGTGGGATAAGCCAGCGCCCACCATGACGACGCTCTGCACGGGCATCGGGAACGGCAGATTCGGGCACCCCCAGCAAGATCGATCGATCACTCTCCGGGAGGCGGCCCTGTTTCAGAGCTTTCCCCGCCGGTACATGTTCTGGCCCAGAGACCAGAAACTCAACCGATCTGCTGTCAGCAAGCTCGTCGGTAACGCGGTCCCCCCGACACTGGCTAAAGCCCTCGGCGAGGCCATCATTCAGCATATCCGAGGATCATAGACTCGGTCTGCGAGTGACCGGGAGGAGGCTTTCTCTCTCATGCCAACAAAAAACAACGACACGAGACGCGACCCAATGAGTCGTTCGGACATCATGAGACGCGTCGGCAACAAGAATTCCGCTGCCGAGCTGTCACTCCGATCCTTTCTGCACAAACGGGGTCTGCGGTTCAGGCTGCACCGTCGCATCGAGGGTGTAACCGCAGACATCGTTCTCCCGCAGTCGAGGGTTCTCGTGTTCGTCGACGGATGTTTCTGGCATGGGTGTCCGCGGCACGCGACGTATCCGAAGACGAACAAAGGCTACTGGCTCCCGAAACTGGCGGAAAACAGGGAACGCGACAAGCGGCAGTCGGCCCATCTTCGGAAGCGCCGATGGAAGGTGATCCGAGTATGGGAGCATGACTGCCTTCCTCCAAGGACCGAAGTCGTCGCGAAGATACTGGCCGCTTGCCGCAGGGGAGATGCACAACGATGATTTCCGCTCCTCCTGAACCCGGACAGCTTGTCGAAGTGCGCCGAAGACAATGGGTGGTGACGGACGTACAGTCCTCCGCCTTCCATTCGTCTGGCGAGGTCGCGCCCCAGCACATGGTCTCCATGTCTGCGCTCGACGAAGACGCCTTGGGCGAAACCTTGTCGGCAGTGTGGGAGCTGGAACCTGGCGCGAGGGTTCTGGACACGGCCGGCCTGCCCAGTATCGATGGGTGGGATTCGTGCGACCGGATCGAGTCATTCCTCGATGCTGTTCGTTGGGGCGCAGCGACCGATGCGGATCGTTCCTTTCTTCAAGCGCCGTTCCGAAGCGGCGTCGAGATTCAGGACTTCCAGCTCGACCCTCTCGTCCGCGCCATCGACATGACGCGTGTCAATCTGCTCATCGCCGATGATGTCGGACTCGGCAAGACCATCGAGGCCGGGCTGGTCATTCAGGAACTTCTGGTGCGGCACCGGGCGCGAACCGTGCTCGTCGTCTGCCCCGCATCTCTGCAAGTGAAATGGCAGACCGAGATGCATGAGAAGTTCGGCCTCGAGTTCCGCATCGTGGACACGGACTGCATCAGGAGCCTCCGGCGTGAACGTGGCATCCACGCGAATCCGTGGACCAGTTTTCCTCGCCTTATCGCCTCGATGGACTGGATGAAGAGCGGCGAGGGACTTCGGTTGCTCAAGGACATTCTTCCTCCGCATGTCACCTATCCTCGCAAGTTCGACATCCTCGTGGTGGACGAGGCGCACAATGTAGCCCCGGCCGCAGCCATCCGGTATGCGATGCCGAGCTGGCGTACCCGGTTGATCCGCACGCTGGCACCCCACTTCGAGCATCGGCTTTTCCTGACGGCAACCCCGCACAATGGTTACCAGGAATCCTTCACATCGCTCCTTGAATTGCTCGATGATCAACGCTTCGCCCGTGGTGTGATGCCTGACGAGAAGCAGCTTCAACGGGTGATGGTGCGGCGACTCAAGACCGATCTAGTCGATGAGAAGGGCCACCCGATCTACCCCAAGCGCGAGATCCTTCCCTTGGAGGTCGCCTACACGTCCGAGGAACGTGAAATCCACCGTCTTCTGGCCGCGTATATTGACAGCCGATCCAAGCATCCCGGTGACGCATCCGTGTTCGGCATGGACTTCATCCACAAACTCCTCAAGAAACGGCTGTTTTCTTCGCCCATGGCTTTCGCCACCACTCTTGCCCAACATCGCCAGTCTCTGGCCCAGAAGACGTTCAGGCGCGAGAAGAAAGCGTTGAAGGAACGCATCCTGCGCAAGGCGATCACCAAGACGGAAGAAGACTACGCCGACGACGCCCAAGCGGAACGCGACGTTTCCGAAGCTGTCAGCGTCGCCAGCGAATTGTCCACGCCCATTACCGAGGAACAGCGGCGGATGTTGGACAGGCTCACGGCATGGGCCGAGACGGCCAAGAACCGCCCGGACTCCAAGGCGGAAGCCATCCTTCGCTGGCTGGACGAACATCTGAAAACCGATGGACGACCGAACAGCAAACGCGCGATCCTCTTCACGGAGTACCGCGCCACTCACTCATGGCTGAAGGAGATTCTCGCCTCCAAGGGTTGGGGTGGCGACCGGCTCATGGTTCTCCACGGCGGCATGCCGCAGGAGGACCGCGAGGTGGTGAAGGCCGCATTCCAAGCCCATCCCGACGACTCGCCGGTTCGCATTCTCCTCGCCACGGATGCGGCATCCGAAGGCATCGATCTCCAGAATCATTGCAGTTACCTCATACATGTCGAAATACCCTGGAATCCGAACGTACTCGAGCAGCGGAATGGACGCATCGACCGGCACGGACAAAAGGAATCGGTCGTCCGCATTTGGCACCCGGCTGGAAAGAACGAGGGACCGAGCCGGGACGTCTTGGAAAAGAAACCGGGCGATCTGGATGGCGATCAAGAGTTCCTTCTGCGTGCTGTGCGCAAGGTGGACACGATCCGCGAAGACCTCGGCTGCGTCGGCCCAGTCATCGCTCAGCAGATCGAGGAAGCGATGCTCGGTCGGCGGCGAGACATGGACACTCGGGATGCCGAAGTCAGGGCTGCGAAGGCAAAGCGGTTTGTCGCGGCCGAGCGCCAGTTGCAGGAACGCATCGCCAAACTGCATCAACGGCTCCTCGATGCCCGTCACGGCTTCAACCTGACCCCGGACAGAATCGCCAAGGCCGTCTCCACCGCGTTGGAAATCGCCGGGAAACCGCCGTTGACACCGGCGAGACTCCCATCTCGGTCCGAGAGTGCGGTGTTCGAGGTTCCGATGCTGACTGGCTCCTGGGGCCCGACAACCCGGGGACTG
>CAYVOZ010000203.1:0-4715 GCA_964453325.1 uncultured Christensenellaceae bacterium | reverse complement strand
ATGCAAATTGTGGTGTCAACATAAGGCACTGAAAAATCCACATGCTCCAGACGCTCGGGAAGAATGGACATTCCGGCGACGCCCAGATCGCCCTTGCCGTTCTTTATTGCAAGCGGTATGCCGTCAAAGTCCATGTCGATGACCTCGAGCTCAACGCCGAGCTCATCGGCAATTGCCTGCGATATCTCGACGTCCACGCCTGTGATGTTGCCCTCTGCATCGAGATACTCAAAAGGATCCCATGCCGCATTGGTCAGCATTGTGATCTTGCCTTCTTTTTTGATCTGCTCGACCGCGGATTTTTTTCCGCAGCCCGCGAATGCGCATACTACTGTCAGAAGCGCCATGACTATCAATATAACCCTTACTGTCTTTTTCATCTTTCCTGCCTCTTTTTCTCATAAATATTTATCAAACGGACCTGCCGTTGATTTCAATATTTATAATTATACATGCGAAGTGTCATTTGTCAAGCATAAAAATAAAAAATATTCACCGATATGCGCATATTGAGGTGTGTATATGCAAATATCGGTGAATAATGTGTATATCTATGCGGTTTAAATACTATTCCTAATGCTATATACCGAGAAGCACGGAGGCTATCGCAAAGTATATGAGCAGCGAGACTGCGTCTACTATAGTCGTTATGAACGGGCTAGACATCACAGCCGGGTCGAAACGCAGTTTTTTCGCGAGCAGGGGCAGTATGCAGCCGACTATCTTTGCGCAGAGTATCGTCATCATAAGCGTGATGCAAACGACGAGAGAGACCAGAAAACCTACATTATCAATGATCATGAGCTTGGCAAAGTTGAAGACTGCCAGCGTGACGCCGCACATAAGCGAAACGCGAAATTCCTTCCATAATATGACGAATATGTCGCGGAAGGTTATCTCGTTAAGCGCGATACCGCGGATGATCGTAACGGAGGTCTGTCCGCCTGCGTTTCCGGCAGTATCCATGAGCATGGGTATATATGCGACGAGCACCATCTGAGCGGCTAACGCCTGCTCGTAGTGACTGAGTATCAGTCCTGTAAACGTCGCGGATATCATGAGGAGCAGCAGCCAGGGTATTCGGCTCTTCCAAAGAGAGAATACGCTCGTTTTGAGATACGGCTTGTCGGACGGCATTATAGCAGCCATCTTCTCTATATCCTCGGTAGCCTCGTCCTCCATGACCTCTATTGCGTCGTCTACCGTGACTATGCCTATGAGCCTCGTCTCGCCGTCCACGACGGGCATGGCGGTGAAGCCGTATTTGGAGAACATCTGCGCCACGCTCTCCTTATCGTCGAGGGTCTGAACGGATATCACGTTTGTGGTCATAATATCCTCTATGGCGTCTTCCTCGTCCGAGAGTATAAGAGTTCGTATGGATACGAGCCCAATGAGCTGCCGGTTCTTATCCGTGATATAGCAGGTGTTTATGGTCTCCTTGTCTATTCCGGTTCGCCGTATATGCTTTATGGCGTCGGATACCGTCATCTGCGGGCGAAGATCGACGTACTCCGTCGTCATTATGCTGCCCGCGCTGTCCTCGGGATACTTGAGTATCTCGTTTATCATTTTGCGCATGTCGGGATCGGCCTGCATAAGTATGCGCTTTACGACGTTTGCGGGCATTTCTTCTACTATATCGACGGCGTCGTCGACATACAGCTCGTCAATGACCTCCTTGAGCTCGTTGTCCGAAAAGCCGCGTATAAGAAGCTCCTGCGAATCCGGCTCCATCTCGACAAAGCTCTCCGCGGCGAGCTCCTTGGGCAGAAGACGGAAAAGCAAAGGAAGCACCTCGTCCGGCAGCGATCCGAAAAGAAGCGCTAAGTCGGCGGGGTTCATGGTAACAAGAATATCGCGCAGAGAAGTATATTTTTTACTCTGCACAAGGGACAGTATAGTGTCCTCAAGAGTGTAGCTTGCTTCTGGCATGGTCTTTCTCCTTTTTACATAAGAATACAGGCCGAGTGTATAAGACGACCTTTAATAAAAGAAGTAAGACACAATAAACAGTCAAATCAGAGCATGGGCACAGGCGTAAAAATGTGACGCATCGCGCATCGGTGCCGGCTACTTCGACCGGTTGCTGTGCCGTTACTACTTCCGGACTCCATTTTTACCACCTCTCTCCCTGCGAATTAATTGCAGTCAATATATATGCATATAATGACCTACATTAAAGATTTTATACGCGAGCAAAAGATTTGTCAAACAAAAATCCGAGTTTTAAAGACGAAAAGTAAAGTCAATAATCAAGCTATGGATACGCAGCTGAGGCGTTATATTAAAAGAGAGTTTTATAAAGGAAAAAGCCTGCCCGCAAGGCTGTTAGACTCATTCTTCTTCAAGATCATGGCGTTTTTGGGTCTGTTCATTCTGTTCTTCATTTTGAAGACCGGCGTGGTCCGCGCGATAATAGGAGCTGCGGCGATAACGTCCTCTGCGGGCATACTTAAATTCGTATATATGCGAACAAGACTTTCGGTATTTTCCGGGCGAAGACTGGAGAAGGCAAAAAAGGACTGCATGCTCGAAAGACTCGTTCTGCTCGATAAGAAGCACAGAAGAACGCTGTATAAGAAAATACTCGTACTGGCGTCGGGCAGCGGGGAGGACGGACTGACTCCGTCACAGGGCGGCTATATTGCAGGCGACCGCTTTATGTTTGCATTCCAAAACCACCCGAAATACGCCGTCAATGTAGAGCAGGTATGCGATATATGCAGAAAAATGAGAGAGCTTTCGTTAAAGGAAATGCTGCTTGTGAGCGCGGGCGGATTTGACGCGGACGCGCGCGCAATGGCTATACGCAGAAGCGATAAATGCGAGCTCATAGAGCAGAAGGAGCTTACCGAGCTTCTTAAAAATACGTTCCTGTATCCGTCGGATGAAGAGGCGACGGAATACCTGAAAGGTGAGATAGAGGAGCAGAAGCTGACCGGAAAGCGCCTAAGAGAGGCTTTTTTAGACGCGGATAAGGGCAAGGCCTTTGCGCTTTTGGCCATCGTACTCGCAGTGTGGCCCCTGTTCTCTGGCTTCAGCATCGTTTATCCTATAGCGTCAGCTATTTGTGCAGCGCTTGCAGCTTACGGCTTTTTCAGAAGCTACAAAAAAAACAAAAGCCCGGATCGATGAGGTCTGCCGCATATAATGACAAGTCCGGCAAGACATGTCCGGCAAATTGTTTGATTCCTCGGCATTTGTGTTATATAATGTAAAAATGCAGAGGAGGGGGCTTTTGTGAGCACTAAGAATTTCAACGTACCCAACATACTTTCGGTTTTCAGGCTGCTGCTTGTGCCGGTCGCAATAGTCCTTATTGTGAAGAGCGCCGCGGAGAGAAGCCAGATAATACTTACATGGGCTCTTGCGTGCTTTTTGCTGGCGTGCATAACAGATCTTGTGGACGGCTATGTGGCAAGGAAGTTCAAACTGATATCCCGGCTCGGCATGTGGCTCGATCCGCTTGCGGACAAGCTCATGTCTTTGGGAGTCGTTTGCGCGTTCGCTTTTTCGGGGATAATGCCTATATGGGTAATGATAGTGCTGCTCTCAAAGGAGCTCATAATGCTCATAGGCGGTTTCTTTATAATAAGAAACGGACACAATATACCGTCGAATAAGTTCGGCAAGATAGCGGCTTTTATAATGAACGTTGCCGTAGCGGCGTGCTTTATATGCTATATACCGTGGTGGTGCGACTATTATCTGTATTTTGTGTATTTCGGGCTTGCTTTATCTGTACTTTCTATGGTACAGTATGCAGTGAAAAACGGCAAAAAGCTTTTCTATAAGGCCGAGCCGAAAATAGCAGACGAGGAACGGGAGCAGTAGGCATACTGCGCACCCTGAAAGCGAGCGGGGACGGTGAAAGCCCGCGGGTAAAGCGCATCTGCCGAAGTCGTCCGTTGGTCCCGCCGGTGAAGCAGCAGTAGCCGGAGGCGCAGGGCGCGCGTTAAGCGCCGTATCGAGAGCCGCGCTTTTTGTGTGCGGAAATAAGGTGGTACCGCGGGCTGCCCGTCCTTATAAATTAAGGACAGGCGGTCTTTTTTATACGAAAAGAGGTATTATATGCTGAACTACATTGTAGGCCTGCCCGTGCTGGCGATCGGAACGGCAGCGGTCTTCTGCTCAAACGGCATAGCGCGGGCGGTATTCAAAAAAGAAGAAAAAGCATTGGAGAAAACGTCGATCTATATAAAGCTTGCGGGCTTTTTGATCGCGCTCGCCGGAATGCTTATAACAATAGAGATAATAAAGCTTTAAAAGCATAAGGGAGAAAAGACATGGACAAGGAAAACTTAAAGAAAGCATACGACCACTCCGAGGTGGAGCAGGAGCTGTATGACCGCTGGCTGGAGCGGGGATATTTCCACGCCGAGCGCGACGATAAAAAGGAGCCGTTCACTATAGTGATACCGCCGCCCAACATAACCGGGCAGCTGCACATGGGTCACGCACTCGACAACATGATGCAGGACGCTCTTATACGCTATAAGCGCATGAAGGGCTTCTCTGCGCTTTGGATGCCTGGCACCGACCACGCGAGCATAGCCACAGAGGTCAAGATAGTCAACGCCATGGCCGCCGAGGGCATCACCAAAGAGGACATAGGCAGAGAGGCGTTTTTGGAGCGCGCATGGCAGTGGAGAGAGACCTACGGCGGAAGGATAGTAAAGCAGCTCAGGAAGCTTGGCGCCAGCTGCGACTGG
>CAYVOZ010000202.1:0-4781 GCA_964453325.1 uncultured Christensenellaceae bacterium | reverse complement strand
CCCCTCCTCATCTCGTTGGCCGCCGGAGGCATCCTTTGACCTTGACTTTGACCTGCTCTGTTCTTGCCCTTGCCCTTTTCACCCAATCAAATCCAACTTCCCAAGCTGCGTCCCCGCATAATAATACCCAAGTATCTCCTCATACCCCATACCCTGCGCCGCAAAAGCATTCGCCCCCGCCTGACTCATACCGATCCCATGCCCATATCCCTTTGAAGTAAAAACAACAGTATCCCCCGAATACTTAAACGAAAAATTAGCCGAGGACAGCCCGAGCGCGCCGCGAAACTCCTTCCCGCTGAACGTCTCGCCGCCTATGCGTATCTTCTCGACTCTGCCGCTCGCATACCGCGACATCACCTGCATAGAGCTTTTAAGCTTCTTTTCCGTCACGGTCACGCCCAGCTTATCCTTTATACGCTTGCAGACCTCCGCCCTTGTATACTCCGTTTCAAATACATAGCCCTCCTCGTCCGTTCTCTACGCTTTTAAGATACGGCTGCGCATTTTTATATACATTCTCGGACGCCTCGGTCATGCCCCCCGCCGACGCATGGAAGAGCGCCTCAATGGCCTCTCCTCCGTATACGATTATTTGCCCGTCCGTGCCTTCGACCGCATCCCTCATCTTTGCGATGTTTTTATCGTAATCCTCTCCCCATCGCTCCATGAGACGTTTTTCATCCGCATACGCCTGACAGTGTCCCGAGCGAGTGCAAATATCCGCACCCTCCGCCTCGGAGCAGCCGCCGTGCTCCGCCTTGCGCACCGTGTATGTGCGCGCGGCGACGGCCTGCGCCTTTAAGGCCTCGCTCTCGTAATACGCGGGCATCTCCGCCGCGACAACGCCTACGATATACTCCTCGAGCTCCATGTCCGTAATGCCGCCGTCCGTGAGAACGTGTATCATGCGTCCTTCTCCGACCGCGTCCGTGCTTATATCCATGCCGTCTTTTTTTTCAGCGCGCATGGATATCATCGCGATCACAACGGCGATAAGCGCAGCGCAGCAAAGTGCGGCTGTCAGTATATTGAATTTCGGCCGTTCGACAGGCCTTGTCCCTCTCGATGTCCTCATGTATTAGTATTATGATGAGCGTCCCGGGTATAATACCCGTTTTTGTTATTTTACGGAACCTTTTCTCCGAAAGCCGCGTCATAATCTCTGTAGGGCTGTATTTTTGCATAGCCTAATACGAAAAAAGAGGAAGCGAAATGAAAAAATACATCGCGTTTGTTTCGGCTCTTATATTTGCCGCGTCTCTCACGGCCTGCGCACCGGCAAAGACGGAAGCAGACCCCGAAAATACAAGCCCGGAGCCCGCCGCTGATGAGCAGTCCGGCTTTGCGCTTTCGTCCGCCGTATACCCCGATATGCCGCAGTATCCCGACGAAGAGGATTATACCGACGGGGAGACCGGCGAATTTGACGGCGAGGCCTATTCCGCCGCATACTACAAATGGCGGGACGCCAACAATGAATTGAGGCCCGAGGACGTCAGTTTTGACGGGCTCGACCCGTATATCAAGACCAGCGTAAAGCAGTTTCTGTCCGGCAGCGACGGCAGGAATACCGTGTATTCCCCGCTAAACGTATATATGGCCTTGGCCATGCTCGCGGAGACCACCGACGGCAACAGCAGAGCGCAGATATTGGAGCTCCTTGGCCCGGACAGCATAGAGGCTCTGCGCGAGCAGGCCACGGCTCTGTGGAAGGCGAACTATTCCGACGACGGTTTATTCACGAGCGTGCTTGCGAGCTCAATTTGGATGAAAGACGGCATACGCTTCAACAAGCAGACCATGAAGACTCTGGCAGATACATATTATGCATCGGCGTATCAGGGCGTGACCGGCACGGAGGAATACGACAAGGCGCTACAGGATTGGCTCAACGAACAGACCGGCGGCCTTTTAAAGGAGCAGGCGTCCGGGGTCAGGATGGACGCGTCTACCGTGCTCACTCTTGCCACCGCGATATACTTCCGTGCAAAATGGAGCGAGGAGTTCAAGGCTGAGGACACAGCGCCCGGACAGTTCCATAAGGCCGACGGCAGCACCGCGGAATGCGACTTTATGCACAACGCTCACTGCTTTGATTATTACCGGGGCGAGGGCTTTTCCTCCGTCGCGCTGCCGTTTCACAGCAGCGCAAACATGATGCTCATACTCCCGGACGAGGGCACGTCTGTGGACGGGCTTTTAGCCGGAGACGAGGTCACGGACTTTATGCTCAACTGCAGAGAATGGGATAACGTAAGCTATCCCATAGTCGAGCTCGCCGTGCCTAAATTCGACGTGGCGTCCGATATGAGCCTCATAGACGGGCTCAAGACCATGGGCGTGACGGACGTTTTTGACGAGCATCTCTCGGACTTTTCGCCCATGTCTGACGACGTCGACACGATATACGTCTCCGAAGCCAGCCACGCCGCGCGCGTAGCCATAGACGAGCAGGGCTGCGTTGCAGCCGCCTATACTATTATGATGGAGGCCGCCGCGGCAGAGCCCGACGATATAGTCTCCTTTGTGCTCGACCGCCCGTTCATCTTCGCCATTATCAACAACGACGGTCTGCCGCTTTTCGCGGGCGTCGTAAACGATCCGTCATAAATAACGTCAAAACCATGGTTTTTTGACACGCAGAGAGCCGCAATACTTATCCGCGGCTCTTTTTTATACAGATTTTTCCTTGCTCTCATACTTATTCATGTATCCGGCCTGTAATAATACGCTTAAAAACGGGCAGAATGAGCAAGGAGGTGTAAACATATGTCCAAATTTAATAAAGAGAAGATAATAGGTTTTTTTAAGAAGAACGGCTTTTATATCTGTCTGGCCGTCTGTCTGCTCGGGGTAGGCGCGGCAGTGATCGCAGGGCTGGGAGCCGGCAGCGCCGAAACTCCCGGAGCGGTCGAAGAGCCCGCAGCCACAAAGCAGCCCGTGAGCGTACCCGCAAGGACGCAGGCTCCCGCCGCGCAGCAGGCAGGCACCGTAACGGTACCGTCGGAGCAGTCTCCCGCGCCGTCCGCAGAGGCGGAGAACGAGCCCGAAAGCGCCGCACGTCAGCCCAAGGTCAAGGTAACTCTCTCGATGCCGCTCGACGGTGAGATCGTGAGAGCGTTTTCCGGCGATACGCTCGTATACAACCCCACGCTCAACATGTGGCTGACGCATAACGGCATAGATATCGCGTCCAAAAACGGCGGCAGCGTAACCGCTGCGCTCGCGGGAGAGGTATCGTCCGTAGAGCCGGACGAGACGGGCTCGCTCACCGTGACGATAGCTCACACGGACGGCGCAAAGACGGTCTATTCCGGTCTTTCGGAGGCGGGCGTGGAGGTCGGAGGGCTCGTCAACGCGGGCAGTCCGATAGGCAAGGCGGGCATTCCCGCGTTTGAGGCCGATCTCGGCGAGCATCTGCATTTTGAGTATATCGTCGACGGAAAGTATAAGGACCCCGCCGAATACATAAAGAAATAAGCTGTCAAGTTATACCGAAGCGTCAGTCGATACCGAGCTCGCTGAAGCTTCCGAAGCTGTACCCCTCTGCCTCCAGCCTTGCGGCGGCCTCGTCGAGCACTGCCGCATTGGTGGCGGAGGTGCTGTGCAGAAGCGCTATCATGCCCGGATGCGCGCGGGAGGTTATCGTATCTATAGCGTCGCTCTCGCTCGGCTGGTCGTCTGTCAGCCAGTCCTTATACGCAAAGCTCCAGAACATCGTAGTATATCCCATATCCGTCAGCGATTTTAAAGCCGCCTCGGAATAATTGCCCTCGGGCGGACGCACCACGCACCGCATCTTATCCCCGGTCAGAGCGTAGTATTCGTCCTCAAGAGCGCACAGCTCGGCGGCTATCTGCTCGCTCGACAACCCGGAAAGGTCCTTATGCGTATCGGTGTGATTGAGCACGAGATGCCCCTCGTCCGCCATGCGCTTCACGAGCTCGGGACACGAATCTATCACATGCCCGCATATAAAGAACGCCGCCTGTATATCGTTGCGCTTCAGAGCGTCGAGCACCTTATCCGTGTTGCCGTTATCGTAGCCGACGTCAAACGTAAGCCATACTTTTTTTTCGCTCGTATCGCCCATGTATATAACGTCGTAGTCGTCCTTGAAGTCCGCGTTGTCCGCCACGACGGGAGGTACGCCCTCGCCCTGCGGCATCACATACCAGCAGTATTTCGTGTTCATGCTGTGCACCTGCGCGGTCCTTGCCGGCGCGAACGTCAGGAAAATGAGCGTCGCGCCGAATATGACGAGCAGCCCCGAGCAGACCGCTATCCAGAAGTTCCCCTTCATAAATAAACCTCCATGGAGTATTGCCCGTTTATTTATATTCGGAGCTTCCGGCCTTTAGCTTTGCTTTTTATTATGATATGGTTTTGTTTCGGAATTATCAGTCAAACAGCCATGCGAGCGCATGATACACGCCCTCGCTGTTGTTGTCGGACGTGACGGCGTCGGTCAGACGCTTTATATCGTCGGGCGCGTTGCCCATGGCAATGCTGAACCCGGCGCACTTTAGCATATCGAGGTCGTTATAGTTATCGCCTATCGCGACGCAGTTCTTCACATCGCTGCCCATCGCCGCGCAGAGCACGCGCATAGCCGAGGACTTGGACACCCCCGCGGGCGTCACCTCTATATAGTGCTCGTTGGACTTTGCCACGGAGATGCCCTCTATGCCGAGCGACAGAAGCTCCGCCTCGGCTTCTGCGATAACATCGGTCTCGCCCATGCACAGCATTTTATGTATGCTGTCGCTTTCTTTTGC
>CAYVOZ010000201.1:1092-4790 GCA_964453325.1 uncultured Christensenellaceae bacterium | reverse complement strand
CTTGTCTGCGCCTTTGAGGTTTTGCAGCGGAAATAGTATGTTCTGCCGGACCGTCAGATGAGGATACAGCGCATAACTCTGAAACACCATGCCTACGCCCCTGTTCTCTGCGGGCAGGTCGGTGACGTCATCGTCGCCGAAGAACACCCTGCCGCTCGTGGGACGCAGCAGTCCGCAAAGCAGGTTGAGCAGGGTGCTCTTTCCGCATCCGGAGGGGCCGAGCAGCGTGACGAGCTTTCCGTCGGGTATCTCAAAGTCAAAATCGCTGACCGCAATGACGTCCTCGCGGGAGGTCTTGCTGCGGCTGGGGAATCTTTTTGTCAGATGCTTGAGTACGACTTTCATATTGACTGTTTCCTTTGTTGCGCTGGATATTGAAAGGCTTGCGGCACGAAATAGTATCTCGCCGTTTCTGTCAGTAATATTCTAATTTATATACACCGCGGATTCAAGAGCGGTTTTAGCAGACGTCGTTAAAGCGACGCAGACGTGCGTACGGTCATTATGACCGTACGCACAGCACGCAAAATATGCTATAATAAGCGATATTGATACAGTTAAAAGCATTACCTTAAGGAGACGGCATTATATGAAAATACTTGTTATAGACGCGCAGGGCGGAGGGATCGGAAAGCAGACGGTGGGCGCGATAAAGCAGAGCATTCCGTCGGCGCACGTCACCGCTGTGGGCACAAACAGCACTGCGACCTCGGCGATGCTAAAGGCGGGCGCGGACGCGGCGGCGACGGGAGAGAACGCCGTTATCGTGAACGCACGGCGCGCGGACGTGATCGTCGGACCGATAGGCATAGTCATAGCGGACTCCCTGCTCGGCGAGGTCACTCCCGCGATGGCCACGGCCGTGGGCGCGAGCGGCGCGGTGCGCATACTCATACCCGTTAACCACTGCGACAACATAGTCGCGGGCGTGCCGGATCTCGGCATAGGAAGGCTTATTGACGACGTTATCGAAAAGCTGCTCGCGATGTGAGCGAAAAACCTTGACGGAGCGAAGCTCAAAACGTATAATTATGTATAAGGCATGAAGCCGATATTGAGGCGCAGAAGCGTCCTAAAGATATGATCTAAAGAGCAGATGAAATGTATGCTATGAAGGCATACGGTTTTTTTGAGAAAAAGCCGTGTGCTTATTTTGTTTATTAATTATTCAAGGAGGACGGAATTATGGCATGTTTTGGAGTACCGCTCGCGGAGGCGATCGTGATGACCGCTGTTACGGCTGTGGTTAGGGCAAAGGAGAGGAAGCTCGAGCCCGTAAAGCCCGAGGCGCTGAGCATTGAAGGAGCGGAGCATAAGCCGCTTTTCTCGCGCAAGCTCAAGTGGCTCACGGGAATGCTTTGGGGCGGCTCTGCGCTGCTGGCGTTTGAGCACGTATGGCACGGAGAGGTCGTGCCGTGGTTCCCGTTCCTGACGGCGGCGTCCGACGCGGGAGAAGCGGCGGTGATGCTCAACGAGATGGCAACGGTCGGAGTGGCTATGACGGCGGTGGTGACGGCGGCATGGGGAGTCATGCTGCTCGTATCGCACATTATAGAGAAAAGGGCGCAGGCTCCGCAGCCCGCAGCCGAATAAGAGAGGTATCATATGACTCTGCTCACGACCGTCTTTGCGGCGGTGATCTCTACCGTGATATGGTATAAGCAAGCGCCGAAAAGCGAGATGAGAACGGGAGCGCTTTGCCTCATGTACTGGGGCGCGGCGCTCATGTGGCTCGTGGATGCGGTGTTTGAGTATATCGGGCTCGGCGCGGCATACTTTACACCCGAGCCGGGGGATATGCTGAACGACCTTTTTCTCGGGCTTTGCGTGGTGGCGCTCGGGCTCATAATATGGCTCGTGATACTCCTTATAAAGGACCCGAGGGGCGTTGTAAGAGCCGCTATACTGAAAAAAGAGAACTGAAAAGAAAAATTGTAATCAAGCTCTGTGCTGAATATTGGTGCAGAGCTTTTTAAATGCAAAAAATGAATCTGTCCTTAAATTTATCTCTACCATACCACAAAACGGGCAAAAAATCAAGAATTGAAAGCATTTTCCGGCGGGTGTAAGCTTGCTTTAGCGATGAAAACGGAGGTGTTTTTTAAGTGGAGGAGCAAAGCATGACCGCAAGAATGTGCGCTTTTTTAAGAGCGTATCACAGCATCAACAGTACGGTCAAGGTGTTTGACGATACGGCGGCGCGTCTCATGCTGACGGACGCGGAATATGGGAGCATATCGCAAAGTCTGGCGGACGGAGCGTCGTTCTTCTTTCCCGGCTGCGAGAGCGGAACGGATGACGCCCTTGGAAAAGTGGTTTGTGAAAAGCTTGCGCCTACGCCGCTCGGGCGCGCCGCCTTTATCGAGGACGCACTTAAAACGGCGGTGAGGACGGGCACACGGCAGTATATCGTTCTCGCGGCGGGCTATGATACGTTTGCGCTGAGGCAGCCGGAATGGGCGGAAAAGCTGCGGATATACGAGCTCGACAGGACGGCGATGTCCGCCGACAAGCTTTCGAGGATACTGAAGGCGGGTATTAAAACACCGAAAAACACGCGCTATATCGCCGCTGACATGACGGAGGAAGGATGGGAGAGGGCTCTTATCGGTGCAGACGGCTACGACCCGCGCTGCATAAGCTTTTTCAGCCTTTCGGGTCTGTCGTATTATGTATCGAAGGAGGAGTTTTCGGGGCTGACTGCCGCCGTTTCATCGATATGCGGAGCGGGCAGCGCCATAGCGTTCGATTATCCGTCGGAGGGCTATTATGCGGACGAGACAGGCAAAGAGCACTCCGGGCTCGCTGCGGGAGCGGGTGAGGCTATGCGCGCGGGCTATGAGTACCCGGAGTTAGAGAGCCTGCTTTCCGAAAACGGCTTTTTGATATACGAGCTGCTGACGCCTGAAGAGATCACGGATAGGTTCTTTTCGGAATATAACAAAGCGTGCCCCGCGCGCAGAATGCAGGCACAGAGGCACGTAAACTACTGTCTTGCGGTCAAAAAGGGATATTAAGCCAGCCCGAAGAGCATCCCTATGAGGCGCACGGCGAGGGCGGCGACCCACGCTATCGCGCACTGGCCTGCCATCACTCCGAGCGCCCATTTTACGCCTAACTCCTTTTTTACGGAGGTCACGGCGGCTATGCAGGGCGTATAGAGCAGGCAGAATACGAGCAGCCCCGCCGCGGCGAGGGGAGTGAGTATAGCGAGTATGCTGTCGGTGGAGCCGAAGAGCACGGAGAGCGTGGAGACGACGCTCTCTTTTGCCGTAAAGCCGGTTATGAGCGCTGTGGAAACTCGCCAGTCCCCGAAGCCCAGGGGCTTGAATATAGGCGCTATAAAGCCGGATATGACCGCGAGTATGCTGTCGTGCGAGTCGCTCACTATATTGAGCCTCAGGTCGAAGGTCTGTAAAAACCATATCACTATAGTGGCGATAAGTATTATCGTAAAGGCTCTCTGCAAAAAGTCCTTGGCCTTTTCCCAAAGCAGCAGCGTCGTGTTTTTCACGCCGGGCAGACGGTAGTTCGGCAGCTCCATTACGAACGGTACGGCGTTGCCCTTGAACATCGTGCCCTTCATTACGAGCGCGAGGAGTATCGCGACGGCTATGCCGAGCACATACAGCGCGAGCATCACGAGTGCGCCGTAGCCGGGGAAGGGCCATACGGATTCTTCCACGATCATTTCGGCT
>CAYVOZ010000201.1:0-1082 GCA_964453325.1 uncultured Christensenellaceae bacterium | reverse complement strand
GTCCGCCGTGCTTCGGGAAAAACACGCCCACGAAAAATGCGTATATGGGCAGCTTTGCCGTGCAGCTCATAAACGGAGTCAGCAGTATCGTCATTTTGCGGTCGCGCTCGGACGGCAGTGTGCGCGTCGCCATAACGCCCGGTACGGTGCAGCCGAAGCCTATGAGCATAGGCACTATGCTTCTGCCCGAAAGGCCTATCTTTCTTAAAAGCTTATCCATTACAAACGCGACTCTGGCGATATATCCGCTGTCCTCCATGAGCGACAGGAAGAAGAACAGAGTGACGATTATGGGCAAAAAGCTCAGTATGCTGCCCACGCCCGTGAATATGCCGTCTATGACGAGCGAGTGCAGCGCGGCGTTCACGCCCGCAGCGGTCATCGCAGTGTCCACGACGCGCGAAAGCGCGGTTATGCCCATATCGAGAAGGCTTTGCAGCCCTGCGCCGATCACGTTGAAGGTCAGATAGAACACGAGTCCCATTATGAGTATAAAGGCGGGTATAGCCGTGTATTTGCCCGTGAGTATTTTGTCTATTTTTGCGCTGCGGGCGTGCTCCTTGCTCTCCACGGGCTTTATGACCGTGGCGGAGCAGACGTCCTTTATGAAGGAGAAGCGCATATCCGCCATGACGGCGGCGCGGTCGAGCCCGCTCTCCGTCTCCATCTGCACGATTATGTGCTCTATCATCTCTCTCTCGTTCTCGTCGAGGCTGAGCTTTTCGATTATGCTTTGGTCGCCCTCCGCGAGCTTGCTCGCGGCAAAGCGTATCGGGATATCCGCGGCCTTGGCATGGTCCTCTATAAGGTGCATGAGCGCGTGCAGGCAGCGGTGCACCGCACCGCCCTGCTTGTCCTCGCTGCAAAAGTCGACGCGACCGGGCTTTTCC
This sequence comes from uncultured Christensenellaceae bacterium, assembly GCA_964453325.1. Lineage (GTDB taxonomy): Bacteria > Bacillota > Clostridia > Christensenellales > Christensenellaceae > JAZRGP01. The sequence goes on along the minus strand of CAYVOZ010000201.1, from coordinate 192 downwards.
TGATACTTTGCGACGTGGACGGCATGCAGCACGAGCTCGTCTATGCCCTCGTTTTTAGCGGCGGATATGGGAATGACCGGTATGCCCAGCATCTCCTCCATTTGGTTCACGAGCACGGAGCCGCCGTTCTTTCTTACCTCGTCCATCATGTTGAGCGCCAGCACCATGGGTATCTCGAGCTCCATGAGCTGC
>CAYVOZ010000200.1:3064-4835 GCA_964453325.1 uncultured Christensenellaceae bacterium | reverse complement strand
CATTTCATACGCGTCTATGGCGCTTATCTGGTTGGATTTCATAGCGCGCAGCACGTCGTAACGCTCCTGCACCACGACGCGGTTCTCGCTTCCGCCCATAGCGATCACAAAGTCCGCACCTCTGTCGAAATAAAGCGCGTAGTTATCGCAGTAAAACGCGCCTGTTTTCTGCGTCGTATCGAGGGGTATGTATATCTTGTCGGTCTTGGATAGCCCATCCTTTTTTACTAAAAAGTATACGAATTTTTCATCGTATTTCATAAAAAGCTCGATGCCGCCGTTCGATATGACCGGCACGTCGCCGTCCCAGTCGGAGATATCGCCGTCTGCATAGCATATGCACTCTTCCTTGCCGGGGTCAAAGGACAGCACGCCGAAATACTGCTCGTTGGTCTGATAGTCGCTCCAATACGGCGTATTCATAAGGTCAACGGCATACATGGTATTCCATGTGCGCTTGAACCATTCATCCTGCCATGTGAAAAGCACGCAGCCCGCGCAGCCGGAGTCTTTAATATCTCTGTAGCACTCCGTCAGAGCCCTTGCCTGATCCGTCTCAGACATGCCTCCCTGATTTCTGTTCAGGTACTTATCGCGCTGAGCCATCCCGCGGGACGAGGGTATGCCGTACTCGCTGATAATGACGGGTACGGTGTGATAGTCGCTCAGCTTTTTAAGATAGGCATAGTATGTGTTTACATTCCCCTGCGGGTCGAGGCAGTCCTCCGGCTGCTCGGAATAGCTTAAATAATCCGGGTAGTACGGGTAAACATGATAGGATGCGAACATGCCGGATAAAAACAGCTCCGTCGTCTTTATATGCTCAACATCCACCTTGGATATTTTATACATTTCCCTTTCGACGATCTTTGGATAATCAAACGGGTCAGTCGTGGGCCAGTTGGAAAAAGCGATCAGCTTCTGAGTGCCGTAGCGCTTTGTCTCGTAATCTATAAAGCTGTCTCCGAGCTTCGCAAGAGCCGCTTCAAAAGGAGACGCGTTTTCATCCGTATACATATAGACGCCCTTATAGGAGTCAAGCTCATCCTTCGCGTGATTTGTATACTCTACGGTAACGTCCTCCCACTCTACGCCGAGTATATAGCCTATCACCCACTGCGAAACGTCCCTGCGGTATATCTGCACGCCGGCGTCCATGCCGAAGTTTATGGTGTGCCTTCCGTGGAGCACGTTTATGAGCGTGCGCCCGTCTCTTATGAGCTCGTTTAAAAGGTCGTCGTCGTACATATCCCGGTGCGAAAAATGGACATAATCGTCCAGCCACAGGCCGTGTATTATGTATATAGGATCTGGATTGTTCTTGTTGTACTGATACACCGCTTCATAGAAGTCGTCTCCAAGCACGGTGTATACGCGTATGCAGTTAGCACCCATTTCCTTTATGAGCCCGAACCACCGCATATAGGTAGTCTTGTCTATTGCAAGATCGGTCGCGTAGTGTCCGGGTATGCCTGCGCCCATATCCACTCCGCGAATATCGAATTCTTCATAGTTGCCGTCCTCGAATTTGTATATTTTGCCCCCGGAGGCGCGCATCACCGTGGTCGTCTCCGGCGTGAGCAGCGGTATATATATGTCCGTGTAAAAATAGACAACAGAGCCCGCTATATACAGCACAGCGAGACAAAGGCATATTATCACGAATTTTCTCATTCTTTTCAATAGCTTATGCCCTCTCTGTCACGGGTTATACTTCTTTACGGCGGATTCGTGCGAGTACTGCTTTACGTCCTCGATATGTGCATCCAGC
>CAYVOZ010000200.1:0-3054 GCA_964453325.1 uncultured Christensenellaceae bacterium | reverse complement strand
TAAGGAAGCTTTTGAACTGCTCTATAGCAGCGTCATGATCGACAGGATTCCTGTACTCCGGCTCCAGCCTTATGGCGTCCGAAATAGTGTCCCGGTCATATACCAGCTCCTGCCATCTCTCGGTATTGCGCTCTATCGCCGGTCCGAGATACTCTATCGTATCGTCTATATAGCTCATCACATAGTCTTCATTGAGCAGCGTCTTTCTCAGCTCCCTGTAGCGTGCAATGAGCTTGTCCGTAAAATATCCGTCTCTCATAAGCATATCGAATCTCGCTGAGCACAGCACATCGAGCTTTCTCGTGGCGATTATTTCTTCCTTGAAGTTGTTGCAGCAGTTGTTGAAATCCCATGCAGGCCCCATGCATATCTTTCCGCGGGCGTCCTTATAGAAATAGGTCGAAAGCGTACCCGCATCGTAGTTCTGGAAAAACTCGTTAAAGATCGCATAATCTATGAAAGAATCCGTGTTAAGATAGCTTCTGTAGCCCTGTATCATATCGTCGTAATCATAGGAATACAGAGCTTTCTCAAACTGCGAAAAATCGTCCTCTATGTACGTCTTTATGTCCGCATTCAGCTTCTCGCCCGGATATATAACCTCCGTCATAACTCCGAAGGACTGCATCATGGTATAGTCCGCAAAGTTGTCTATCGCGGCGTCGCTGTCGTTATACCAGTCGGATTTTATGATATAGCTCGAGGTGGGGTCCCCCTCGTCATACGTAGCCACATCTACCCTGCCCTCGCCCTTGCAGACAGTCTCCATCGCGACATAAAGCCCCATATACTCTCCGTCGACAAAGACCTCGCAGAAGCGCACGTCGGGGGTATACTCCATCGTCTCGCCTATTATGTTCATGCAGACATAATTTCTTATCAGCGTTCTGTCCATCATCGGTCCGTGCAGCGCCCATTCATCGCAGGGCTCCATGCCCAAAAGACCGTTTGACTTGTCCTCGTCCCCGTTCTCGTCTATGAAGGAGAGCTTATAGTTATGCTTGATGTGACGCATAGAGCTGTGTCCGCGGTATCTGATATATGCGTCGGTGACGAGCTGCGGCTCATCGGATGTATAATTCGTGCCGTCATTTCCGTCTATGACCGTAACTGTGCACTTAACGGTGTTTGCGTTCTGATCCGTTCTGCCGTCACCGTAGTTAACGGTCTCATAGCTTAGCTCCTGTCCGCCCTTGTCAATGAGTATGACGGGAAGATGCGTTACGAATTTATCGCCGCTCTGCTCGTCAGTCGCTCTTGCCGCCGTCTGATGCTGATGCGTACGCGAAGCCTTGCCGTGCACGAGCATGGGCACAAACAGCGCGGCCAGTATTATCGTAATTACGCTCAGTATAACGATCAGCTTATATTTCATACTTTATGCGGATATCTCCTCGCTCTGTGAGACGATGTTAACATACTCGACGTTCCCTAAAGCATAAAGCATATCGAATATGCTCGTTGCGCTTTTTTGGAGAGCCTCGTATTTACGCCTTGAGACCTCAAAAATGAACTCTATCGAGTCGCTGGTAGTGTTTTTGACCTTGAGTATCGCGCGCTTGTCAAAGTTGGAGAACACGACCGTTTCCACCTCTTTTTCGAGAGCCCGGGAGGCTCTGACCACGAGCAGAATGCGGTTGTCGGTGCGGATCCTGCCGAGCAGCAGCAGTATCAGAAAAACCAGTCCGGTGCCGCAGGCTCCTACGAGATAGTCCCCTGCGCCGCAGCATATGCCGGCTATTATGCACCAGAAGATATATGCGGTGTCCCGCGAATCCTTTATCGCGGTGCGATATCTGACTATGGACAGCGCACCGACCATGCCGAGAGAAAGCGCTACGTTGTTGCCTATGACGACCATGACCGTAGCGGTCAGAACAGTGAGCACAACGAGCGAAACGTTGAATTTTTTACTGTAGACCGTACCCGCGTGGCTCAGCCAATAGGACAGGTATATGACGAACCCGATGGCGGCAGCCGCGCATAGATTTATAAGTATATTCTCAAAGGTCAAAGGCGTCGATTCTTCAAACAGCGATAAAATAAAGTCCTTCATTATTTATAAGTCCCCCCCTGATCGTTTATTCCTGTGTTACCGAACGGGCAAGATAGTACTTGCCCACCGATATCTCGCTCCTGTCGGCGCTGTCTATAAGCTGCTTTATATAGCTCAGCAGAAAATTGTTGTACTTTACCTCTAAAACCGCGGCAAACGGGTCTATGACCGGATAAAGGCAAAGCTCGTCCGAGAAAATATCCGTGCAGCCTTCGTTTGCCGTGATGTTGTGGTCAAATGTGATGCGCGTATCGTTCTCTCTTGCTATAAATGCGAAACGGTCATACTGTACTATCGATCTTGGCCTGTAGGCGTGCATGTTGAGCAGGGAAAAGACTTCCGCGGCAAACGGCGTGTTGTACTTGAGAAGCGGTGTATATTGTCCCTTGGATATGATATATGCGTCCTCGCGCGAGAGCCTTAGGGAACGCTTTCTCTGATACATGCCCTGCTTCTGCTTCATTTCAAAAAAAGCGAAGTCGCTCTTCGGGTCGTAGACTCTCAGCCGGAATTTTCTCCGCAGCTCAGAGCCGTCGACCTTTTCGTTATAGTCGCGGTTATTGAGCGTATCAAAGTACAGCGAACGCACCATATATCCGTTGTCGCCGTTATGCGGATCCTGTAAAAGGCATCGCCCGAGCTTATACGAGAGCTCCTTATAGCTGAGGGTATTTATAAGAAACTTATGCTCCTGCCTTAAAACCTCTCTGTCCGGACCGATCTCGCCGCGAATAAACATGAGCCGTCTGTTTCGGGCAAGGGAGTATGGGTCAAGCGCAGCACTTTGCTCCCTGCCCGCCTGAAGCGGTACCGACGAAGGTATATCGGTGTATTCGGTTGCATTTGGCGATTTTTCTCTCATTATAGTCCCTTGTCGTATTATAAAATCATGTTCAATTATTATAATGTATTGCTGTAACACATGCAAATAATATTATTTGACCGACCGTGTCAAGTTGTTATGGAGTTTTAGAAACCAACAACAGCATTGTGAACAG
>CAYVOZ010000199.1:306-5036 GCA_964453325.1 uncultured Christensenellaceae bacterium | reverse complement strand
TAAACTTCGAGTCTCGCTGCCCCGTGGATATCGGTCAGCCCGAGTGCATGGAGTATATTCAGGCCAACAACGTCCGCGTCTGCTTTAAATATCTGACAGGAAAGGCAAAATAAGCTATGTCAAGACAGCATGTAGGCATTATCGGCAAGGGCATGATAGGCATAAGCTGGGCGGTCATGTTCACGGGCAACGGAGTCCGCGTGACCGTGCTGGCAAAGGACGAGGAGACCGGCAGAAAGAAGTATCGCACTTATTACGACGATCTTATTGCCCTGGAGCTCGTCACGGAGGAGCAGGCGCAGGCCTGTGAGAAGCTTTTGACGTTCACTACAGATTATAACGATCTTTCGGGAGAGGAGCTCATTTTTGAGTGCGTGCCCGAGCAGCTCGACGTCAAGCATGCGGTCTATGCAAAGCTCGAGGCCGCGTGTCCGCAGCTCAAGGCCATAGCCTCCGCGACCTCCGCGCTCTCGCCCGAGGCTCTCGCGGAAGGCATGAAGGAAAAGCAGAAGATAATGGTCGCGCATCCGTGGAATCCGCCGCATCTCGTGCCCTGCGTCGAGCTCGTAAAAAACAGCTATACCGACCCGGAGGCCGTGCGCGCTATAAAGGAAATGCTCGAGTATGCCGGCCGCGAGGTCGCGCTCATGAACAAGCCCGCGCCCGGCTTTATAGGCAACCGTCTGCAGCATGCGCTTTATCGCGAGGCAGTATACATGGTAGAGCAGGGCATATGCGCCCCCGAGGATATCGATAAAACGATACGCTCGAGCTTCGGCCCGCGATATACTTCTATCGGCCTGTTCGAGCACTTTGACTATGCCGGGCTCGATATGGTATGCAGCATAGACGACTATCTCTTCCCGACGCTTTGCAATGCGGATCACGCGCAGGACTATGTGACAGAGCGCCTTAAAAGAGGAGATATAGGCTATAAGTCCGGCAGAGGCGTATACGAATGGACTGGCAGGGATATGGACGAATTCCGCCGCAAGGCGAGCGAGCCGTATTTAAAGTTCTTTAACTGGAAGCTGCCCGGGAAGTGATCGAATTAAAAATAACTGACCCGTAAAAGTCTTCTTTAAGGCGGCTTTAACGGGTCTTTTCTATTTTTCCTTAAACTTGTTTATTCCATTTTCCGTTTATGATCGCGTCGCGCGCGGCGTCCTGCTCCGCCTGCTTTTTGCTGCGTCCGCTTCCCTGCCCTATCGTTCGCCCGTTCAGCAGGACCTTCATTTTAAACATCCGGTCGTGCGGCGGGCCTATCTCTGATATGAGCTCATATGCCGGAGCGACTCCTCCGTTCTTCTGCGTCAGCTCTTGCAGAGCCGTCTTGGCGTCCGCATACAGCCGGCCTGTGCGGTGCAGCTCTAAAAGAAAGTCCAGCATCCTTAGGACGAGCGCCTTTGCCGCGTCGCCCCCTCCGTCGAGATATACGGCGCAAAGCACGGCCTCCGCCGCGTCGCACAGTATGGAGGGCTTGTCCCTGCCGCCGCTCTGCTCCTCACCGTGTCCTATGCGCAAAAGCCCGCCTAATGCTATGCTCCTTGCCCACTCGCAAAGCGAGCTCTCGCAGACGAGCTCTGATCTGAGCTTGCTTAAAACGCCCTCGTCGGTGTCCTTAAAGCGCAGATACAGCTGTTCGCTTATATACATCTCGAGCACCGCGTCGCCCAAAAACTCCATGCGCTCATAGTTATCCGCACCGTATGAGGAATGCGTAAGCGCGCGGATAAACAACGCCTCGTTCTTTGGATGATAGCCTATGCGGTCATATAACGCGGTCAGCATTGCTCCTCCTCTTTTTCTATCAGCACCGAAAGCTCGTCCCATTCGGCATACAGCACGTCGAGGCTCTTCTTCAAGGCTTCGGCCTCCTCTGCGATATCCGTCACCCGCATATAGTCCGCAGCGACGAGCGGATCCGCCATGAGCCGCTCCGCCTCCTTAAGCTTTTCCTCCGTCTCCATGATGCTCTGCTCTGTACGCTTAAAGCGCGTATGCAGCTTTCTGCGCTCGCTTTCGCGCTCCTTTTTGAGCTGATATTCGTTTACGGGCTTATCCGACTTTACCGCAGACGCGGCGGCCGCCGTCCCGACGCGGTGAGTCAGATAATAGTCGTAGTTGCCGTTATACAGCGTTACGGAGTTGTTCTCCACCGCATATACCTTGCTGGCTAACTTGTTTATAAAATAGCGGTCGTGCGATATCATTAGCAGCGTGCCGTCATAGTCGAGAAGCGCGCGCTCAAGCGCCTCCTTTGACGGTATATCGAGATGGTTCGTGGGCTCGTCGAGCAGCAGAAAGTTGCAGCCCGAAAGCATAAGCCTGCAAAGAGCGACCCTCGCGCGCTCGCCGCCCGATAGGTCTCTCACGTTTTTAAAGACGTCGTCGCCCGTAAAGAGGAACTCCGCGAGCGCTGCGCGTATCTGCGTCTGGGTCACGCCGGGTATGGCGTCGTATACCGTATCGAGCACCGTCGCGTCCGGCAGCATGTCGCTCTGAGCCTGGTCGAAATATCCCGTTATGACGCGCGCTCCGAGCTCGCTCGTGCCGTGCTCTGCCATAAGCTCACCCATTATTATGCGCATGAGAGTGGTCTTTCCGCAGCCGTTGTCGCCGAGCAGAAATACACGTTCGCCGCGCTTTATATGGATATTGACGTCCTTTAGCAGCACCCGGGAGTCGAACTGCTTCTCTATATCCTCCATTATGAGCACATCATTGCCCGCACCGTGGAGCGCGCGGAACTTGAAGCGTATCTCCGCGGGGTCTGTATCCGGCCGCACAAGGTCCTTTTCTATCCTGTCGATGGACTTCTGCTTGCTGCGTATCGTTATATAGTTGCGCTCCTGGCTCCAGGTGCGCTGCTGTGCGATTATGCCCTCTATGCGCTTTATCTCTCGCTGCTTAAGGCTGTATAGCTTTTCCGCAGCCTCTCTGTCCTCCGCCTTTTTCTTCACATAATACGAGTAGTTGCCGCCGTAGGTCTTTACGCCGTTGTGCTCTATCTCTATGGTCTTGTCCGTGACCTCGTCGAGGAAAAAGCGGTCATGTGATATGACGAGCACCGTGCCGCGATATTCCTTTAAAAAGCCCTCCGTCCAGCTTATGGCCTTTACGTCGAGGTGGTTCGTGGGCTCGTCGAGCAGCAGTATCTTTGCTTCGCCGAGCAGCAGCTTTGCGATGAGCACGCGCGTGCGCTGCCCTCCGCTTATATGCGAAAGCGGCAGCGAAAGCTCCTCCTCCGAAAAGCCGAGTCCGATAAGAGCGGAATGGGCGCGCGCGCGGTATGTGAGCCCGCCTCCGTCTATAAAGCTCTCCTGAAGGTCGTGAAATCTCTTTATTTTATCGTCGTCCGGGTCGGTCTCAAGCTCCTTTTGCAGCACGGAAAGCTTATTCTCCTGCGCTATGAGCTTATCAAAAACGCGCAGCACCTCTTCCTCCGCCGTCTTTTCGGAGGTGTATTCCGCGTGCTGCTGCATATATGCTATGCCCGTCTTTGCGGATATATATATATCGCCCTCGTCGGGCTGTTCCTCTCCCGTGAGCATTTTGAAAAGAGTCGTTTTGCCTGCGCCGTTTACGCCGAGCACGCCGACCTTGTCTCCCTCGTTTACCGAAAAGGATATGTCCTTTAAAACCGTATCCACGCCGAAGCTTTTTGAAACGCCGGAGACGCTTAAAACTACCATTCCTGACCTGCTTTCCTGTTTTTGCGGTCAAAACCGCGTCTATAAGCGATTATAACGCAAAATATACGTCAAGTAAACTCGCAAAAGCCCTCAAAAACGCTTCGCATTTGACTTATACTGTGTTACAATAGCGTTGATGCGGCGGAAAACCGTTTTCTTTGATGCGCTCATAAACGCATCCCCGCATCAAATTTTAGCCGGTGCTTTTTAGCTGCACGGCGGTATGGGAAGTATACTTTAATGAACTATTCACAGCTGATAGCCGATGCCCTTGCAAAATGCACCGGGCTCAGCGCAGACGAAGCGGCGGAGCTCATAGCCGTCCCGCCCGATCAGAGCATGGGGGATTTTGCGTTTCCCTGCTTTAAGCTCTCGCGGACAATGCGCAAGGCGCCGCCCGTTATAGCGCAGGAGCTTGCCGGCGTCATAGAGCTGCCCGCCGGAGTCGACCGCGCAGAGGCAGCCGCAGGCTATCTCAACTTTTTCATCGACAGAAACGTCTTTGCACAGAACACGCTAAAAAGCGTGCTCTCCGCCGGGGAGCGCTACGGCTCCTCGGACATGGGCGGAGGCAGAAACGTGGTCATGGACTACTCGTCCATAAACATTGCGAAGCCCTTTCATATAGGACATCTTTCGAGCACAGCGATAGGCAACTCGCTTTACCGAATTTATAACTTTTGTGGATACAACTCCGTCGGAGTTAACCATTTGGGCGATTGGGGTACGCAATTCGGCAAGATGATAGTAGCGTATAAGCTTTGGGGCAATGAGGAGCTTTTGGAAAACGGCTCCGTGCGCTCGCTCGTTCAGCTATACGTCCGCTTTCACGAGGAGGCGGAAAAGGACAAGTCCCTCGACGATCAAGCGCGCGCATGGTTTCGCAAGATAGAGACCGGCGACCCCGAGGCGATGGCTTTGTTTGAGCGCTTTAAGCAGATTACAATGAAAGAGGTCATGCGCGTATACGACCTTTTGGACGTACATTTTGACAGCTATGCGGGCGAGAGCTTAAAAATGTACGTCCAAAAGGTC
>CAYVOZ010000199.1:0-296 GCA_964453325.1 uncultured Christensenellaceae bacterium | reverse complement strand
CAGCCCGTCATCGACGAGCTGCGCGAGAAAAAGCTTTTAAAGCTGGACGACGGCGCGAGCATAGTCGACCTGTCCGAATACGACATGCCTCCCTGCATAATACTCCGCAGCGACGGCGCGACGCTTTATGCCACGCGCGACCTCGCCACGGCGATATACCGCAAGGACACATATGATTTCGCGAAGTCGCTCTACATTGTGGCGTATCAGCAGAATCTGCATTTCAAACAGGTCTTTAAGGTCCTCGAGCTCATGGGCAGAGACTGGGTGGCGGATATGGAGCATGTCAACTTCGG
>CAYVOZ010000198.1:669-5050 GCA_964453325.1 uncultured Christensenellaceae bacterium | reverse complement strand
GTCACAGTCAAAACCCGGCAATCCCGTCAAAAAACATAGTTTTTTGACGGACTGAAAAGAGCCTCGGCTCTTTTATGCGATCTGTTCGGTTCCTTCAGTAGTCCATCCTTACATAGACGGCCGTACCCTTTTTATTATACCTGACCTCTGTTGCGAGCATTCTCACCAAATATATGCCGCGTCCGCTCTCGCTCTCCACAGCCGGACACTTACCGGCGTTCTTATGCTCAAAGCCGCCGCCCTCGTCTATAACGGAAAACGAAAAGCTCTCGTCAGAAAGCTCATAAATGAGCCGGGTCATTCCGCAGCCCGAATACAAAAGGCTGTTTGAGATAAGCTCTCTCAAGCACATGAGTATATCATATTCTTTTTGCTTATCCGCCTCGCCCGTCTGCCTTATCTGAAGCATGACCTCTTCAACTGTACGCTTCATTTCGGTGGACGAGGTTATCACAGTTTTCTTTACCAAGACCCGACACCTCACTCGCCTTTTATATATAAACGCATAACGAAAAAATAATCATAAAACCAAAACATTAAATATTGACATTTAAAAACATAGTCGATATAATAAGCAAGGTCATGAGCGATGCGGCCGTGGCGGAATAGGCAGACGCGCACGTTTGAGGGGCGTGTGAGATAATCGTACCGGTTCAAGTCCGGTCGGCCGCACCAAAATAAGGCTGTCACCCAATGGGTGGCAGTTTTTGTTTTGGTGAGAATATCTTGACGGACTTGAATGCCCGAATGGTGGACTTTGCAAAACAGGTTTGATAGAATAGACATAGGCTTTTATAAAAGTATTTAGATGAACCGGACGCCGCCTATGCGATCTGTAAAATAAGGCGGCATACGCCGCGCCGCAGTTATTCACGGCGATGCAGACGGAGCAACCAAAACTCGTGCCGGTGATCTGTTCCCTGATAGGAGGGCGCCATGAGCGTTATCAACTACATAAACGCTTCGTTGGAAATATGGGGCTGTGTCATGTCGGCAGTTGTGGCGCTGTGCCTCTTTCTCAGCAAGCGTCCCCGTGATATGTGCTCACGCCTTTATATGCAAATGCTGGTCTTTAACGTCGGCTCGCTGTTATTTGATATGCTGGCGCTTTTCTTTCGCGGGCATCCGGGAACCTTTTACTGGTTCGGCGTCCGGGCAGCGAACTTCATCGCCTTTTCCTGCAACTATCTGCTGATGGTATCCTTCGTTCGCTATCTCACGGAATATCTGGGGCGGCGCGCCAATGTCTCTCAAACTCCCCTGAGAATCAGCCGCACCGTCTGCATCTTATCCCTCGGCATGGTCGTCTTGACGCAGTTTTTCCCCATATTCTATACCATCGACGCGCAGAACGTCTATCACCGGGCAGAGCTGTTCTGGCTTTCTCACGCTATGGGCATTGTCTGCCTGTTCCTGTGCGCATGGCTCCTGATGCGGTATCGGAATGTGCTTGAGCGGCAGGAAAAAGCGTGCCTGTGGTCGTATATCCTCCTTCCGCTGGCTGCACTTCTGGTGCAAATGTTCTTCTACGGTTTGGTGCTGCTGAATCTGGTCAATACCGTATCCCTTGTCGTTATCTTTCTGTTCTTGCAGGCGGAGCAGGGGCGGCGGATGGCGGAGGTGGAGAACGACCTGACGCAAAGCCGCGTGTCCATCATGCTCTCTCAGATACAGCCGCATTTCATATACAACACTCTCGGGACCATAGAGCAGCTTTGCCTGGAGCAGCCGCATACAGCCTCGAAGCTGGTGCACGATTTCTCGCTGTATCTGCGCGGCAGCTTCGGCGAGCTGGACAGCGCCGCGCCGATTCGCCTGTCACAGGAGATCGAGCACATTCGGCACTATGTTGACATTGAAATGCTCCGCTTCCCGGATATGGAGGTTCGCTTCTGCCTGAACTCCGAGGATTTCCTTCTGCCCGCCCTATCCGTGCAGCCGCTTGTGGAAAACGCCATCAAGCACGGGCTTATGGGTCTGGAGCAGGGCGGCACGGTCATAGTTTCCACCGATGAAACGGGCTCGGCATACCGCGTCACAGTCACGGACAACGGCGTCGGTTTCGACCCCGCCGCACTTGATAACGAGCGCAGGCATATAGGCATCCGCAACATTCGCGGAAGACTGGAGGCCATTTGCGGCGGAACGCTGCGAGTGGAAAGCTCAATAGGAAAGGGCACGACGGCGACGATCACGATACCCAAGAAAGGAGGCGGACGCCATGCTCGCAATCACCGTTGATGATGAGCGCCCCATGCTGACGGCCCTCACGGCCGCAGTCTCCGCTTCTCCGGGCATCGACGCCGTGGCGGAATTTGGCTCCTGCACCGCCGCCGTGGATTGGGTCAGTGATAACCCCATCGACATCGCCTTTCTCGACATCAATATGCGAGGGATGGGCGGGCTGGCGCTGGCCGAAAGGCTTATAGAGCTGTGCCCCGATTGCAGCATCATCTTCTGCACAGGCTATGCACAGTATGCACTGGACGCGATCCGGCTTCACGTTTCCGGCTACCTGATGAAGCCCATCACCGCACTGTCCGCAAACAGATCAGAAAAATGCACACGGAAGATATCCTCCGCGGCCAATAACAGCACCTCATCAAGTGTAGTTATTATCAGCGCATAGCATACTATAAAGACAAAGGCAAAGAAGTGCTTCCCCTCGCTCTCGTCAGTTAGCAGCAGCATGGCTATGCAGTTAAGTATAAAGCACACTATGAACGCAAACTGCGGAATGCCAAAGGGTATCAGCAAAGCATACGCAAGCGTACCTGTAACGGAATTTACAAGGGTTATCGCCGCGATGCATATATACGCCTTCTTTGGCGCTATACGGTATTTTGTGTTGAAAAGATTGAAGTAAAGTATTACGGCCGCGGTATAAAGCTGGGATATCGACAGAAAGACGGAGACGCATTTCAGAAACGGCGGCATCACACCACCCCCGTTTTGGAGAGCTCCATGAGATAATTCAGGTATTTTTGCTTCACCGACGTCCGCTCCTGTCTGCTTATCGATATGACAACGCCGTTTTTCAGCGTGATCGTAGCGGAGGGTATCTCGTTTATATACGCAAGGCTCACGATATAACTCCTTTGCGGGTGTATGAAGAGCTCCTTGTCGAGCTGGTTAAAGAATTCGCCGAGAGGCGCGTATGTGGATATTTCACCGATGCTCGTATGTATGAGCGTGCGGTTCCCGAACACCTCCATATACTGTATGTCTATTTGCCTTATGCTTATTTGTTCTCTTCCGGTCTTTACGTTAATGCTCTTCTTCTGCGCCTTTACGACGTCCACGCAGCGTTCGAGCGCGTTTGCCATCGCTTCCTTTGTGCACGGCTTTACGAGATAGTGCAGAGCGTTGAGCTCAAAACCCTCGAGGGCATAGTCCGGGCTCGTCGTGACAAAGACTATAGGGCAGTTTGAAAAGGTGCGTATCTCCCTCGCCGCCTCGATGCCGGTCATGTTGTCCATAAAAATATCCAGAAAGACTACGGAATACGGATTGCTCCTCATGGATGATATGAGCGATTCCCCGGAGTCAAACAGGTCTACATGCGCCTTAATAGCCTTTTCCGAGCAATAATCCGTAATGAATATCTCAAGACGCTCGCGTTCCTTCGGCCTGTCGTCGCAGACCGCAAATCTGAGTTCTTTATCTTCCATGCCTCACAGACCTCCGACCGGCATGCGTCAGAAGGACACATGCTAATGTATCATCTTAACAATATATGTAATCAATACCATTACATAATAATGTTTCACGGCGTTAATTACAACTTGATTTGCTTAAAATTAACATATTTTTGTAACCCCGGTCAGCTTGTCCGGGCACAAAAAAAGGAGCGAGGCCTTAAAAAAGCTTCGCTCCCGCAATGTCTCTTTACGGATCAGAACAGCTTCTTATACATTATAGCCTTAAGCTGGCTCATGTCCTTCAAGGTCTCCATGCCGCCCTCGCGGCCGATCCCGCTCATCTTCCAGCCGCCGAACGGCTGATCGGGCGTGCGGTAGTTTGCGTGACCGTTTATTAGGAAGGTGCCGGCCTGTATGTTCTTGGCTATCTTCATGAGCTCGTCCATAGAGTTGCCGAATGCTCCGGACGACAGGCCGTACTTGGTGCTGTTGGCTATCGTTATCGCCTCATCCACGGTATCAAAGCCGACGATCGGGAACACGGGTCCGAATACCTCCATGTCCTTCATGATATCCATATCGCAGGTCACGTCGAGCACAGTAGGCTCTATGAACGTCTCGTTAAAGCGCTTGCCGCCGAGGAGAAGCTTTGCGCCCTGAGAGATGGTAAGGTTTATCTGCTGCTCGACCTCTTTCGCGCTCTTTAAGGATACGAGCGGTCCCATATCCGTCGCGGGATC
>CAYVOZ010000198.1:0-659 GCA_964453325.1 uncultured Christensenellaceae bacterium | reverse complement strand
CATTCTGATCTTCGGAATGGGTCAGCAGTATCCGGTCGCCGACCTTTACCTTTTTAAGGCGCTCTATTAGCAGCTTTGTGAAGCTTTCCTTTATGGAATTATGCACGATGAATCTCTTGGGCGCACAGCAGGTCTGACCGGCGTTGCTGACTCTGCCGCCAACGACGTCCTCCATTATCTTTTCGAGATCCGCATCCTTTAATATTATGAGCGGGTCGTTTCCGCCGAGCTCAAGGCAGGTATGGTGCATATGCTTTGCGCTTATCTCGGCCACCTTTATACCGGCCTCGGTGCTGCCCGTAAGCGCGATCTTCGCTATCTTGGGCTCGTCCGCCAGCCAGCTGCCGACCTGTGAGCCGTAGCCGGTCACTATCTGTATGGCGTTGCCGGGAACTCCCGCCTCAAGCAGCAGCTCGCAGAACCTTATGTTGGCTCTCGGGGTATCCGTAGCCGGCTTTACGATGAGCGCGTTGCCCATGGAAAGCGCGGGGATGGATTTATGGCACAGCTGATCTATTGGATAGTTAAAAGGTATTATCGCCGCGACGATACCCAGAGGCTGTCTTATCGAAATGACGAGGTCCTCCTCGTGTCCGGCATAGGAGCCCTCCTTCATCACGTCGCCGCAAACGAATCTTGCGCCCTCTATATAGACGTCG
>CAYVOZ010000197.1:825-5051 GCA_964453325.1 uncultured Christensenellaceae bacterium | reverse complement strand
AGCGCTGCGGGCGGGCGGGGCGGTCAGCGTGGAGGCTCCCAATGGGCTGGAGCTGACAGAGGAGCTTCCCGCGGGCTATGCGGTGCGCATCGCGGCCTCCTCCGCGGAGCTTGTGCTTAAAAACGCGGTGAAGCTGGATCATTTTGCCTTTGCCGATCTGACGCTCAACGAGTTTTTGAAGATGGATTACAAGCTTGCGGAGGTATATGAGACCGGCGCTCTTATTGAGGGCAACGCAAACCCGGATGCGGAGGACTATAACTCGCTGGCGGATTATTGCTATACCGACGGCGCTGTGGAGATAAAGCTTCCGTGGCAGCTTCTGAATTTCGCAAATCCGTCAATGATGCGGATACACGACGACTATTACGAGAATTACGGCGTAGAGTATATAAAGATAGACAAGATGTATATGGGTCTTGCCGTCGGGCCGGATAAGGACGAAAGAATATCCTTTACCTCCGTTCCTCTCAAGGGTTGGGCGCACAATGTGACCTATCACGAGAGGCTTAAGCCCGCCTATTACGCTTTACAGGAGCTTTGGGAGAAGGAGGACGCTTCATGAATGCTGATACTATACTGTACCTTTGCATATACGTATGCGCATGCGTGGTAGCTTTCGACCTTATCTTTGCTTTCTATTTATTGCGGATGGACAGGATAATGCCCGGGCGCAAGAGTGAAGTCACCACTCTTATAAAAGATATAGCAGAGGATCACATAAACGGAGAGGCTGCGCGCAGAGAGAAGCATATTTCGGACTACAAAAAAAAGCCCGACCGTCACGAGCATGTCGAAAGATACCGCAAAAGCAGAAAAGGCAATCCCATGACGCGTAAAAGGCGTCTAATGAATAAGCTTCGCGAGGAAAGCTATCTTTTGGCATATATAGCCATCGCGGACGCCATCAGAAAGGACGATCCTGAGCTATATACCGATTTTTTGCGCGCGTTCATCGGAGAGCTTGCCGAGCTTGCCGACGAATACTCACGCAAGGCCGACGAGTATAAGGCGCTCATGGCATATGCTCTTTACATCACGGATTCCGGCAACACGCTTACCTTCAAGCACGCCTATAAGAGATCTGTGTACTCCATGGCGGAGAGCCTTATGCCCAATATGATGAACAAATCGGCCTATGTCAGGCAGAATACCTTCAGAGCGCTCGTGAAGATGGGCGATGTGAAAAGCGTGATGACGGCCGTTACGATACTTGACAGCGACGTCGCTCTGCAAAACGAGAAGCTTATGACCGACGATCTGCTGCTCTTTTCGGGAGATACCGACGAGCTTTTGAGGCAGCTGTGGGATTGCTTTATGCAGCTGACGCCGTCCATGCAGGTAATGGCTATCAACTATTTCCGTCTGCTGCCGCTCAGTACCGATCAGAGCGCTTTTTATGAAACGATAAGACAGTTCATAACCGACGAGAGCAGAGACCCCGAGACCCGCATAGCGGCCATGAGATATTTTCGCAGGCGCGTTTACGGGAGCGCAAAGAAGGACCTCATAGCCATGCTTGAGCACAGAGAGACGGAGGATTACGAGTATCCCGCGATAGCGGCTGCCTCTCTCCAGAGCTATCCGGGAAAGGATACAGAAAGAATACTGATGGATAAGCTTTCCGACCCGAACTGGTATACGCGCTTTAACTGTGCGGAGAGCCTTATAGCGCTCGGCGTCGATTACGAGAAGCTTATATTAGAGAGCACAGACAGATACGCAAAGGACATGCTCATATACAGAAGCGAGGTCTATGAGCTGAAAAAGAGGCGATCGGCATGATGGAAACAGCGAAAACTATATATGCCGTTATAGAGATATTCTTTCTTGTATACCTCATAGTATACACGGCTTTTCTTGTTTCGTCCGTGACTGTGGGCGCTGTGTCGCTTTATGAAATGAAGCGCAGAGCCTCTCTTTATAACAGCATTCACCATGATTTCTATATACCCATATCCGTAATAGTCCCGGCGTTTAACGAGCAGCTTACGATAGTCGATACCGTAAACTCGCTTTTGAACCTCGATTACAGGCTCTTTGAGATAATCGTCGTGGACGACGGCTCAAGAGACGATACCGCAAGGATGCTTATTGAAGCTTTTGACATGAAAATGACGCGCAGGCCCATAAGGCGCCGCATCAAATGCAAGGCGGAGACGGCGGTGTATGTCACCTATGAATATAAGGTGCCTATTACGCTTATATCGAAAGAGAACGGCGGCAAGGCCGACGCTCTGAATCTCGGCATAAACGCATCCGAATATCCGTATGTCGTTTGTATGGACGCGGATTCCATGCTTCAGCATGACGCGCTCAGGAATATAGCCAGGACCGCTATGGAGAATAAGAACGTCATTGCCGTCGGCGGACTCGTGAGGATCGTGAACGACGTCGTGGTAGAGAACGGCCGTGTCGTGGACTATCGGCTGCCTAAAAAGCTCATACTCTGCATGCAGGTCATAGAGTATGACCGATCGTTTTTAGCGTCCAGGCTACTGTTTGACAAGTTCAACGGGAATCTTATTATATCCGGTGCGTTCGGGCTGTTCAGAAAGGACATACTGATAGGCATAGGAGGCTATGACAGCACGACGGTAGGCGAGGATATGGAGGTCATCGTACGCATGCACGCCTTTGCGCGCGCCAACAAAATACCTTACAGAATAGGCTATGCGCCGGACGCCGTTTGCTGGAGTCAGGCTCCCGGCAGCCTTACAGACCTCATGAAGCAGCGCAGGAGATGGCATATAGGCCTTTTTGAGAGCATATCCCGACACAGGCAGGCTCTCTTTAACCCCGTATACGGCCTTTTGAGCTATATATCCTTTATATATTACATCATTTACGAGCTGCTTTCGCCATATATAGAGCTTTTCGGCCTTATCAGCATGGCGCTCGCGTCCGCAATAGGACTGATAAACGTTCCGTATATGCTCATGTTTATGGGTATATACGTCGTATTCAACTCTCTTATGGCGTTAACGGCGTTCAACTCTCGTATACACGCCATGTCCATTAAGCTGCGCTGGTCCGACAGGTTGAAGGCGCTCTTTGTCTCCCTGTTAGAGAATGTCGGCATGAGGACGGTGCTCGCATATACGAGGTTCACGGCGCTCATCGGACACAAGAAAAAACGGTCAGAGTGGGGAAGCATCATGAGATATACTCATATGAAACGACATAAGCAAATGTCCGCGGAGGTGGAAAATGAAAACAGCTAAGGCATTTATTCTGTTGACGATCGCTATTATGCTTGCGCTCGCGTCCTTGGGATGCGTTCCGCTTTCCGAGCCGGCTTCACCGGCATCGGAGACCGCCGCGCCCGCAGAGACATCAGCACCGGCTAAGGCGCCTGCGTCGGAAACTCCGGCTCCGACCACAGAGGCTGTAAAGACGCCCGAGCCCACAAAAGCGCCCGAAGCCGCGCCGTCGGCGTCTGACGCGCCGGCGTCTCCGACAGCCTCTGCCGAAGCGGAGCAGGAGAAGCCCGGTGAAGCAACGGCGGTCATAGCAGAAGAGCCGGAAGAGCTCGACTATCCCGTAGGCATGTTCTCGTGGGAGACGGAAGCATACACTGCCGACAGCGGAGCACGGCTGTATATGATACTTAAGGCGCTTGATGTGACCGAGATATACCAAAGCTTCACCGGCGAAGAGCTTTTGGCCGAAGACGCGGACAGATTCATGAAGGACGCGCATACTATGGGCGTCGATGTATATTATCTCACCGGAGAAAGCACATGGGGGCTCGATAAGAACGGCAAAAGCATGATCGAGCAGATCGAATATATTGAGCAGTATAACGCGGAGCACGCGGACTCTCCCTTTAAGGGCGTTATATTCGACGTAGAACCGTATCTGACCGCGGATTGGGAGAAGGACCCCGCAGAGGTCATGAGCTTCTTCGCGGCAGGAGCGCAAAAGGCATATGCGGCGGCAAAGAAGGCAGGGCTCAGGGTCATTCACTGCGTGCCGGTCTGTTACGACATACACGGCTACGATAAGCAGCTCGCGCTCATAGCCGAGAGCTGCGACGAGCTTTCGCTCATGAACTATGACAGAAAGCACGAGACGGAGAACATACGCGGCGAGACGGAACTGGCGCGCAGACTTGACAGATACGTGACGTGTATTTATGAGTTTCAGAACATAAAGTTCCACGGCCTCACGGACAATGAATCATACTATAACTTTGGGATCGATGCAGCTGTAGAGAGCTTTGA
>CAYVOZ010000197.1:0-815 GCA_964453325.1 uncultured Christensenellaceae bacterium | reverse complement strand
TTTGAAGCCCTTTACAGAGAGCTTGATTATGACGGCATGAAGTTTGCATATCATTACTTCAGACCCGTAAACGAGCTTATCGATTGAAGCGGGAGAAGAGTATCATGCAAAGAGACCGTTTGATCAAAACTGCATTGCTTATTGCCGTCCTAACGGCTCTGCTCCTATGCGCCTCCTGCGGAACGGCGCATGTCGATATCGCCGCGCCGGAGGGACTGGTCTCTCATGCGGAACGCGAAGGCATAAAGGCGGAGTGGAAGGCTTGCGAGGGCGCCAACTGCTACTATGTATACAGGCGCGCCGACGACGAGGCCGGCTATTATTTTTGGGGAGTAACGGAGTACACGGAGATATTTGATATCACCGTCGACAACGCAAAGAGCTATTCTTATAAGGTCTTTCCGGCTGTGAAAAGCAAAGGCAGCTATGTTCGCGGAGAACTAAGCTCTGTCTGCGCTTATGTCGGAGCCATGAAGACGCCGAGCATAAACGAGGCCTTACTTACGTCCTTCGGGTGCACGCTCAAATGGAGCGCGACAGGCGCGGACAAATACAGAATATACCGCGCAGAGAGCGAGGACGGGGAATATACCGCCATCGGCGAAACGGATAAGCTGTTTTTCGTCGATAAGGAGGCGGGCAAGAATGAAACTCAGTATTGCTATAAGCTTTCCGCGATAACGACCGGAGAGGGCGACAGCTTTGAATCCAATATATCAGGCTCGGTCAGAACGCTTGGAACTCCCAGGATAAAGCAGTGTCTGCGTCAGGATAACTATACGGCTGTAATAAGCTGGGACCCTGTGGAAGGCACT
>CAYVOZ010000196.1:0-5052 GCA_964453325.1 uncultured Christensenellaceae bacterium | reverse complement strand
AGGTCATAGACGCTTTCGGCGCGGCTCTCGATGCAGAGCCCTCCGAGACCGGCAGAGAGGTGCTCGGGCAGCTCATAAAGAACTCACAGATCGCCAAAACCAAAAACGTTCCCTACTGTCAGGATACCGGCATGGCCGTCGTGCTCGCCGATATAGGTCAGGACGTGCATATAGACGGCGATCTTTATGCCGCCGTTAACGACGGCGTACGCCGCGCATACGTGGAGCGCTATTACAGAAAATCCGTGCTGACCGCACTCTCACGCGTAAACACCGGCGACAACACCCCCGCAGTGGTGCATGTCCGGCTCGTACCCGGTGACAGCATAAAATTGACCGCTCTTCCCAAGGGCTTCGGCAGCGAAAACATGAGCAAGATAGCCATGCTGCCTCCCTCCGCGGGCAGGCAGGGCGTCGTCGACTTCATTGTAGGCACAGCGCGCACCGCCTCCGCGAATCCGTGTCCGCCCGTAATGCTCGGAGTAGGCATAGGCGGCACCTTCGAGTACGCAGCACTCATGGCAAAGCGCCAGCTCGCGCGCGAGCTCTCCTCCGTCAACCCGGATCCCGTTCTAAGAGAGATGGAGGAGGAGATATGCGGCCGCATAAACGCCCTCGGCATGGGACCTATGGCGCTCGGCGGCAAATGCTACTGCCTGAAAGTCTGCATCGAGGTATACCCCACGCATATCGCGGGGCTGCCCGTCGCGGTCAACTATTGCTGCCACGCCATAAGGCACAGCAGCGTCACGCTGTAAAAAGGAGTCTGTAAAAAATGAAAGAGCTCACACTTCCTCTCGATAAACCGACGCTCGCAGCCTTAAAAGCGGGCGATATAGTAACGCTCTCGGGAGTGATATATACAGGCAGGGACGCCGCGCACAAGCGGCTTTGCGACATGATAGAAAAGGGCGAAAGCCTTCCCTTCGACCTCGGGGGCGCGATCATTTACTATACCGGGCCGTGTCCGTCAAAGCCCGGCGACATAATAGGCTCGTGCGGGCCTACAACTTCATACCGCATGGACGCATATGCTCCGACGCTCTATGCACACGGCGCAGCGGGCGCGATAGGAAAGGGAGTCATCGGCGATGGCGTAAAAGCCGCCATGAGGGAGCACGGCTGCGTGTATTTTCTCGCGACGGGCGGCGCGGGCGCGCTTTTAAAGGATCACGTCGAGAAATGCGAGATCATCGCATTTGAAGAGCTCGGTCCGGAGGCCGTGCGCCGTCTTACGGTAAACGCCCTGCCGCTTATAGTAGGAGTGGACTCGGACGGAAACGATATTTACGATATAGGCAAAAAGCGCTTCGCCGCCGAATAAGCCGTCTTTTTCCCGTACCTATAACAAGAAGTATGCAAAAGCGCTCCGGCGCAGGCCGGAGCGCTTCATTGTGTCAAAAAATGCCTTTGACCTTAATAACTTAAAATCCATAGGCGCGAGGGCGGCGTGTACGCCCCGCGTCTATACATTATGACCCAAGAACACGAGCCAAAGGCGAAGTGTGATTGGCTGTCATAATGGATGCATGCAAGCGAAGCGCGTCGTATACTTCTC
Source organism: uncultured Christensenellaceae bacterium (assembly GCA_964453325.1). Taxonomy (GTDB): domain Bacteria; phylum Bacillota; class Clostridia; order Christensenellales; family Christensenellaceae; genus JAZRGP01. Next base: position 3,494 of record CAYVOZ010000196.1, on the reverse strand, counting down.
GGGTTTTGACGGCCGTGACCGCTTTTGCGGTCACAGTCAAAACCCGGCGATCCCGTCAAAAACATCGTTTTTGACGGTTTTTGTTAGTCCTCCATAGCGACCGCTCTTATCGGCGAGCCGTCTCTGCCCTTGAGCTTGAGCGGCAGACCCGAGAACGTGAACTCCTCCGCGGTTATGTTTTCCATATTGGCAAGCCCCTCGACGATAAGCACATCGCCTCCGAGCATCGTCTTATGCACATATACCCAGTCCGTGGGGTTCGGCGTAGGCATATCCATGCCCACGAGACCCACCTTCTTTGCCACGAACCAATCAGCAAGCTCCTTTGTTATATAGGGAAAATCGCTGAAAAACTCGTCGGCGGGGAATTTCTTGTCCCATCCTGTATGCAGCAGCACGTCAAGACCCTTATCGATTTTGTCCTCATAGGGCAGAAGGTCTGCAACCGTGATGGGCTCCTTAGGTTTTTTATAGGTCAGGTCCGCCTTGAACGCGCGCGTTATGCACCTGTCGAGCGGCACGCAGTCTATAGTCTTCCCCTCATAGTAAAAGTGCTTGGGCGCGTCTATATGAGTGCCCTGATGCGTGGATGTGGTCACGCGGGACAGATTGTATCCCAGTGTATCGAGATTGCAGTGCCAGGATATCGAAAGCTTCGGATCCATGGACATCGTGGGCGCTCCGTCATACATATCGCAGGTCAGGTCGATGTATTTTCTCATAGCAACACCTCAATTTCTTGTTTTTTATCGATTTGGCAATAACAGGCCTATTGCAGATTTACAAACATTCCGCCATCTACGAGAACCTCAGCGCCCGAGATAAAGCTTGCGGAGTCGGAACAGAGAAACGCGACTATACCGCCTATATCCTCCGGTGTGCCAACTCTTGACAGTGGTATACGGTTTTCAAAGTATTTTCTCATAGGCGCATCCTTGTCTCCTACCTGCCACCTGTTTATATCTGTTAAAATACAGCCCGGAAGTATGGAATTGCAGCGTATCTGGTACGGTCCCAGGGCTATTGCAAGGGATTGCATAAGTGACTTTATGCCCGCCTTGGTAGGGGTATACGGCGTCTGCAGCGCACCGCCGACTAATGCCGATATCGAGCTCATTGCTACGATGCTTCCGCCATGCCCCTGATCCTTCATTATTCTTGATGCAGCCTGGCAATTGAGATAAGTCCCCTTCATGTTTATGTTGAAATGCTTGTCCCAATCCTCCTCTGTGACCTCAAACCAATCCTTCTGTTCACAAATACCAGCGTTGCTGACAAGAATATCGAGATGACCGAATTCCTTAAGCACAGCTTTATACATTTCATCGACCTCGCTTTTAGAGCTGACAGAGGCCTTCAAAACTATGGCACGGCTCCCGGCTTTCTCAATTTTAGTCTTCACCTCTTCTGCGGCATCCTTTGATCCGTTGTAGTTAATGGCAACTAATGCGCCCTCCTGACCAAGTCTCTCCGCAACTCCGGCACCGATTCCTCTCGAACCACCTGTTACAATAGCTACTTTACCTTCAAGCATCATTTTAAAACATCCTCCTGTAATTTATTACCAAATTGGCATAGGTTTTTTGCCTTCAAACAAAAGCGGGTTGATTTCATAACCAAAACCGGGTGTGTCCTCGAGTTGTATATATCCATCCACGGGAACCGGTTCATTAATGAAGTTGGCCGCGCTGCTGTTTCCGATGTTTATGTCAATATACTCTGCAAATGGCGAAACAGTGCTGTTGATAGCCGCATGATATGTAGGCGAGCCCGTGCCATGTGGTATAACTGTAAGTCCATACGCGGATGCCATTGCACATATCTTCTTAAATTCCGATATTCCTCCGGCTCTGCTCACATCAGGTTGAATGATATCCATGCAGCGGTTTTCGATCAAATACTTAAATCCGTATCTTGTAAACTCATGTTCTCCGCCTGTTACAAGAATACCCATCGGGTTGAAAATTGCTCGGAGTCTTTTATATCCGTCATAGTTCTCCGGGATAAGCGGCTCTTCTATCCATCTTATATCATAATCCGCAATTAGCTTAACCATCTTTATTGCATATTCTTCATCCCAGCCCATATAGCAGTCAAGCATTAAATCTCCGTCATCACCCAGCTCTTCACGCACGCTTCTTACAAGCTCTTTGTTTTTCTTCATTCCTTCCGCGCCGTCTGCAGGCCCGAATGGAACTGCCAGCTTTCTCGACTTAATTCCCATCATGCCGGATGCTTTATTGTTGCTCGTCACATAAACCGGTTGTTTGTCTCTTACCTTTCCGCCTAAAAGCTTATAGACGGGGAGTCCGGCGTCTTTTCCGAACGCATCCCAAAGAGCGATCTCAACCGCACTGATAGCCTCGATCGTCATGCCTCTGCGTCCATAGGGAATTGAAGATCTGTACATAATATCCCACATGTACTCTATATCTGATACTTCATTGCCTACGATTAAATTTTTGAATATACCTTCTATCAGTACTTTAGAGGCGTCTTTTCCGCCTCCTGCCCAGCCCCAGCCATACAAGCCGTTATCAAGAGTTATTTTTGCAAATACACCGCATAAAGGCTTCATCCACGATGAACGTTTATCATGGTATTTAGGATAGATCGACATAGGATTTGCGACTACCGTATTTGTAAGCCAGGAATTGTCTGTTTCAAAAGAAAAGGCCTCTAAATCAACAATTTTACTCATATTCCATACACCTGCTCTATTTTCTGTTCTTATAATCGGGATTCAATAGTCTTCTTATATCCCTGCCGCTGCAAAAATCATCTATGCTTTCGATAGCCATTTCCAATGTCCTTTCATTGCCTTTAACACTGCTGAAGGCCACATATGGCGTATGGACCACATTCTCAAGGGAAATCAAAGGGCTGTCCTTTCTCAGCGGGGAAGTTTCGTAGACATCTAAACCAGCTCCGGCTATTTCATCATGCTCAAGCGCATAAACAAGATCGTCTTCGTTAACCACCCCACCTCTGCACGTATTTATGAGATACGCGGTGTTTTTCATTTTCTTGAAAAAATCGCGATTTACCATCCCCCTTGTAGTATCGTTCAGAGGTAAATGCAAGCTAATGAAATCTGAGCTTTCTATCAAGGTATCAATATCCGTAAACTCAACACCTAAATTCTTAGCTGTTTTCTCGTCTTTAAAGACATCATACGCCAATATTCTCACATCAAAGCCTGAAAGAAGCTTGGCGACAGTCTTCGAAATGTTTCCAAAGCCTAGAAGTCCAACGGTTTTTTCCATAAGATCGCAGGCTCTGTGTCTGGTGTAGTCATACGCCCGCATATTCCTGTCATATCGTGATACGCCGAGACTCACATCCATCATGAGCATTACGGCATACTGAGCTACAGAGCATGCATTTGCACCCGGCGTATTGACAACTGGTATGCCTTTTTTAGTTGCCGCTGCAATATCGATCTTCTCTGTTCCGGCTCCGAGCCTTACCATCAATTTCAGGTCTTTTGCCAA
>CAYVOZ010000195.1:0-5073 GCA_964453325.1 uncultured Christensenellaceae bacterium | reverse complement strand
ATCGACACTCCCGGACACGTCGACTTTACATACGAGGTATCCCGCTCTCTTGCAGCATGCGAGGGCGCAATACTCGTCGTGGACTCCACTCAGGGCATCGAGGCGCAGACGCTCGCGAACGTGTATCTTGCGCTCGACAACGACCTCGAGATATTGCCCGTCATTAACAAGATAGACCTTCCCTCCGCGAGACCCGAGGAGACCAAGAAGGAGATAGAGGACGTGATCGGCCTCGACTGCTCGTATGCCCCGCTCATAAGCGCAAAGGAGGGCATAGGCATAGCCGAGGTTTTAAGCGCGGTAGCGGACTATCTGCCCTGCCCCAAGGGAGACGACAACGCGCCCCTGAAGGCGCTCGTGTTCGACTCGTTTTACGATAACTATAAGGGCGCAATAAGCTATGTCCGCGTGCGCGAGGGTGTCGTAAAGCCCGGCATGCGCATACGCTTTATGGCTCAGAAGAAGGAATACGACGTTGTCGAGGTCGGCATATTCACTCTCGGCATGGCTCCGGTCAAGGAGCTCAGAGCCGGAGACGTCGGCTACATCGCCGCGAGCATAAAGAACCTTGCGGATACTCGCGTGGGCGATACCGTCACCGATGCGGAGAACCCCACCGCCGAGCCTCTGCCCGGCTATAAAAAGGTCACCTCGATGGTCTTCTGCGGCATATACCCCGCCGACGGCGCGAGATACGACGACCTCAAGGACGCGCTCGAAAAGCTGCAGCTCAACGACGCCTCCCTGCTCTTTGACCCGGAGACCTCTGTGGCACTCGGCTTCGGCTTTCGCTGCGGCTTCTTAGGCCTTTTGCACATGGAGATAATACAGGAGCGGCTGGAGCGCGAGTTCGACCTCGACCTCGTCACGACCGCGCCGAGCGTCAATTATAAGGTAATAAAGATGGCGGGAAACACCATCGACGTGGATAACCCCACCAATCTGCCCGATCCGTCCGAGATAGACTATATGGAGGAGCCAATTGCCCGCGTATCAGTCATGACTCCCGAGCAGTATGTCGGCGCGGTCATGGAGATATGTCAGGAGAAGCGCGGCACGTTCATAAACATGGAGTATCTCGATTCCACGCGCGTGCAGCTGCACTATGACATACCCCTTAACGAGATAATATACGACTTCTTCGACCTCTTGAAGTCGCGCACACGCGGCTATGCGTCCATGGACTACGACGTGACCGGCTATCAGAGGAGCGAGCTCGTGCGCCTCGATATACTCTTAAACGGCGAGATGTGCGACGCGCTTTCCATAATAGTGCATAAGGACAGGGCATACGGACGCGGACGCTCCATTGCGGAAAAGCTCAAGGACGTCATACCGCGTCAGATGTTCGAGATTCCCATACAGGCGGCCATCGGCGGCAAGATAATCGCGCGCGAGACGGTCAAGGCCATGCGCAAGGACGTTCTTGCAAAGTGCTACGGCGGCGATATAACCCGCAAGAAAAAGCTGCTCGAAAAGCAGAAGGAGGGCAAAAAGCGCATGCGTCAGGTCGGCAGCGTAGAGGTCCCCTCCGAGGCGTTCATGGCGGTGCTCAAGCTTTGAATCCCGGACTGTATATACACATACCGTACTGTATTAAAAAATGCAGCTATTGCAGCTTTGCGTCCTATCCCGGACGTTTTGACAGCATGCACAGCTACTCCGAGGCCGTCGCTGCGGAGGCGGCGCAATACGAGGGCGTGTCACCCGATACTGTTTTTATCGGAGGCGGCACGCCCTCCTGCCTGCCCGAGGGAGAGCTTTTGCGCCTCGTGGAAGGCGTTTCAAGGCATATAGACCTTTCGCGGGTCACGGAATTTTCCATAGAGGCCAACCCAAACTCCTTTACGCGGGAAAAGGCGCGCGAATACCGCGAATGCGGCGCAAACAGGCTGAGTCTCGGGCTGCAGTCCTCCTCCCCCGCTCTGTTGAAGCTGCTCGGACGCCTGCATACGCCCGGGGACTTTTCCCGCGCAGTTCAGAACGCGCACGATGCGGGTTTTAACGACATAAACGCGGATATAATGTACGCTCTGCCCGGTCAGTCTCTTTCGGACGCCAGGCATACGCTCGATTTTCTTTTGTCTCATAGGCTCACGCATATTTCCGCATATTCACTTACATTAGAAGAAGGCACTCCCCTTTTCGACGCGCATCCCGTGCTGCCGGATGCGGACGCGGCGGCGGACATGCTCACGCTCATAACCGACACACTTTCCGCCAATAATTATATAAGGTACGAGATATCGAATTTCGCCTTATCCGGGCATGAATGCTGCCACAATATGAAATACTGGCGTGTGGAGGACTATATCGGTCTCGGCGTCGCCGCGCACTCATTATTTGCGGGGAAAAGATACTATAATACCTCCGATATAGACGCCTACATTTCCGGCGCTTCGAGGCTGCCGGAGGAATATGACAGAAAAAGCGAGCGCATAATGCTTTGTCTGCGCACTCGCGAGGGTCTGCCCGCAGACGAGCTGCCCGATACGGACGGTATGCGCGCCTTTATCGGCGAGCTCACCTCTCACGGGCTTGCCGTAAAAGACGGCAATATACGCCTCACTGACAGCGGCATGAACATACAAAACTTTATTTTGTCCGAGCTGTTTAGACGCATGTGACCGTGGTATAAATAGCGTGTGAATGAAGGTCCCCGAATTTACGGTTCATTCATAAAATGCACTTGACGCAGTCCGTTAATAGTGCTATTTTTATAAAAGATTATTAGCACTCGCCACGATGGAGTGCTAACAACAGAAGGGAGCGAAAGGTATGCTGACGGACAGAAAGCTGCTCATATTGAGAGCCATAATAGACGACTATATACTGACCGGAATACCCGTCGGCTCCCGCACGCTCTCCAAGCGCGACGATCTGAGGTTCAGCTCGGCGACGATACGCAACGAGATGGCGGATCTTGAGGACGACGGCTTTTTGGAGCAGCCTCATACCTCCTCGGGACGTCTGCCGTCCGATAAGGCATACAGACTTTATGTAGATACGCTTATGCGGGTCTCCGCTCTCGAGAGCGACGAGGTATCGTATATACGCGGCTACTTCTCCTCCCAGATGAGCGCCATCGAGCAGGCCATACGCAGCACAGCCAAGGTCATAAGCGACGTGACGAATCTCACGAGCGTAGTCACCGCACCGCAGCTCGCGGGCTCTCACATAAGCCGCGTTCAGCTCGTAAAGCTCTCCGGTGAAAAAGCGCTTTTGGTGCTCGTATTTCACACAGGCGCCATAAAGGACGTAATGATAGCGATGCCCGAGGACACGGATCCCGGCTATCTCGACATGGTGAGCAACCTCATCACCGAGAGGGTGCGCGGGCTCACGCTCGCACAGGCGCTGCCCGTGCTGCAGGACATCATGCAGGGCGACATGACGACGCACCGCGACTTTATGAACATGATACTCGACGCGGTAAAGCGCAACGCGGAGGCTGAGACCGGCCACAAGCTCATATTCGGAGGCACGCAGAATATCTTCAACCACCCCGAATACCGCGATATAGATAAGGCAAAGGGCTTTTTACAGCTCATAGAGGCCCGCGAGCCGTTATACGACCTTCTGTCCCGCTCGACGGGCATGGAGTTCACGATAAGCATAGGCAACGAAAACGAGCTGAGCGAGCTCAAGAACATGAGCGTCGTGACCGCCACATATAAAATAGGCGACGGAAAGGGCTCTATAGGAGTCATCGGACCGACAAGAATGAATTATTCAAAGGTGCTCTCCGTCATGCACTATGTAGGCGCGAGCCTGAGCGAGATGCTGGAGCTCTCCGACAACAAAGACGAGAAAGGATGACGACATGGACGGGACTAAAGAGGACATAACAAACGAGGAAATAAAGCAGGATATGCCCTGCGGGGAGACTCCTCCGGAGCAGCCCGATAAGGCCAAAACAGAAGCGGCCGGATCCGAGGCAGTCGAAGAAGCTGCTGCCGAAGCCGACGCAAAAACGGCGGAAGAACCCGTAGACTTCACTGCCGAAAAATCGAAAAAGGACAAGAGCGGCAAGCTCAAAAAGGAGCTTGAGCGCACGGAAAAGGCTCTGCAAAAGGCCGAAAAGGAACGCGCGGAATACCTTGACGCACTCATGCGCGAGAGAGCGGACTTTGAAAACTATAAAAAGCGCAACGCCGTATCAGTATCCCGCGCGTTCGCGGACGGCAAGGCGGACGCCATACTCGCGCTGCTGCCCGTTGCGGATAACCTCGATCGCGCCGCAGATACCGAGTGCTCGGACGCCGCGTATAAATCCGGAGTCGAGCTTGTAAAGAAGCAGCTTACGGACACATTCATTAAAATGGGCGCGGAGGAGATAGAGGCCTTGGGAAAGCCGTTCGATCCCAACCTTCACAACGCAGTCATGCAGGTGCCTGCGGAGGACGGAGAAGAAAGCGGCATAGTAAAAACGGTCCTCATGAAGGGCTATAGGACCGGCGACAAGGTGATCCGCCACGCAATGGTGCAGGTCACGGAATAACGATAAGCAACGCCTTTAAGGCATTGAAATAAAAACAAAATTCAATCACTACTCATAAGGAGGCAGTAAGGTAATGGGCAAGATCATAGGAATAGATTTAGGAACAACAAACTCCTGCGTAGCCGTCATGGAGGGCGGCGAGCCGGTAGTTATCCCCAACGCGGAGGGCGCAAGGACCACCGCCAGCGTAGTCGCTTTCTCCAAGACCGGCGAAAGGCTCGTCGGGCAGGTCGCAAAGCGTCAGGCAGTCACCAACCACGAGCGCACTATATCCTCTATAAAGAGAGATATGGGCACCGACAGAAAGATAGCCATCGACGGCAAGAACTACACGCCGCAGGAAATATCCGCAATGATACTGCAAAAGCTCAAGGCGGACGCGGAATCCTATCTCGGCGAGACTGTCACTCAGGCTGTCATAACCGTTCCGGCATATTTCTCCGACTCTCAGCGTCAGGCCACAAAGGACGCGGGCAAGATCGCAGGCCTCGAGGTCTTAAGAATAGTCAACGAGCCTACTGCCGCTGCGCTCTCCTACGGTCTCGATAAGGAGCAGAGCCAGAAGATACTCG
>CAYVOZ010000194.1:0-5096 GCA_964453325.1 uncultured Christensenellaceae bacterium | reverse complement strand
TCTCTTCACGTGACATCAATACCACCGTCTCAACATGGAACGACAGCCTCGGATTGATAACTTGCGCGAAAATTGCGCTCTGCTCGTCGACGGGAACAAGTCAATGTCATGTTTATGAGTTTACTCCGTCCATGGGAATAAGTCGAAGTGTTTTGCCTGTTCAAGGGAATAAGTCAACCTCATTGAGGCTTAAATACACGAAAAAGTATGATGTAAGTAAATATAGAAGAATTTAAGCCACGACTCAACGACCGCACCCAGATTTGCACGAGCAAGAATCAGCTCACAAGTAGTCATTGTAAGACCTTTATCAATCCAAATTTTCAATGTTTTAGTTAATTCGCTTTGCCATTCAAACATAGCATCGTCCAGCTTATCTGCAGCTGAATCCGGTGCTATCCCGCGAGCTTCTTTCCAAATAAGAGCCGCATTATTTGTAAGTATAACCAGAACATCATATTGTCTTATTCTATCCATTAGTTTTCCTCGAGGAGCATTTCTTTGTTTTCATCAAAACGCCCTATAGCATCCAATGCTTTGATTCCATCTGGTGTCATGGTGCCATCATCAGTATCCGCGCTTTTCTCCACGCAAAAGTGTGCCACTCCACATCCTTTACGGAACAGCCACATGATATTCCACTTTCTTTTACTTTTTTCTTCCTGAGTAATAACTGCATAAAACTCCTCTCCATCCATCGGGACTAAAGGAATCGTTGTAGCAACAGGAACTTTAGAATTTGCCATCTTGAATCCTCCCATCTACTAATATGTATATTTTGAAATCATCGGTTGTTAAGTTTCTCTATAACACGTTCCACATAGACTAGTCGGCCGTGCCCAAGCGAAGCATAATAGTCTACATGCTTTTTACATGCCTCAATTGCTTTGTCAAATGCGATTTCTCCATAATCGTTCCTGATATGTTCAAGAAAATATCTTGTGGAATATTCATTGAGCGTTCTGGTATATTTATCTCCATTCATCATTGCTAAAAAATCCGTAATATAATCTCCAGCAGAGCCTGCGCTCATGCCAGATCGTATTGTGATTTCTTGTTTGCCTTTAGTACGTCCAACTGACCCTTCAAATACCTTTTTGGCAATTTCATATGCGATTGCCGCCATTTCATTTGTAAGAACAACGCTTTCGGAAACATTGACCGAATCCGGAGTAGAGCGAACATCAACCTTCTCAAGCGCCGACTTTAGCTTGTCGAAACGAGAAACAAGCCACTCGAAATGTTGAGGATATAAATTGGGGTTATGAATATCAGCGGCTAAAGAATGTAGTATTCTTTTTGCATTACTTTTCTCGCGACTTGTGTACCATTCAAGCGAAGATCCATAAGCATCCTCAAGCACATTTTTCATGGAATCCAGTCGAGCAAAAAGCTCTGGCTGATAGACGTAAAGACCGATACGCAGAATTTTCTGTCGAACAAGTTGAAAGAATATGTGGTAATCTTGGCTGTTTATTGAAACATCATACCAATCATCATAGGACGGTTTACGCGAGGCTATATCCTCAACCCGCCCTTTTTGCCTGCAATATTCCACAAAGTTACTCCAAAAATCGTATCGTAGCTGCTGAAGATCGGATATGTCATGATTAGTATTTATAATAGTAAGCTGCTTTGGGGGTGGAATCCCGTCTACTGGAAGTTCAGGTGTTTCTACGCGACCGTCATTTACAAATTCAATGTGGAGCAGCTGGGTCTTTTGCTCATCAGAAAACGCAATCTTCCACCTTGACCCCATGAAGCCAAGTAGGTTTATTCCACGTCTCAATATGTTTTGTGCTGTCCAATCAGGCTCAGTCGACACTTCAATTTCAGAGTGTGAACCATTCACATACCCTCTGCGACCTGAAGATGTTGGATTTTTCTTGTCGGTGAAGCTGTCGTTTTGCAATGAAGAATTAATACTCTGGGCAAGGGGGAGCAAATTGCCCAATGACGCTGACAACAGCTTTATCTCACTATCATTATACTTTCTGAATTGGTTGCGCCAGTACCATTTGCTCGGTGTTTGAGGGAGAATATGCTCTATCGTTATTTTGTCCTTTTCAACTTTAGTAAATAGGTTCCAGTCGACTTTTTGCAAATTGTTTTGGGTCGCCAGGCTGTATTCATACTCATATAAAAAATACCGAAGATCATGCCAACTGTAAAAGCCATCACCTGTATTAAAGCGTCTATTCGTTCGCGTGATAAAGTTGGTGATGATAGCGTTCAGATCCTGTTCAACAGTTGCGTTTAAGTCATCCGTAATCGAGGAAATTGTTGCATTTCCACGCTGCATGTCCCTTGCTTTATTATAATAGTCGCTACTTTTATAACTCGCATTGAATCCACCAACACGAAATGAAAGAAAGATGAAACGCTCAACCGCCTGAAATAGATTGATTCTATCTTTTACCATCGTTTTATTTGCTGTGGCAAGTGCAACAGCAACAAGTGGTCGGAAATATCCGATGCCTACACGATTTAATTTGTCTATCCACGCTTTTTCGCCGTCTGTGAGATTGTTGTTGTCATTTGGGAAATGGCTGAAGTACCAGTATTCTGCTAATGCCTTTAGGCTGTTTACGTACTCACTAATTTCACTCGGCGCAAGTTTACTGATCTGGATGATTTCAGTGTCATTCTCTTCATCAGCCGTGTCGTCGCCTTCAGAAGTCTCCAAATCTTGTAAAGGTTCAGTTGCATCGTCCTCAGTGGTGACAGTATACTTTTCAAATACTTTTTTTGCAGAAAACTTTCCCAATAAAAACCGAATATAGTCATCTCCACGTTTTCTTGAATATTGAAAATACGATATCCAATGCGCTCGGAGGAACTCATCATCAGAAAGCGGGGCGTCCTGATTACGTCCAAGCTGGAAATATACTTCTTTCCAAGCGTCATTAATGTTCTTACGAAGCTGCTCTTTGTCTCTTTTATCAAGTTGTATGTCATCGAAGAGTGTAGTCAGGTAAATTAGGCGATTTTTTAGAAGTTCCAAATTAGTCAGTTTTTTGCCGCGGTTGTTCATTGTTTCAAAGGCTACAAATACATCATAGTCATCCTCTATTTCATGTAGGTTAAACATTAGCCGCAATGTGAGTTTTTTGTATAGTGATTCTATACCTACCAGCCCTTCAGTTTCATATAAGGCACGTAAGTTATCGGCAAAAAATTTTTTTGCATACTTCAAGTTTTTTGTATAGTACGTTTCGAATACTGTACCACCGAAAGGCTCCGCAAATATTTTGTGTTTCAAATAGTCAAAACTTGGATTATCGGTCTCATAGCCGAACAAATACGTTTTCACGATATTTTGCGGAGGACGTTTCCGAAAAACATATTTTGCATTTATATCCTTTAATGACTCATACCCAATAAAAAGTTCATCATCCGTCTTATCTTTATTCTTTTCAACGCTTTTAACAAAAGCGGTCAGTTCATACATTAGTATAGAAAACGTAGTCAAGCGTTGCTGTCCATCTACAACATGAAATGGTTTGTACCCAATATCGAGTAACCATTCATCTTCGTGCCACAAACGCGTTTCTTTACGGCTGACTGCTTTTAATGATAGCAAGCCAGTATAGTGATATCTGTCTTCGTGAAGGTTCAATAAATCTTCCCAGAAATCTGTAAGCTGCTCGTGCTTCCACGCATACCCTCGCTGATAGTCCGGTATTCGGAACAATCTATTGTGAAAAAGCACTGACAAAGATTGAAGTTCATTCGCCATTTTGGTAGTCTCCATAATCGTCTAGTAAGACAATCTCCCTTGTTATAATAGGCTGTGGCAGCGGAGAAGGCAACTCGTCTTTCTCCTATTTTTTGCCATGGGAGGAGGTGATGAATATGAAAAATAAAATCACAAGCGGCAGAACGGCTCCGTCGTCCAAAGAAAGAATCCGTGAAGCGTATTCGGAGGGTAATCAAAAATTCGTGGTGGAATACATACCACCAAAGGAAGAGCTAATCAGAGAGGAAGAAAGGCCGAAGTTGCGTGTATGCGCATATTGCCGTGTCAGCACGGACGAGGAAGCGCAGCAAAGCAGCTATGAACTCCAAGTACAGCATTACCGACAGTATATCACAGAGAACCCACGCTGGACTTTCGTGGATATCTACGCGGATGAGGTTATTTCCGGCACATCGCTTCAGCACAGGAATGACTTCAAACGCATGATCAGAGACGCGCAGGCCGGAAAGATTGACCTTGTTATTACAAAGTCGATCAGTCGCTTTGCCCGCAATGTGCTTGATTGCCTGTCCACTATCCGACAGCTCAAGATGTTGAATCCTCCTGTGGGTGTGCTTTTTGAGACGGAAAATCTGAATACGCTGGATAAAAACAGCGAGGTCATTATTACCGTTTTGAGCATGGTTGCGCAGGGCGAATCAGAGTCAAAGTCAATCAGCATAAAGTGGGCGCTGCGGCGGCGGTTCCAGAAGGGACTGCCGCTTTGTCCTACATGGGCTCTTCTTGGATATGAGACTGACGAGTACGGCCAAATGGTCATCGTTCCTGAAGAGGCAGTAATAGTGAAGACCATATACCAGCTTTATCTGAGCGGGAGGTCAAGCATCCAAATCGCAAACGAGTTGACCGAAGCCGGTACCGAAAGACCTCTCTTCTTCGATTCTTAAGCAGTGATCAGCTACATGTCAACGAAGTAAGTGAACTTCTTCTCTTCGCAAGCAAGGCAGACATATTGACCTCCTTTGACGCTGTTCTCTTTGAGCGGTTTGTAGATCGAATCATAGTATATTCCCGCACAGAAATCGGATTTGATCTTAAATGCGGGATAACACTGCGAGAAAGGAATGTGACATAAATGGCACACACCTCATGGCTATCGAATCGAAAACGGGAAAGCGGTGATTGATGAAACGGCTGCAGAGCAGGTAAGAACGTTGTTTGCGTCTTACCTATCCGGTGATTCCTTGGACACGGCTTCAAAAAAGTCCGGTATTCTATCTGTCCACGGCTCCATCGGAAGAATTCTTCAAAACACCCGATATCTCGGAGACGAGTATTACCCCTGAGTAATCCGTACCAAATTGAGCCAGCGTTCCGGTGAGTGAGAGCCACCAGT
>CAYVOZ010000193.1:0-5114 GCA_964453325.1 uncultured Christensenellaceae bacterium | reverse complement strand
CCTGCGGTGAACCTACCAAACATTCTAACAAAAGGAATAATCCCACGGAGTCTGTTAGAAAAAGAAGGCGGAGACTTTGCTTATACAGACGATATTCGCCTTGATGGGAAGGAACACATCAATTTATCCATTACTAATCCAAACATTAAAATGTTTTTCAAATATCGCAAACAACTGCCGTATGACTTTGTCGTTCTTACAATTGATATTTCCATACTAGATAAATACAAGCACTCATACACGGCCACAAATGCTGCGAGTAATCGGAAAATGCCATGTAACATTGAAGAATTGTTTTCAGGAAATCGCCCAGAGGGATTTAAAGATAATTGGACAACAGACAATCAGGCTGAAGTGTTGGTAGATGAAATAATAGCTCCCGAATATATTCTTAGTATACAGTTTCCGGTAGAAGGTGAAAAACCATCAAATAGTATCCGGCAATGCTATGACCTAACCAAGCAAATCGTTAAACAAAGAAAATTACGTGTTGAATTAACCATAAATCATAAGAAGTTTGCTTGGAACTCGGTTGCCGCTGGTTCGGGATATGCCGAGACTTATTCTGCATTTTTTGAATCATGGAGAGCGGATTTTTCCGAATACCAGAAAATTGTCAAAGCTATTTATGAACATAAGTGGTCTACAAGATTTGACTCGATTGCTGTTGCTCATAGTGAATTAGAAAAGTTAAACAAGAATCCTAGCTCTTTTAATAGACGCAACATTGCAAGGTGGCGATTGGATTATTATCGTCCCGAAGAGACGCCAATCCGTACAGACAACGAATTGTCTGCAATATCTGTGATAGAAAAAATAATATTAAGGGGAAGAATAACCACCGTTTCCCGTTCGCTTGAAAACAGCGTAGGAAGCGATTCCGTTGGCATTGCTCACCAAATACAGGCCACTGTTATTGAATTGATTAAATACCAAAAATTGAGGCCGACAATGAAGATATGTGTAAGTGATCCCATACCATATTCAGTTGCGAAGAGTTCAATAGAGGATATTAAAGAGCTTTCATCCAACGTGTGTTCTCTTTACGGCTGTGAAGATTTTCTTGACGACATTGATATTGTAGCAGATATGAAGGGAGCAGACATAATAATTAGCAACAGCGCTGTACCCAAGAATTTTGAAAAAGTAACTGCGCTTATAAAAGATTTAGAAAATGAGCACGATATTATTGACTTCGATTTTATACAAGTTCAAAGCCCTGTTACACTTAACATCCAGGAAAACAACCTGAAATTTTTATTGGGGTACATTTACGGATTTAATGAATTTAGGGAGAACCAAATAGATGGTATTCTTCGAGGCCTAACTCGGCAAGATTCAATCATTCTTCTGCCCACAGGAAGTGGAAAGTCGGTTGTCTTTCAGTTGTTGTCACTCATAACACCAGGTACTGCTGTCGTTGTGTGTCCTATTATTTCGCTAATTGAAGACCAAGTTATTAACTTATATAATCAAGGGATAGATAGGGTCACAGGTATTAGTAGTGCGATGGACACGGATGACAAAAACAATGCACTTGACGGCATTACAAAAGGGCAATTTTTTATCAGCTATGTTTCGCCAGAAAGATTTCAAAATGCCACGTTCATTAATTCAATTCAATATTATGCAAAAACGAATATCATTTCAGTTGTCGCCATAGATGAGGCTCATTGCGTTAGTGAGTGGGGACATGATTTTCGCACAGCATACCTGGGTTTGGCCCAAACTTGCAGAATGGTGTGCAAAACGGGTAATGCGGTGCCGCCATTACTTGCATTAACAGGGACTGCCTCGGCAAGTGTGCTTAGAGATATGCAAAATGATCTTGGGATTATTGGTGATGAAGCAATCATCCGACCAAAGAGTTTTGATAGACCTGAAATAATCTATCGCGTATATAATGCGGGAAGCAGAAAAAAACAAAAGGTTTTGGAAGAAATTATTAGGAATAAATTACCGGCAGAATTTAACGAGGACTTTGAATCTTTTTATCAAACAAATCGAGGAGAAGACACGAATTGTGGTTTAATATTTTGTCAAAATGTTAACGGAGAGTTTGGACTATTATCCTCAGAAAAACAAGATATGTATGGTCACCATGGTGTGGGTGATTTTATGGAGATGATTTTGCCTGGTAAAGTTGGACTTTATTCAGGATCTGTACCTAAAAGACTTCGCATATCGGGCAATGATTGGAACGAACATAAACGTCGCAGTGCCACGCGGCTAAAGAACAATGAACAGTCAGTCATGGTCTGCACCAAAGCATTTGGTATGGGAATTGATAAGCCGAACATCCGATGGATTATTCACTACGGGATTTCTGGAAGTTTAGAATCGTATTATCAAGAAGTGGGAAGAGCCGCAAGAGATAAGAAAACTGCATATGCATACCTAATTCTATCTGATGATTTTCCAGAACTGAATCAGGAAATCTTGAATCCGGCCAAGACTAATGTTGAAGATATTGCTGCACTGGATGCAAGAAAAGGAAAATGGACTGGAGATGACATAAGTCGTTCATTGTTTTTTCATAGAAGTACTTTCGAAGGGATTGGCAACGAAATAGAACGGGTGAAAAGAGTTATAGATAATTGCAACACAGATGATTGGGGAAACAACTGCTTTCAAATACCTTTTAAAAACAATAAAAACGACATTGAGAAAGCTATTTACCGTCTTCAATTGCTTGGGTTTTTCAAAAGCTACTGTATTGACTATCAGAGCTATGGGAACGGGTATTTTGTAATTGAGTCACAAGAATTTGAGAGGGATCAAATAATTGATAATTACATTGAATACATTAGAGCATATCAAGATAATGATGAATATGCAGAGGTTGCTAGGAAGACCCTTGAAGCCGCAATTGAAGGTATTACCTATATTCGAGAATTCATTCTCAAGGTAGTTGAGACTCTATTAAAGGAGTTTACATACAAAGTTGTAGAAGAAGGTAGAAGGCGTGCAACACTAAATATGTTGGAAGCCGCAAAAGCCGCTTCAGTGTGCAAATCAGAAACTCGGGCAGATAAAGAATTTAGGAAAAGATTGCTAGCGTATTTATCTACTGATATGGATAACTCCGGCAAGAAATCCCCGCGATTACAAGACATTGTCAATAATGCAACAGACATTACATTACTAAATAGGCTAATTCGTTCAAATAGCACGAAGGGAAAAAAAGAGAATCTGGCTGGGGAAGCGGATAGGTTGTTAGAAGCATACCCACAACACTATGGCCTTCACTATATAAAAGCAGCAGTCTACACAGAGTTAGGGGACTATTCTAAACTTATAGAGTCACTTCAGTTATTGATGAGATTTGGTGAGCAAAGTTATGGTTTGTCTAAGAAGCGAATTGGTGAGGATATTATTAAGTTACTTAATACAAAAGCGGTAGAGCACATCCAAGCCGAGTCATGGAATGAACTTATACCTCAAATCAGCAACTTGCTTTCAATAACCGATGAAGATTTATATGAGCAAATTGAATCAGAACAAGCGCAAATTAGCAGACAGGTGAACGCTATGTCAGATATCGCAAGTATAGTGATGCGAATGAGGTACTACCGATAAAAAACAATACCTTAAGGAGGTACTACTGATGGAAAACAGTGAATTAAAGTCATTAGAAGGAAAGACAAAGAAAATAGTAACTACCCTAGATAAATTGGAGAAGGAGATTAAAGAGTATCAAAAGAAGAACGTGGACCTTGTTGCGGAGATAACAGGGCTTGCCAACGTTTCAGAACAAGTCGCGGTAGCAAGTAAAGGGCTTTCAAGTGTAGCAACTCTTTTCAAGAACAGTGATTTCTCGAAAGCTATGAAAGAAATAGATAAACGCATAAATAAGATAAATGAGGCCGAGGTTGTTTTCGCCGATCAATCAGAGGCTATTAATAGTATTGTTAAAAATGTACTTGCTGAGTATAAAAACCTTAGTAATGAAATAAAAGCTGTAAATAAAAGCTTACGAGAGTCTTTAGGCATGCAGAATACAGTTATTGAAATGAAAGAATTATTAGAGGTAATGGCTTTTAAGGTAGATAGGATAGATAGGAATACGCAGAAAGGCTTCGGAAAGGAACGAGGATAAATCATGTCTGAAATTGTGAGAGCAAAGAGGCCGTTTTTCGCAGCAAAAAATCCGAACAAAGAGGGATGCGTATACTTTGAAAGAGTAATCGAATTTGACTGGCACAAAGGTTTGTCATGGCAAGTTCGTCAACGCTCATCTTTAGCTATGGCGAAGGCAATAGAAGCAATGTATCCCACAACAAAGGGGAAGATATTAGAAGTTTCAACAAAGTCTAGCAACTACGGACTAGGGGTTGCTCTTTCGGCCATGAATCTAACATATACAGATGTCGAAACGCAAGAAACACATTCGATTGAAAACTGGTTTCAATCTTCAAAGCAATTTTCGCGGCAGGGCGATATATTTGGCCCATATGCAGAGTTACTTAATGTTGACCCAAAAAGTGCGAAGCGGTTTGTAAACACAAATCTGGATAAGAAGATAGCCGAACAGTACGCAAACAATCCCCTGTTTAACCGCATACAGAGTGAAATAAAGGGCGCTAGTTTAAGTAATTTTGTGTTTCTTGGAAAGAGTTATAAGATTGAGCCAAAGTCGGGATTCTATGATTATATATATACTAAAGCTTTAAATCAGAATCTAGAGTTGACCAATGCAATAAAAGAGTACATGGTATTCACTGATATTGAATTTAACCCAATAATAAATAGACAAGTCGTTCGTTATAATACTCAGGCAAGAGCTTGTGCCATTTTTGTCTCCTTATCAAACAAAGGGCAATTAGATATTGCGCTCGAAGACTTTGATTCATTTGTTGATTGCGTCCAATATGAAACATATAAAACATGTGGGCTAGATTATCCCGTACAAATGGAACTCCATCTTTTCAATGATAATTGAAAGTAGCATATAATTTGACTATCATTTTAAAAACGATTAGAGTTAGACGACTCATAGATAATCAATTAGTAGAAGCCAAGGGACTAAATGAGCTTTACGTACTCCCCAAAAAATGAGAGTCAAGTCCATAATAGTGTGTAAATTTCTCTCGGTAGCAATAACTTGTATTTAT
>CAYVOZ010000192.1:0-5121 GCA_964453325.1 uncultured Christensenellaceae bacterium | reverse complement strand
TGATAGGGCTATTCGGGTTTTTGGCAGTCGTTTGCAGAAATATTGATACCATACGCCTTACGTCAAAGAAAAAGGGGATCGACTCGCTTAAGGAGGACCCGAGCGGATATACGTATATCTTCCTGCTCATAGGCGCGGTGCTGACTATCGGCATTAGCGTGTATTTTGTGACGATAGACGGCGGACGCGCGGATACGATGATGTACGGACGCTATAACGAGGTCATTGTCGGCCCTATGATACTTTTGGGCTTTTTAGAGGTGCTTAAGCGCAGGAAGCATTTGGGCGTAAAGGCGGCCGGCACGGTCGCGTTCGCCGCCATCGTGGCGCTTTTGGCCTTTAAGTTCGTTATGAATATGGAATCCACGTCGTTTGCGGAGACGAGCTGCATCAGCCTCTACTATATACCGCGCGGCGCGCAGTTCTGGGATCTTTTAAGAGACGGTCTTATAGGAGTGCTGGTTTTTACGCTGTTTGTGGTCATAGCGGGTAAATTCACCAAGTTCAAATATATCGCGGCTGCCGCCGTGCTGTGCGTTGGCGGCGTTTTTGCGCGCACGGGCATAAAGAACACAAAGGAAGTCGTAATGGGCATGAACGGCATAGACTGCAAATACGCCGATCTTGTGAATGCGGCAAAGGAGGACGGAGAGGACTGGCCGATATACTATGTGACCTGCGGAAACTTCACCAATGATCGCCCGAGCGCGTTTGTTCAGCTCGCGATGATGGACGAGCCGCTGATATGCATAGATAAGGACGAGCTCGATGAAAACACAGAGAACAAATACCTTTTCGTATATAACGAGATAAACGAGGAGACAGTCGAGCTCACAAAGAACTATGAGCTCATGATGATGGCGAGCGAGCTCATGCTTTTAAAGACCGGCAGCACGGACGCCGCGGAGGGTCTTTCGATAAGCGGCTTTATGACGTCCGCAAACGGGTCGCCAGACGAGCTCGGAGGCTATACGTCCATGGGCGGAGAGTCGGTATTCATGTTCGGACCGTATATCAACATCGGAGCGGGAGAATACACAGTCAAGGCGACGGTCGAGTGCATAAAGAGCGGCAACGACGGAAAGTTAGGGTACCTGGAGGTCGTGTCCGGCGGAGGCAACAGCATATGGGGCATACACGACATATATGCGGACGAGCTTGACGAAAACGGAAGCGTGAGCATAAGCATACCCATCGGCTCGGAGGAGGCCTTCAAGGGCGTGGAGATACGCGCATGCGACACAAAGGATACAGTGCTCAGGATATCGGATATAAGACTGTGTATAGAAAATGAGGAGGACGGGGAATGAAGCTCATAATACAGATCCCTTGCTATAACGAGGAGGAGACTCTCCACCTCGCGATAAACGACCTGCCGAAGCATATCGACGGTATTGACGAGATAGAATATCTCGTGATAAACGACGGCAGTGCGGACGAAACGGTAAGGGCCGCCAGAGAATTAGGCGTAAAGCATATCGTCACGTTTAAGCGCAACAAGGGCCTTGCGAGAGGCTTTATGGCGGGGCTCGACGCCTGCCTGCATCTCGGCGCGGATATAATAGTTAACACGGACGCGGACAACCAGTATTGCGGCGCGGACATAGAAAAGCTCGTGCAGCCCATACTAAACGGCAAGGCCGATATAGTCGTAGGCGAAAGGCCGATAGACGATACGCAGCATTTCTCGTGGAAGAAGAAGAAATTTCAGCATCTCGGCAGCTGGGTAGTGCGCCGGGCGTCGGGTACGGATATCCCGGACGCGCCGTCGGGCTTTCGCGCATATTCGCGCGAGGCCGCGCTCAGGATAAACGTCGTTAACGAGTACACATATACGCTCGAAACGATAATACAGGCCGGCAACAATAAGATCGCCATGACGAGCGTACCCGTCCGCACGAATCCGGAGACCCGTCCGTCGAGGCTGTTTAAGAGCATGTGGAGATACATGAAGCGCTCCGCCACGGTCATAGTGCGGTCGATGGTAATGTACAGACCGCTGAAGTTCTTCGTTTTAGTGGGCTCTGTGCTGTTTCTCATAGGCACTGCGATAGGCGTGCGCTTTTTAGTATACTATTTCAATGGCATGGGCGAGGGCCACGCACAGTCGCTGATACTGACGGCAGTGCTGCTGCTCATGGGCTTTATATCCATAATGATGGGCTTTCAGGCGGATATCATAGCGGCCAACAGAAAATATCTCGAGGATATACAGTACCGCGTGAGAAAGCTCGAGTGCAGAGACTCGAAAGACTATGATAAAGAGGAAACGTTTAAATGAAGATAACCCTCGTAGGGCCGGTATATCCGTATAAGGGGGGCATTTCGCATTATACCGGGATGCTTGCCCGCACGCTTCAAAAGGACCACGACGTCACTGTGGTATCGTATAAGATGCAGTATCCGAAGCTGCTCTTTAAAAAGGAGCAGAAGGATTTTTCCAATGACAGCTTTAAGATAGAGGGAGCGAATTTCTGGCTCAATACGGCAAATCCGTTCAATATCGTTGCGACCGCGAATAGAATAAGAAAGACGGAGCCCGAGCTTGTGATAATACAGTGGTGGCATCCGTACTTCGCGCCGTGCTATACCATACTGAAGGCGTTTTTGAAGGACATACCGGTCATGTATGTGTGCCACAACGTCTTTCCGCACGAGCGCTTTCCCGCGGACAGACGGCTTGCCTCGGCGGTGCTCAAGAAGGGCGATATGTTCATAGTGCAGTCGCGTGAGGACGAGGAAGATCTGCTCACGATAAAGGAGGACGCGCTTTTTAAACGCACACCGCACCCGACATATAATGCCTTCAGGCTGACGGGCATGTCCCGGGCGGAGGCGAGAGAGCTTTTGGGCATCCCCGCGGATAAGAGAGTGATACTCTTCTTCGGCTTTGTGAGGGAGTATAAGGGCTTAAAGCATCTCATAAACGCCATGCCGCGCATAAACAGCGAAACAGGCGCCGGGCTTTTGATAGTAGGGGACTTCGGAGACGACCGCGGCGAGTATACCGCGCTTATAGAGAAGAACGGGGTCGCGGACTGCGTCACGACGGTGGAGGGCTATATCCCCGACCGCGAGGTGGAGAAATACTTCGCAGCGTGCGATATCGTGGCTCTGCCATACGAATCCGCAACTCAGAGCGGCATCGTACAGATAGCCTTCGGCTTTGAAAAGCCGGTCATAGTCACGAACGTCGGCGGACTGCCCGAGGTAGTGACGGATAAGGCCACAGGTTATGTCGTCGCGCCGCGTGATCCCGACGCCCTTGCCGATGCCGCCGCAGAGTTTTTCTCGGGGGACGCCGACCGTATGGAGACTGCTATAAATAAGGAAGCGTACCGCTTTTCGTGGGACAGGATGTCCGAGGCGATAGGCGAGCTCTGCGACGAGTACGGCAAAATGTAACGCCCCGGAATTGGTCTGACCGGTGCGAAATGTTGTAAAAAATCTCGATTTTGATTGACGAATATACCATATTGTGTTATGCTTTATTCACATACAAGAATTGACTTCAAGATATGAATAATACTTTTCTCACATAGCCGGATAATTCTATTTTGGCTTACAGAGAATCAACATACATGCATGAGGAGGTATACTTAAATGTCTCAAATCGGCAACATTACCAACAGCTCCCCCAACGGTGAGGCTATAAAATACGGTTATGACCCTACCTTCGAGACCACAGAGAACGACGGCGTTTGTCTGGACCACCACAGCAGCGGTGATCTCTTTGCAAAACAGATGAGCGAAGAGCACGAGAGCAAGGACTATGAGCCTGTGATAGGCTCTACCAGAGAAGAAGTCGAAGAATACGTGCATTTCACTCTGCCCAAGAACAGACACGGTCATAAGCATTTGTTCTATGAGATATTGGAGTCCTCTGCGGAATACGGCTATTCGCGCGTATACAAGGATATCGTGGACGGCTATGGCTGCACCGATATGAGCGCGGACTATGATACTGCGGACAAGAGCCAGTTTGAGCCCATAATAGGCTTCGAGAAGGAATAATTTTCAGAGCGACGGCCTTTTTAACGGCATAAGTGAAATGAATAAAAAAGCGCCCGCCATACCTATAGCTGTGAGCGGGCGCTTTTTATCGGTTTTTATATGTTTTTTCGGTTGACAACCGAACGGCGAAGTATTATTATAAACAAGTGCTGAAAAGCCGACTGGGTGTAGCGCAGTTTGGTAGCGTGCTTGAATGGGGTGGAAGCACGAAACTGCATAAAAAATGAATATCGTTGTATGACTGGGTGTAGCGCAGTTTGGTAGCGTGCCTGAATGGGGTTCAGGAGGTCGCAGGTTCAATTCCTGTCACCCAGACCAAAAAACGGCTTTGTGAAGGGATTTTCACGAGGTCGTTTTCTTTTTCCCACTTCTAAGGCTGCTCCGGGAATTGCTCTTTTCCCTCTTTTTTCATTATGCAATCATCCGTGCATTATTCAGTGCTTTTGTGGGCTTCTAAAAAAACTTCTAAACAAATTTGAACACCCGTTGTCATTGCCTTGTACCTACGGCTCACTTCTAAGCCCTTTTGCTCACCTACTGCAAATTCAGAGTAGTCATCATATTTACCCTTTAAGGCGCGCTCTCGGCTGAAAAAGCGTAAAGAAAACAAGCCCTCCAAAATCATTCTTTTTTTGGAAGAAATACTGTGCCTATTCAGCCTTCGCGCACTCGACTATATTAAGGGCTTCAGCCCTCGGTATCTATACATTCATGCTCCAATAGAGCCGTTTAATATCGCACTATTAAACCCTGTTACAATCCTCGTATCCATATCAAAATAAAACAGGAGGTGAAGTAATAGTGCAATTCAAAGATGAACTATTCGGGAAACTCATAGAAACCGCCCGTGAAAAGAAGCGTTTAACCCGCGAAGCACTTGCGGAAGAATTAGGGATCGGTGTGCGCCATCTGTTTGCAATCGAGCGTGAAAAGAAAATGCCAAGTTTTCCGCTTGTAACAAAAATGGTGTATACATTGGATATTCCCCCTGATAGTGTATTCTCGCCCGGGAAACCATCAGGCGATTCCCTATGTGCTGCAACGCAGCGTGCAATGTCAGCTGTTCGTGCCAGAATTGCAGCGGCCAAGCGGCGCGGCACCCACTCC